>NZ_OY780935.1:3033345-3369514 GCF_963675965.1 uncultured Celeribacter sp. | reverse complement strand
CAAGTGGTTCTGCAAAGAGCACGTCCGGGAATACAATCTCAAATGGAACTTCTTCAACAACGCCACCGAAGAAGAGATGGATGCGGCTTATAAAGCTTCGCAAACCGGGGAGCGCCCGACCAAGCCCTTTGGGCGCAAATCGGTCGAACAACGCGCCTGGGAACGACTGGGTATCGACGATGCGCATGAAGTTCTGGGCGACAACGCCACCCGCAACCCGGGCAAGACAGATCCGGGTGCACCCACGCGCAAGCTGCCCCCGGTGGAACGTCAGGCCATCGAGATCCTCGAAGCCAAGGACCATTGGTCCAAGGCGGAGATCAAGAAGCAGTATAAATCCCTGATCAAGATCCTGCACCCTGACGTCAATGGCGGGGACCGGTCACAGGAAGAGCAGCTGCAACAGGTGGTCTGGGCTTGGGATCAGCTCAAAGACAGCCGCTGGTTCAAGTGAGCCGGGCTTTGAAAGCAAAACAAAGGCGCATTTCGATGCGCCTTTTTATTGATCCCGTTCCGCATATTGGCGTTCCGGTATGATCTCTCCTTTTTTGATATCCCTTGGCATTCTGACAGGCACCATGGCCGCATGGATTCTCGCCTTTTCATCCTTCACCCGCGACCGGAAACGACGTCAGGGATATGCGTTCAAAACCTGGCTCTATGGGATGGCCTTTCTGGGCTTTGTCATCACCGGCATCTGGTTTGTGCTCAGTGATGTCGATGTGCGCATGAGGTACATGCTCAAAACCATGCGCCCTTTGATCGCCCGCTGTGAAACCGGCGAGGGCCATGCCTGTTTCGAAGTTGCCGCGGCCTATCAAAGCGGGAAAACCGGACACTGTACCGTCTACAACAAAGGCATGCGCGTCGGATCGCGGAGCTGCGACTTTCTGCGTCCGGACCGCGCGACGGCCGCGCAATATGCGCAGGCAGGCTGCGATCTGGGGTCCCTGAACAGCTGTTCCGTCAAAGCCGCGCTTTCCACTGCCCCTGCGGACACCATCACCCAAGAACAAGGTCAGCTTTGCCACAGGGGCGCCGTACACGCCTGCAACAGTCTGCGGCTGCGCTATGATGCGCAGTTGCCCCGCGCCTATACGCCAGCAGACGTCATCCTGCGCGACTGGTGCGAGCAGGCTCAGGACGGCTCCGCCTGCGCCTATCTCATGCGCAACAGAACCCTCGACCTTCTGACGCGCTTTGAGGGGGCACCAAATGACGGCAACACGCTCAAGGACCTGCTCACCATGGCCCCGGACATTCTGACGCTCCCAGTCAAGGTCTCGTCTTTGAAGCTCACACAGGCAGAGGCCGATGCGTTGAATGCCTACTCCGGGATCATGGCGTCATTTTCACAGGTGGCCATGCAGGAGATCGGAACCTCTGACACGGCCTTGCGAACAGACATCCACAGACGCATGCGCGGCCAGATTCTGGCGGTCAGCATTCCCTCACTGTCATGGAGGCACCCCGATCCGGCGTCCTGAACCGTCCCCAAGATCAGAGCTGCGCCCAGTTCAGTGCTGCGCCTTGCGTCTCTTGGTAACCGACTGGATGATCGGGTTGATGATGCGGCCAACAATCGGAATGAGGAACAAGCCGTACATCAATCCCAGCACCCCGTCACAGAAGGCGGTGACCGTCCATTCAATCGCGCCTGCCGCGCCCTCCACCGCATGGCCTGCGGCCACGGCGAGGCGATGGATGTCCTCATAGGGATGCGGAATCCCGAGTTCATAAAGCCCATGGATCACGATAGATCCGCCGACCCAGATCATTGCCGCCGTACCGACAATCATCAGTCCCGACATGAAGACGGGCATGAACTTCACGATTCCGCGTCCCAGAGCGCGCGTCGTGGACAGACGCCCGACACGGGTCAGCCAGAGGCCGAAGTCATCGGCCTTCACGATCAGCGCCACACCCCCATAGACCACGACGGTGATGATGATCCCGGCAATCGCCAGCGCCCCCGCCCGCATCCAAAGTGACCCGCCCGGGTCAAGCGCGGCCAGAATGATGGTCATGATCTCTGCCGACAGGATAAAGTCGGTTTTCACCGCGCCGGACACTTTTGCCTCTTCCAGATGCGCGGGATCTCCGGCTTCAGCGGGTTGGCCATCGGCATGGGGAGCGTGCGGCTTGAAAAGGTGATAGACCTTCTCCGCCCCCTCGAAACACAGATAGGACCCGCCCAGCATCAGCAGCGGGGTGATCATCCAGGGCGCAAAGACAGATAGCAGCAACGCCAAAGGCAAGAGGATCAACAGCTTGTTGCGGATCGAACCAAGGGCGATCTTGCCGACGATCGGCAATTCGCGCGCCGGGGCGAAGCCATGAACATATTTCGGGGTCACGGCGGCATCGTCGATCACCGCACCCGCCGCCTTGGCCGAGGCCTTGACCGCTTGGCCTGCGATGTCATCCACGTTCGCCGCCGCAATTTTCGCAATCCCAGCCACGTCGTCCAATAGCGCCAAAAGGCCACTCATCTGCAAATCCCCGCTTAAACACCAGTCTGCGGTATCTAGGCATGAACGCTGTACAAGGCAAACATCCCCCAGCGTTTTCCAGCGATTTTCTGAAGACATTCAGGCAAAAAGGGACGCCGACCGCGCGGCGTCCCTATCTGTAACCCTCCGGATTTGCGGAACGGCGCGTTTACATCGCCGGCAAAAGAACCGTGTCGATCACATGGATCACGCCGTTCGATTGATCGACGTCAGCGATGGTGACATTGGCCACATTGCCCTGTTCATCCTCGATCATGATGGCGTCGCCATCGTAGCGGGCTTCCAGAGTGCACCCGCCCACGGTCGGCACCGGGTGCGCACCGCCGTCGTCATCGATCATGCCGCGAATGGCATCAGACATGGCGTCTGCGGCCACGACATGGCAGGTCAGGATCTTGGTGAGCTGATCCTTGTTTTCCGGCTTCAGAAGCGTTTCAACCGTGCCGTCCGGCAGCTTGTCGAAAGCGGCGTTGGTCGGGGCGAACACGGTGAACGGACCTTCGCCCGACAGCGTCTCGACCAGGCCCGCAGCTTTCACGGCGGCCACCAGGGTGGTGTGATCGGCGGAATTCACAGCGTTTTCCACGATGGTCTTATCCGGGAACATCGCGGCCCCTCCCACCATCGGATTTTCGGTCATATGCCCGTCTGCAAAAGCGGCGGTTGCGATCAGGCCTGCAGCGGCGGCAGTGAAGAAAGTGCGTTTCATGATGTCTCTCCCTTAAAGCCCCGACCCAGTGTCGAGGTTGTAAGGGGTACGGGGGCTCTCAACTTATGGACCACATTCAGCTGATCACATGTTTTCACGCGCGCGTTACCGGGCTTCTTGCCGCATGGCCGCGATAACCGCACCCGATCCACGCCCTGCCCCTTGCACACGGCGCGCCGATAGGGCACGAAGTCTTCTGAGAGAACAATTGAGAATATACGGGCGAAATCATGGACGCGAATGCAAAACCCACCGAAGTCATCTCTGTGCGCGATGTCTTTGGAATTGACACCGATATGACAGTCAAAGGCTTTGCCGAAGCAAGCGACCGCGTTCCGGATCTTGACCCGACCTATAAATTCGACCCGGACACGACGCTGGCCATTCTGGCGGGCTTTTCCCACAATCGCCGCGTCATGGTTCAGGGCTATCACGGCACAGGCAAATCGACCCATATCGAACAGGTTGCCGCCCGCCTGAACTGGCCCTCCGTGCGTGTGAACCTCGACAGCCACATTTCCCGGATCGACCTGATCGGCAAAGACGCCATTAAGCTGCGTGACGGCATGCAGGTCACCGAGTTCCAGGAAGGCATCCTGCCCTGGGCGCTGCGCAACCCCTGCGCCATCGTCTTTGACGAATATGACGCGGGCCGTGCAGATGTGATGTTCGTCATCCAGCGCGTTCTGGAACATGACGGCAAGCTGACCCTGATGGATCAGAACGAAGTGATCACGCCGAACCCCTATTTCCGTCTGTTTGCCACCGCGAACACCGTGGGCCTTGGCGACACCACCGGGCTGTATCACGGCACGCAGCAGATCAACCAAGCCCAGATGGACCGCTGGTCGCTGGTCGCAACGCTGAACTATCTCAGCCATGATGCCGAGGCGAACATTGTTCTGTCGAAATGCCCGCATTACAACAATGAAAAAGGCCGCAAGGACATCTCGCAGATGGTCTCCGTCGCCGATCTGACCCGGACCGCTTTCATGAACGGCGATCTCTCGACCGTGATGAGCCCGCGGACCGTGATCACCTGGGCACAGAACGCCGAGATCTTCCGCAACATCGGCTATGCCTTCCGCCTCACCTTCCTCAACAAATGCGATGAACTGGAACGCCAGACGGTGGCCGAGTTCTATCAGCGCTGTTTTGACGAGGAACTGCCCGAGTCGGCGGCCTCGACGGCAAAGTGATCTGATGATCGGGCATCATAGGCCCAACTGAGGAGACATTCAGCGGCCCTGCGGGGCCGCTTTTGCGTTTGGCGCCCCGGTCTGTGCAGGGGCTTGTCAGACGAACCCGGTCGCGCATAGGCTGTTTGTAACAGTTTCACGACACATTCGGGGTTATGTCAGAGCAAAGCCGCAAAGTTATCCACAGGCGAAACGCCTGCCTACCCCGCGCCGCGGCCACCCTTCTGGCCCTCTGGGTGGCGGCGTCCCCCGCCCTCGCGCTCTCACCACAGGAACTGGCCCGCAGCTTTGCTTATTGTGCCGGACGGCTGAGTGCGCAGGCACAGGCGCAAACCACCACGGACAGCGCTCAATTGATCCGGCTCAGCCAAGACATGGACGATTTGCTTGCGGCCACGATCGCTCCGGAGGACCGCGTATATTTCGAACGCCTGACACGAGCCGGGCGCGTGGCACAGATCGAACTGATCAGCTTGGCGCAATATTCCTTTGACGCTGATGAGGCCGCGCAGGCAGACCGCCTCGCCCGCCACCAGATCGCACAATGCCGCGCCATGGTGCTGGGCGGCTGAGATCTCAGCCCCCGACAGCAAATCAGTTCCAGACAGCAAAAAGGCCTGCTTGCGCAGGCCTTTCCCAATTCAGCATGGTCGCGACGTTCAGTTGCGCGCAGCTTTCGTGGCTTTGGTCCACCAGGTCAGGTCGCCCAGCATGGCTTCGACAGACGGCAGGATGCCGGCTTCGATTTCGGACATCTCGCCATTGGCGCCCAGCGGCGAGACTTTGAAAAAGTCGGAACCAGAAATGTAGACAGCGGACCGCACCGGCACCATCTGCAGGTTGATTGCGACGGCACGCAGGTGCTCGATTGCACGGGCAGCGCCCACGGCGCCATAGCCCATGACGGCAGCCGGCTTGCGCACCCACTCTTTGCCAGCCTGATCCAGCGCGTTTTTCAGCGAGGCCGGCATCGAGGAGTTGTATTCCGGGGTCAGGAAGATGTAGCCGTCGAACTCGGCCATTTTTTCCTGCCATGCGATGGCGTTTTCATCGGCGGACGGCATCCACAAGTTCGAAGCCATCTCGTTGAACAGCGGCAGCTTGTAGTCTTTCAGGTCGACCAGTTCGAAGGACAGCTCAGTGGTCATCGAAGACACTTTGTCGAGCAGCCATTGTGCCGGCTTGTCGGCGAAACGGGCGTCACGGGTGGAACCGATTACAATTGCGATTTTCGGTGCAGACATAGATAAATTCCTTTTGTTCTGGCACCCACGAACACAGAGGGGAAGGAGAGGACGGAGCGCCGTTGCCGCGAAACATAGAGGGGGCCAGCGGCAGGATTCAACACCGTTCTATGTGCACAATTGCTGTCTTGACTGTGCAACACGGAGCATGAGGGCAAACCGCTGTTTCAGCGCGCGCTTTCGCTTGCCGCCCTGTCGCGCGCATGGTTTAACGGGGGCATGAAAAAGCCATCCGACAACCCTGCAGATCCGTTCAAAAAAGCGCTTGCCGAAGCCACCAAAGTGCTGGCCGATGACGGGGAGCTGACGGTCACTTATTCCATGGACCCCTCGGGGCTGTCCGGCGACACCGTGCGGCTGCCCCAAATATCGCGCCGGATGTCGAAGGAAGAGGTGCTGATTGCGCGCGGAACCGCCGATGCGCTGGCCTTGCGCCACAAGTATCACAAGGCCTCGACCTTCCAGCGCTATGCACCGCAGGGGCAGATGGCTTTTGAAATCTATGACGCTCTGGAAACCGCACGCTGCGAGGCGGTCGGCGCGCGCCACATGCCCGGCACCGCGAAAAACATTGATGCCAAAATCATGAATGAGGCCACCCGGCGCGGCTATGACGGCATCACCAAACGCGAAGATGCACCTTTGGCGCAGGCCATGGGCTATTACATGCGCGAACTGGCCTCGGGCCGTCCGCTGCCCAAAGGCGCAGATACGATCACCGATCTGTGGCGCGATTTCATCGATGGCCAGACGCAGGACACTTTCACCGACCTCGACGCGGTTCTCGACGATCAGCAAGGCTTCGCCCGGCTGGCGCGGCGCGTGATCGAAGAGCTTGGGTTTGGCGATCAGTTGGGAGAAGACCCCGACGAAACGGACCCCGAGGAAGATCAGTCTGCCGAAACCGAAGAACAGGAAGAAGAGCCTGAGTCCCAGGGCGAAGAACAGGATCAGGACGACGACAGCGAGGCCAGCCCGGAAAGCGCCCAGGACGAACAGCAGGACATGCAGGAGGCCTCCGTGTCCTCCGACGACATGGCCGACGAAGAGTTCACCGAAGAGGTCGAACTGCCGCAGGACGAAGCCGAGGCCGAACCGCCCCGCCCGGCCCCCATTTCCGATGCGGATCCGAATTATCACGCCTTTACAACACAATACGACGAAGAGATCGCCGCCGAAGAACTCGCAGAACCGGCAGAGCTGGAACGGCTGCGCGCCTATCTCGATCAGCAACTGGAACCGCTCAAGGGCGCCGTGTCGCGTCTGGCCAACAAGCTGCAACGTCGCCTGCAGGCGCAACAGAACCGGTCCTGGGAATTTGACCGCGAAGAGGGCATTCTCGACGCGGGTCGTCTGGCGCGCGTGGTGGCCAACCCCACCACCCCGCTCAGCTTCAAGGTCGAAAAGGACACTGAATTCCGCGACACCGTGGTGACGCTTCTGCTCGACAATTCCGGCTCGATGCGCGGCCGCCCGATTTCCATCGCCGCGATTTGCGCGGATGTTCTGGCGCGCACGCTGGAACGCTGCAACGTCAAGGTCGAGGTGCTGGGCTTTACCACCCGCGCCTGGAAAGGCGGGCAGTCACGCGAAGACTGGCTTGGACAGGGGCGCCCACAGCAGCCCGGACGGCTGAACGATCTGCGTCATATCATCTACAAATCCGCCGACGCACCGATGCGCCGCACCCGCGCCAACCTTGGCCTGATGATGAAAGAGGGGCTGCTTAAGGAGAACATCGACGGCGAGGCGTTAGAATGGGCACACCGCCGGATGATCGGACGCAGCGAGGCGCGCAAGATCCTGATGGTGATCTCCGACGGGGCGCCGGTTGACGATTCCACGCTGTCGGTGAACCCGGCAAACTATCTTGAAAAGCACCTGCGCGATGTGATCCGGATGATCGAAACCCGCAAACAGGTGGAGCTTCTCGCGATCGGTATCGGCCATGACGTGACGCGCTATTACGACCGCGCAGTGACCATCACCGATGTTGAACAGCTGGCCGGGGCGATGACAGAACAGCTGGCGTCACTGTTTGACAGTGATCCGCGCGCTCGTGCTCGTGTTATGGGCATTGCCCGCGCGTCCTGAACCGCGCCCCCTCCGGCCCGCGCCGGGGAAGACAGACAAAATGAATGAAACAAGAAGGCACATTGTAAAATGTTCCAAAGCTTTGACGTGACCTCCCGACCGGAACAGGCTGCCCCGCGCGTGACAGCACTGCGCACCGCCATGGCGGAAGCGGGACTGGACGCATTCATCGTGCCGCGTGCCGATGCCCATCAGGGCGAATATGTCGCGCCCTGCGATGACCGGCTGGCCTGGCTGACCGGATTTACCGGCTCTGCGGGCTTTGCCGTCATCCTGCGCGACCGGGCCGCGATGTTCACCGATGGGCGCTATACCGTTCAAGTGCGCGCGCAATGCGATCCCGCGATTTTCGACTATGTGGACTGGCCGCAAACCCGTTTGTCCGGCTGGCTGCAACACTGCGGTGCACGCAAGATCGGCTTTGACCCATGGCTGCATACGATCGCAGAAATCGACGAGTTGCGCAGCACTCTGGACGCCAGTAATCAGGACATGGTGGCGGTCACGAACCTTGTCGACCGGATCTGGAGCGACCGCCCGCACCGCCCCAGCGCACCGGTGAGCGTGCAGCCCTACGAATTGACCGGAAAGACTTCGGAAGAGAAATTTGCCGAAATCGGTCAGGCGGTTATCGCCAGGGGCGCGGAGGCCGTGGTGCTCACCCTGCCCGACAGCATTTCCTGGCTGCTCAACATTCGCGGCACCGACATTGCGCATAATCCCGTGGTGCAGGCCTTTGCGATCCTGACCACGACCGGACGTCTGATGCTGTTCGATGAGGCCTCAAAATACGCGCACCTGGGCCCTGATCCGCGCATCACCCTTGCCCCGCGCGAGGCGTTTTCCGACGCCCTGTCGGAGCTGAGCGGACCGGTTCTCGTCGATCCGCATTCGGCGCCCCATGCAATCAAGACCCTGATGCGCGCGGCGCAGATCGTCCCCGGCGAAGATCCCTGCATTCTACCCAAGGCCTGCAAGACCGAAGCCGAGATTGCCGGCATGCGCGAAGCTCACCTGCGCGACGGTGCGGCCATGGTCGAATTTCTGGCCTGGCTGTCGGAACAGATGCCCGAGGACCTGACCGAGATCGAAGTCACCAAGCAGCTCGAAGCCTGCCGGTCGGCGACCAATCAGCTCAGGGAAATCTCCTTTGACACGATTTGTGGCAGTGGCCCCAACGGGGCGATCGTCCATTACCGGGTGACAGACGACACCAACCGTGCGCTGAAAGAAGGGGAGCTTCTGCTGATCGACAGTGGCGGGCAATACCCGGACGGCACCACCGACATCACCCGTACCATTGCTCTGGGCGATGTCGGCGGCGAAGAACGCGCGGCCTTCACAGCCGTGCTGCAGGGCATGATCGCCATTTCCGCCAGCCAGTTTCCGCGCGGCGTGGCGGGTGCGCATCTGGACGCGCTGGCGCGGGCGCCGCTCTGGAGGATGGGGCGCGACTATGATCATGGCACCGGCCATGGTGTCGGCGCCTACCTGTCTGTGCATGAAGGACCGCAGCGGATTTCACGTGTTTCCACACTGCCCCTGCGCGAAGGCATGATCCTGTCCAATGAGCCGGGATATTACCGTGAAGGCGCCTATGGCATCCGCATCGAAAACCTGATCGCGGTGCGCAAGGCTCCTGACCAGCCCGGCGCTGATGGGCGCGACCTTTTGGCGTTTGAAACCCTGACCTGGGTGCCGATTGATCGTTCGCTGATCCTGGCGGACGAACTGGCGCCTTGGGAACGCGACTGGATCAACGATTACCATGCAGAGGTCTGGGACAAAATCGCGCCAAGGCTCTCTGAAACCGCACGCGACTGGCTGCGACAAGCGGTGTCACCGGTATGACATATACCTTTGCCTAAAACACTGATAGGTTGCGCCAAAATCCAAGCATAAGGGACTCGACCAATATGGGAGAACACATCAGCATCCGGCCCGCACCGGGCAAATGGGTCGTGCGCGCCGGCGGCGCGGTACTGGGCGAGACCGCCCGCGCGCTGGAACTGAGCGAGGGCGATTTTCCCCCGGTGATCTATTTTCCGCGCGAAGATCTGGCCATGGCCTTTCTAGAACCCTCGGACACCGTGTCGGTGTGCCCGTTCAAAGGTACGGCCAAACATTTCGCCATTCACACCAAATCCGTGGTGATCGCAGATGCAGCCTGGTCCTATGAAGACCCCAAGGACCGCCTGGCAAAACTGAAGGATTTCATCGCCTTCTACCCGCAAAAGGCCGCCGTGGAGCAGCTTTAAGACGGCTCCGTGCCGGGGCTACGCCCCGCAATGGCAGCGAAAGAGACTGCGCAGTCCAGAAAGGACAGCGCAGTTTTTGCATTCTGAACCGGGAAAATGCCGTTCGATCAGCTGTGTTCTTCGGCCGCTGTGGCGGCAAGTTTGCGGTTGAACACCCGCAACGCGTCGACATGAAACAGCGCCCCATGCAATTCCGGCCCGGTGTCCTCATGCAGGGTCACCACCGGAATAAACACAAGATTGTTCTTTTCAAACAATGGCATCGCATTCTCCAACGTGGCATTGGGCGACAGGTAGACGCCTTGGTTGATCAGTTCCTTGCAGGTCTCCTCCGAGGCAGCGCGCGGCGCATCGGGGGCGCGATAACATTGGTGCACCCGCACCGTGGCCAGAAGATAGGCCTGGGGTCCCGCCGCCAGATGCACGCCCCGACGTTCCAGCTGCGTCAGGAAGAAGGAGCGATGCACCAACCGCGAGGCCAGCGCCGTCGAAAGTGAGACCGCCACCATCACCGCAAGTCCCGTCTGCCAGTCGCCGGTCAATTCAAAGACAATCAGCGTGGTTGAAATCGGCGCGCCCAGAACCGCAGCGGCCACCGCCCCCATGCCAGCCAGCGCATAGAGCGTCGCCATGCCCGACACATCCGGAAACACCGCCGTCGCGATCAACCCGAAGGCCAGCCCGGTCAGTGCCCCGACCATCAGCGAAGGCGAAAAAACGCCCCCACCCATACGCCCGGCCATAGTGATGGACACAGCAATCACCTTAAGCACCGCATAGACCATGGCCTGCCAGACCAAGAGGTTTCCGGTCAGCGCTCGCGATGTCGTCTCATAGCCCACGCCGATGATATGCGGGAAAAAAATCGCAATGACACCAAGCAAAAGTCCCGCCGCCGCCGGGCGCAGCACCGGCGGCAGATGCAGTTTCTCCTGAACCCATGAGCCGAAGTCATCGGCCATAAAAATGGTGCGCATCAGAAGCACGGCCACGATGCCGCAGATCAACCCCAGGAGCAGAAAGGCCGGCAGTTCAACATAAAAAGTCAACGCCCCGTCCGTGGCCAGAGAAAACTCTGTCACGCCGCCGAATTCGATCCGGTTGATCACTGTGCCTGCCGCCGAGGCGATGGCAATGGGAGCAAAGGCATGCACCGCAAAATGGCGCAACACCACCTCCAGCGCGAACAGCGCCCCGGCAATCGGGGCATTGAAGGACGCAGAGACCGCCGCCGCCACGGCGCAGCCCAGCAAGTCGCGCCCGGTGATCCCGTCGGCGTGCAGTCGGTTGGACACCCAGGTCGACAAAACGCCAGCAAGGTGCACCACCGGCCCCTCTCGCCCCGAGGATCCGCCCGTCGACAGGGTGATCAGCGAAGCCGCCGCTGAGGCAAGACCCGCCCGTTTTTCCACCCGCCCGGAATTCAGCGCCGCACCTTCGATCACATCGGCGACAGACCGCACCCGTCCATCCGGGGTAAACCAGTTCAGGATGATGCCCACGGCCAGACCGCCGATCACCGGCAGGATCAGGACCCAAAACCACGGCATCTCACCTGCGATACTGTGCAGATGGTGCAGATCTTTGGTGCCATAGAGAAACGCCTGCAACTGGTCGATTCCCTTGCGAAACAACAGCGCGGCAAAGCCCGAGGCAATCCCGATCAGCAGGGCGATGAACCAGAACTGGATCTGGCTTGGTCCGCGCGTGCGCACCAGTGCCAGCGTCTCTTTCAGACCGTCGCGAATGTCACAGAGGGCGCGCTGGGGATAGGATTGTTTTTCGTCGGACATCTCGCACCACTGCTCCTCTTTCACGCAACACCGTTGCTGCGCCGATCCCGCGCCTCCGGTTCGGCATAATTTAACAGCTCGCCGCGGGATCCCATGCTTTTCCTGCCGGACGGTTTCCTCTATGGTCTGCCAGCCGCAACAGACAGCGAGTCCGCTATGATTTCCGATACCGTTTATGCCGAGCTTTCCTCTGTTCTAGAGGGTCGCATCAGCCGTTCCAAGTCCGATCTCGAACAGCATGGCATGTCCGAAACCTGGTTCCCCCTCACGCTGGCCGATGCCGTCGTCTTTCCCGAAACGACGGCGGAAGTCTCCGCGATGATGAAAATCTGCCACGCCCATGACATTCCGGTCGTCGGTTTTGGGGCGGGCACCTCGCTTGAGGGGCAAACCTTGGCGATCCATGGCGGCGTGGTCGTGGACTTCCAACGCATGAACAAGGTGTTGCATGTCAATGACGCGGATATGGACGCTGTGGTGCAACCCGGCGTGACGCGCGAAGAGCTGAATGTCGAGCTGCGCACCACCGGTCTGATGTTCCCGGTCGATCCGGGGGCCAATGCTTCGCTTGGTGGCATGGCGATGACCCGCGCCTCGGGCACCACAGCGGTGAAATATGGCACGATGCGGGAAAACGTGATCGGCCTTGAGGTGGTTTTGGCAGATGGCACGATCATCCATACCGGATCGCGCGCGCGCAAATCCTCCTCCGGCTATGACCTGACCTCGCTGTTTGTCGGCTCCGAAGGCACGCTTGGGCTGGTCACCGAAATGAACCTGCGCCTGCATGGCCAGCCCGAAGCCATTTCCGCCGCCGTCTGTTCTTTTGAAGAAATGCCCGCCGCGGTCGAGGCGGTGATCGCCACGATTCAGGTGGGGCTGCCAATGGCCCGGATCGAATTCCTGGATGCCGAAAGCGTGCGCGCCGTGAACCAGTATTCCGGTTCGGAATTTCCACTGAAACCGCATCTCTTCGTGGAATTCACCGGCTCGGAACAGGCTGTGGCCGAGCAAGTCGAAATGTTTGGCGAAATCGTTCATGATTTTGGCGGCTCGGATTTCGACTGGGCGACCAAGGCCGAAGATCGCACGGCGCTCTGGACCATGCGCCACCACGCCTATTGGGCCATTCTGGCGCTCAAGAAACAGCATAAGGCCGTTGTCACCGACATCTGCGTGCCGATTTCCAACCTCGCACAGGCGGTTGAAGAAACCGCCGCCGACATTGCACAATCGCGGCTCGACGGGCCGATCCTTGGCCATGTCGGCGACGGGAATTTTCACGCGATCCTGCTGGTTGAGGATGGCAATGAAGACGACATTGCGGAAGCCAAGCGTCTGGGCCATCGCATGGCCGAACGCGCGCTGACCCATGGCGGTACGATCACCGGCGAACATGGCATCGGCATGGGCAAAAAGGGCCTGATGCCCGAGGAACATGGCAACGCCTGGGCGGTCATGGGCACGATCAAGGCCGCGCTGGACCCCAAGAACCTGATGAACCCCGGCAAACTGGTGCCCTGAAGGGTCTAGGCCTCGAAAGAATGCCCTCTCGACACAAACTCAGGGCACGGCCTTTCCGGTCGTGCCCTGAAGTGTTTTTACAGATCCAACAGACTCTGAACGTGACAAAGAAGACCGTGGCAAAGAAACATGTCAGGCCGATCAGACACGCACATCGTGCCATGTGCCGATGCAATATGCCGATCGACCTGACTGTCCACTTTCAGAAGCAAATCGCAACCTGACATGGGACGCGAAAACGCGCACTCTCGCACCCGCATCTGGCAGTGACCACTGCCCCAAGAATGCAGCGAATCTGCTAAGAAAATCTTAAAGGCGATCAGCCTTTCAGGAGCGCGCGTGCGGCATCGCGAGCGGCCTCAGTGATCGTATCGCCCGCCAGCATGCGCGCCAGCTCGTCGACCCGCGCCCCCGCGTCCAGTGCGGTGATTTCCGAGAGGGTCATGCCATCTTCGACCCGTTTGGCCACCCGCCAGTGATGACCGCCGCGCGCCGCCACCTGAGGGCTGTGGGTCACGACCAGCACCTGCCCCTCTTCCGACAGCGCTTTCAGGCGGCGCCCCACGGCGTCCGCCGTCGCCCCGCCAACGCCACGGTCGATCTCATCAAAGACCATGGTCATCCCGGTCTGATCGCGCGTCAGACAGACCTTGAGCGCCAACAAAAACCGCGACAATTCCCCACCAGAGGCGATCTTGTTCAAAGGCCCTGCGGGCGCGCCGGGATTGGTGGCGACGGTAAAGGCCACCATGTCACACCCATCGGCCCCCGGATCGGCGTCGCTCACCTCTGTGCGAAACACGGCGCGTTCCATTTTGAGCGGCGCAAGCTCCTCGCCCATGAGCCGGTCCAGCTCCCCCCCTGCTGTCCGGCGGGCTTCCGACAGCTCCTGAGCCTGCGCGTCAAAGTCATGTTGGGCTTTGTGCACATCCGCTTCCAGCCGGGCCAGATCCCCAGCCCCACCGTCAAGTGCGGCCAGTTTTTCGCGCAGATCGTCGGCAAAGCCGCTCAGGTCATCGGGCAGCACATTGTGCTTGCGCGCCAGACCGCGGATCGCAAACAGGCGCTCTTCGACCATTTCCAGTTCATGCGGATTGAACCGCAGCGCCTCAATGCAGCTTTCGACCCCGGACTGGGCATCAGCCAGTTCGTTCAACGCGCGCCCCAATGCCTCGATCGGCGCATCAAGCTGGCCCTCGGCCTTTTCGGCCGCGCCCTCAAGCCAGCGCAACGCGTCTGAGAGCATGCCCTCGCCGCCGTCATAGGACAGCGCCTGATGGGCCTTGGCCACATCGGCGACAATCTTTTCGGCCGATTGCATCAAGCGCCGTTCGGCATCGAGCTTGGCCTCCTCGCCCGGCTCCGGGTTCAACGCATCGAATTCGCCAACGGCATGGCGCAGGAACTCTTCTTCCTCTTTCAGCGCAGCCTGTTGGGCCTCGGCCTGCTGCAGAGCCTTGCGGGCCTGCGACAGGATCTTCCAGGCCTGACGCACCCCGGCTTTCAGCGGCGCCAGCCCGCCAAAGGCATCCAGCAAATCGCGGTGCCCGCGCGGATTGAGCAGGCCACGATCGTCATGTTGGCCATGAAATTCGATCAGCACATCGGACAGGCGACGCAACACATCGCCCGACACCCGCCGGTCATTGACCCAGGCGGTCTTGCGCCCATCGGCAGAATTGACCCGTCGCAGGATCAATTCGCCATCCTCAGTCTCGATGCCCAATTCCCCAAGCACCTCTTCGGCATCATGCCCGCTGGGCAGGTCAAACACCGCAGTGACCTCGCCCTGATCGGCGCCCGTGCGCACCAGATCCGCGCGTCCGCGCCAGCCCAGAACAAAGCCCAGACTGTCCAGCAGAATGGATTTGCCCGCACCGGTTTCCCCGGTCAACACATTCAGCCCCGGCTGAAACTCAAGTTCCAGCCGGTCGATGATCAGCATGTCCCGGATATCGAGACTTCTCAGCATGATGTGGACGCTCCGCCCGTCAGAGCCATTCGCCGCGGATCATCTGGCGATACACGGATCCGAGCCAGTTGTTCTCAAAGGCCTTCGGCTCCAGCCCATGCCCAGTCAGGAGCTTGTAGCTGTCCTGATACCATTCCGTGGACTGGTAATTGTGCCCCAGAATAGCCGCCGCCGTCTGCGCCTCTTCGTTGAAGCCGAGAGCCAGATAGCTTTCCACCAGACGGTGCAGCGCCTCAGGCGTGTGTTGCGTGGTCTGGAACTGTTCCACCACCACACGGAAGCGGTTCACTGCGGCGGTGTAATGTTTGCGCTTGAGGTAATAGCGCCCGATTTCCATCTCTTTCGCGGCGAGGTGGTCAAAGGCCAGATCGAACTTGAGGATCGCAGAGCGCGCATATTCCGTATCCGGATAACGTTCGATCACGACGCGCAGCGCCTGCAGCGCCTGGAAGGTCAGCCCCTGATCGCGGCCCACATCGTCGATCTGGTCATAATAGGATAGCGCCAGCAGATATTGCGCGTAGGCCGCATCTTCGTCGGCGGGGTAGAAATCGAGGAAGCGCTGCGCGGAAGCACGCGCGTTTTCATAGTCCTGATCCCGGTGGTAGGAAAAGGCCTGCATGATCAGCGCCCGCTTGGCCCAATCCGAATAGGGATACAGACGTTCAACCTCACCGAAATAGAAGGCCGCGTCGTCAAAGTCCTTCTGAGTGATCTCATATTCTGCGCGGTTGAAAATCTCTTCCGCCGGATAGCCTTCGAGATCCTGCGTCGGCGCATTGTCTCCACATGCCACCAAAAAGGTCATGGAAAGTCCAAGCGTTGCTGCCAAACCGCGTTTGATACGTGCCGTCATGAAAGGTCCTACCTCACCAGTCATCAACCCTTTTGCCGGGTCGTGAGCACACTCCTATCACAGAAAAATCTGAGGCAAAACGTCTTTACGCCGGAAAACGCGTCACGGAACGGCGAGGCGGTGATTTGCCCCCTGTTCAAAACTCGGTTCAGGCGCAAAAGGCCAGATCGGACAGGCTGACACCCGCGCCCGGCAATTTCTTTTCCAACGCGCGATCCACAGTCACATAGGCCCATGCGCCGGGCGTGGCGAACAATTCGCGCAGCAAGGCGTTGGTCATAGCGTGACCGGATTTGTCGCCGACATAGCGGCCCAGAATCGGCGCGCCGGCCAGATACAGGTCCCCCAGAGCATCGAGCATTTTATGGCGTACGGGCTCATCGCTGTGGCGCAAACCACCCGGCGACAGAACCTTCTCGTCTTCGACAACCACGGCGTTTTCAAAGGTCCCGCCAAGCGCCAGACCATTGGCCTGCATCATGTCGACATCGGCCTTGCGGCAGAAGGTGCGGCAGTTGGACAGTTCGCGCACGAAAGCCCCATTGGCCAGCACAAGACGTTTGTCCTGCACACCAATCGCGCGGTCGACGAAATCAATGTGGAAATCCATTTCGAACAGATCGGCGGGTTCCAGCCGTGCACGGGCATCGCCCCGCACCACTTCGACCGGCTTGAGGATCTTCAGCGCCCGAGCCGGACCTTCCTGACGGACCAGCCCTTTGGCCAGAAACGCATCAACTAACATCGCGGCCGAACCATCAAGAATCGGAACTTCCGGCCCATCGACTGAAACCGTCGCATTGGTGATGCCACAGCCCGCCAGAGCGGCCATGATATGTTCGACCGTGGACAGCTCCACCCCGTCTTCGTTGCGCATCAGCGTGCACAGCTGCGAGGGAACGACATGGTCCCAGCGTGCCGGAATGATCGGATCGCGGGCGTCGGATTTGTCGGCATGCACATCGGCGCGCAGAAAGCTGATGCCGCTGTTGGCGGGGGACGGCGCGACGACCATGCGCACCTGGGCGCCGGAGTGAAGGCCGACACCGTCAAACTGAACTTTACCTGCAACTGTGGTCTGCACCTTGGACCTCATCTTCTTTCCTGAACCGAATGCGCGTTCCGCGTCTGCTCCGGTTGTTCTGATTGGTGGCCTGTGTTCCCGCACGCAGATCTTTTTTAGATCCGGCAGAACCTTGCAACCACCCCACACCCACTGGGGTCTGACTTGCTTTTCACCTAGCGAAGGTGGGGGGCAAAGCTCAACTCAATCTTTGTAACCGTTTGAAACATAGCCGCATGCTACGTGGCAAAAACCCGCGCACCCTCGACAACCCCACCACAACCCATTGAAAAAAAATAAAAAGGCCGCCAAAATGGCGACCTTTAAAACTTGAGACCGAAAGAGATGTGACAGGATTATTACGCCTTTCGGTGCAAAACGCCCTGCCTACTCACGGGTTTATGTCAGTTTGCCTGACGGCGCAGGAAGGCCGGAATTTCGATTTTTTCATCTTCCGGGTTGGGATCCTGATCCTCGTCATAGGCCTGATGCACCTGCGGACGCGACTGCGGCTGGGCGCCGAAACGGGCCTGCGGCTGCGGTTCGACACGCGGTTGCGGCTCGTCTTCGCCGGCGTGGCCGGTCATCCGGCCAATCAGCGAATTGATCCCAAAACGACCACCTTTGGCCGGCCCGGCAGTGGCCTGTCCGTGCTGCGGCTGTTGCTGCGGCGCGGCAGGACGGGCCCCGGACCGAGGCTGCTTGGAAACGGCGGCCTGCAGGCGGGCAAGCGCTTCCGGCGACGGTGTGCCCGGCGCTGGCGCGCGCGGTGCGACGAAACCATCGGCCTCGGGCTGCTGTACGGGCTGCTGCATTGCAGGTTGCTGCGGTGCGGCCTCCGGACGCGGCTGATAAGCAGGCGGCGGCACCTCGTCCTCCTGAGCGCGATAGGCCTGCTGTTGCGGCTGCGGCGCTTCCTGGCGGGTGTTGACCTGCGGGTCGAAGACGTCCAGCATCGGCTGGGCCGGCTCTTCGACAGGCGCCTGCGCGACTGGCGCGTGTTCGATTTTCTCTTCTACGACTTCCGGGGCCTGCAGCGGCTCAGACAAGCGGCGGCGCGGCACCGGAGCCTCAGAGATGGATTGCGTGGCATCAATGCCCGTGGCCACCACAGACACGCGCATTGCACCTTCCATATCGGTGTCCAGCGTGGAGCCGACGATGATGTTGGCGTCCGGATCGACCTCTTCGCGGATGCGGTTCGCAGCTTCGTCCAGCTCGAACAGCGTCAGATCGTGGCCGCCGGTGATGTTGATGAGAACCCCTTTGGCACCCTTGAGCGAGATCTCGTCCAGAAGCGGGTTGGCGATGGCTTTCTCGGCGGCCTGGATGGCGCGATCTTCGCCATTGGCCTCGCCGGTGCCCATCATCGCTTTGCCCATTTCGTCCATCACGGAACGCACGTCGGCAAAGTCGAGGTTGATCAGGCCCGGACGAACCATCAGGTCCGAAATCCCCTTCACGCCCTGATAGAGCACGTCATCGGCCATGGAGAAGGCCTCGGTAAAGGTGGTTTTTTCATTCGCCAGACGGAACAGGTTCTGGTTCGGGATCACGATAAGTGTATCCACCATCTTCTGCAGTTGCTCGACGCCTTCGTCAGCCTGACGCATGCGCTTCGCACCTTCGAACTGGAACGGCTTGGTCACAACGCCGACGGTCAGCACGCCAAGTTCGCGGGCGGCCTGCGCGATGATCGGCGCCGCACCGGTCCCAGTGCCGCCGCCCATACCGGCGGTGATGAAGCACATATGCGCCCCGGCCAGTTGATCTACGATGGCCTCAATGCTTTCTTCGGCAGCCGCCGCGCCAACCGACGGGCGGGCCCCTGCGCCCAGTCCCTCGGTCACTTTCAGACCCATCTGAATGCGCGCTTGCGACTTGGCATGCTGCAACGCCTGAGCATCCGTGTTCGCCACGACAAAATCGACGCCCTCAAGCGCCTTGTCGATCATGTTGTTGACCGCGTTCCCGCCAGCGCCACCAACACCAAACACAGTGATTTTCGGTTTCAACTCATCCCGCTCGGGCATCGTCAGATTCAAAGCCATGATCTATCGCCTGCTTTCCTGTGCGAACCGACACAGGCCTGACCCCGTCCGGTTCGTATGACTGTCCCCGCCCCTGAATCGGGGCAAAATTTACCTGTTCACGTCAAATCTATGGGGTTTCCTGACGCACGTCATCCCAAAAACATGGCGTATCCACAAAATATAGGGGGAAAATACGCGATTTTAGGCGGGATTTTGCGCAAACCCACCAGATTTGGCGGATTTCAAACTCGGAACCCCAAGCCAAGGCCGCGCCAAAACCCACGTCACTGCCGGGCAGTCACGGGAAAACTTGCAATTTGGGAGCACTGCACGTGCCATTTGCCTCAAACATCGCTTTTTTGCGCTTCGCACCGACGTTTTCGTCGCCGGTTGCAATCAAAGCCTACCACAGCCTGACGCCGAACCGCAATCGCTTCGCGACACGCTCACCAGTTTTCGCGGAACCAGCGCACTGCGCGTTTCAGCGAACGTGCCGGATAGCGTTCAGTCGGGATTTCGAAGTCCCACCATTCATCCTGCGGATTGGCGGCAAACAAGCACAGCCCAACCGCAGAGGCAAAGGCCGCCCCGGTGGCCGCCTGCGGCAGCCCCTGCACCCGCAGCGGGCGCCCGATACGCACCCGCTGACCCAGGATCTTGGGCGCCAGCGTATCAAGCCCCGGGATCTGCGATCCGCCGCCGGTCAAAACGATCTGCTGACTGGGCAGATGTTCGAACCCTGCGGCGTCCAGACAATCACGCACACCTTCCAGGATCTCTTCGACCCGGGGACGAATGATGCCGATCAGTTCGGACCGTGACACCGTCCGGCGATCCTTTTCCCAATCGCCGCTGTCGCCGCCGACCTCAATCATTTCGCGGTCATCCATTCCGGTGGCCACAACGCCGCCGTAAAAAGTCTTGATCCGCTCCGCCGTCGCCGTTGGGATTTGCAGCCCCATGGCAATATCCGAGGTCACATGATCCCCGCCCATGCGCACGCTGTCTGCGTAGATCATGTGTTTCTTCATAAAGATCGACACATCGGTCGCACCGCCCCCCATGTCGACACAGGCCGCGCCCAGTTCCTGCTCGTCCTCGACCAGCGCCGAAATGCCCGACACATAGGCGCCGGAGGCCAGACCTGCGACTTCAAGATCGCAGCGCTTGATACAGTAGAGCAGGTTTTGAATCGTCGCGCTGTCGACGGTCAGCATATGCATGTCAACGGCCAGGTTCTGGCCGATCTGTCCACGCGGATCCGCGAGGCCAGAACGATGATCGAGAGCAAAGTTCACCGGCTGTGCATGCAGCACATCGCGGTTCATCCCGTAATCTGGCACCTCGGAGGCGGCCAGAACGCGCGCCACATCCTGTTCAGAAACGGTTTCGCCTTCCAGCTCCACCTGACCGCTCAAGCCGTAGGATCTGGGCTGCCCGCCCGAGAAACAGGCGATGACGTGATCGACGCGGGTCTGCGCCATTTTCTGTGCTGCCTGAACGGCGGTGCGAATGGCGCGTTCGGTCTCCGCCATCGCGTCGATTTCACCGAAGCGCACCCCGCGCGAACGTGTCGTTGCCGCACCGATCACACGAAAGGCGGATTGTCCGGCCAGAGACCCGACACCGTCCCCGCCCATGAAGCGATCCCCGTCGAAGCGCAGCACGAGGCAGGCGATCTTGGAAGTGCCGACATCAAGAATGGCAATCACACCACGCTGCAACGCCGCCTTGCGCATGTTCCGCATCGCCCGCTGGGTTCCGTACAGATCCGTCATTTCAACGACACTCCAAATTCCAATCCCTGAATGCGGCGCATTTCTTCCATAGCCGCCTCGGTCAGTTGCAACGTCGGACGCGAGGGCTTGCGCATATCCACCGCCTTCACATCCCGATCCAAAAGGTCCTTGGCCTGACTCAGCGCGATCACCTGCGCCACAGCGCCCAAAGGCTTGACCTCGGGCAGCATGATCACTTGCCCACGGTCCAAAACAATATTCCAGCGCCGCTCGCCAACACGCACCAGCCCGCGCAGACGCGCTTCCAGCGGTTTCGCGGCCTTGAGGATCTGCAGTGCTTCGGCGACCTTGCGTTCTGCCCCCTCGCCCGCAATCAACGGCAGATCGGCGCGATCCATGCGCCGCTCCAACCCGATCACACGATGGCCTTCGGCATCCAGCGCCTCCAGGCCTTGCGGCCCACGCCAGACCACAGCCGGCACACGTTCGGTGATATCGACCTGAAGGATGCCGCCGGCGCGCACGCGCAACCCGGCCTCAGAGACCGCATCAAGGCTTTCGATCTGCGCCAGCATGCCATCAAGATCGAGATCAAAAGACGAAATCGGAAAATCGACCGACGCGATTTCGCGAATGTCTTGTGACAGTTCTTCGGACGCGCCGTCGATGGCCATAAGCTTGACCATGAATTCAGGGCGGTTCTGGATCTCACGCTTAGCTTCGGCAATCGTGTCGGTAAAGGCCAGACGATTGTCGGCATCCGCAAACCACAGTCCGACACAGCCCGCGATTGCCAACACCGGGGCGACCCGGCGCAGGAAAAACCGAAAAGACGGTGTCAGCCACAGCCGGTTGAAACGATAGGCCACCCGCGATGGCGCAGGATCGCGCGGCTGCGCGGTGCCGTCGTGGGAATGGCCGCCCTGACGCGCACGCAGGGCACGGCTCACCGCCTCACTGACGCGCGCGGAGCCGCCCGTGGTCGGGCCTTTGGCAAATTCTGTCGGATCTACCGGTCGCATGAGGCATCCTCCACCATCCAGGCCACGAAGGCGCCAAAGGACATGCCGCAGGCCTGTGCCTGTTCCGGCGACAGCGATGTCGGCGTCATCCCCGGCTGTGTGTTGGTTTCCAGCAGGACGATCCCATCCACGCCGCGCGCCTCATCCCAGCGAAAATCGGTGCGCGACACCCCGCGGCATCCCAGCGCCTGATGGGCCCGCAGCGCATAGTCTTGGCAGGCTTCGGCAATCTCGGCGGGGATATCGGCCGGGCAGACATGGCGGGAACCTCCCGCGCTATATTTGGCGTCATAGTCATACCACCCGTCGGTCAGAATGTCGGTCACGCAAAGGGCGCGATCCCCCATCACAGAACAGGTCAGTTCGCGCCCCGGAGCGAAGGCTTCAACCATGACGATCTCGGGCATTTCCTCGGCCAGACGCGGCGCATTGGCACCGGGGTGCACCAGATAGACCCCGACAGAGGACCCTTCATTGTAGGGCTTCACCACATAGGGCGGTTCCATGACATGCGCGGCGGCCACGGCATCCCGATGCGCCAGTTGCGATGGCACCACGGGCAGGCCGACCTGACGGTAAATCTCTTTGGTCTTTTCCTTGTCCATCGCCAGCGCCGAGGACAGGACGCCCGAATGGGTGTAGGGGATGCGCATCCATTCCAGAAGCCCCTGCACACAGCCGTCTTCGCCGAACCGACCGTGCAACGCATTAAAGACCACATCGGGCTTCGCCGCACTCAGCTGCGCACACAGGTCCGCACCCGCGTCGATCTCGATCACCTTGAATCCTTCACCCCGCAGTGCCGCGGCGCATTCACGCCCGGATACCAAAGACACCTCGCGTTCAGCCGAGGGTCCGCCTTTGAGTACCGCCACTGTCAGGGACTGCCTGCTCGACATGTCCACTCGTGCCTCAAATGTAAAACCGTCTTACGCGGTTCTTTTCAGGAAACGCCCCGTTTTCGGGGTCACATTTCACGCGTTCTGTTCTGATTGCTCGGATACGAGCCCGTCAGGGATTGGATCCCCGTCGAATTCGCCAACGCGTTTGATTTCCCATTGTAACGCGATGTGCGCGTTTTGAAATACTTTTTTTCGAACAGTTTCACCCAATTCTTCCAGATCCCGCGCCGTGGCATCGCCGGTGTTGATCATGAAATTGGAATGCATTTCGCTCATCTGCGCCCCGCCCACCCGCGCACCGCGCATGCCGGCGTCGTCAATCACCTTCCAGGCTTTCAGATCCTGCACATCGTCTGCACGCCCGGTCGAAGAGAACCCTGCCGGATTGCGGAAGGTCGATCCGGCCGTGCACTCTTTCGACGGCTGCGTCGCATCGCGTTTGGCCAATTGTTCGGCCATGCGCGCCTCCAGCGCTTCCGGATCGGCCCGCTCGGCCTCAAATGTGGCTTCGACAATCACCCAGCCCTCGGGCAGCTCCGTCTGGCGATACTGAAACTTCAGATCTTCCGGGGTGAGTGTCACCAGTTCACCCGCCCGCGTCACAGCCTTGGCCGAGACGAAATGATCCGCCACATAGGACCCATAGCAGCCGGCATTCATCCGCACCGCCCCGCCGATCGCACCGGGAATGGTGCGCAGAAAGGTCAGATCCAGACCGGCCTGCGCCGCTTTCTTCGCCACATGCGCATCGAGCATGGCCACCCCTGCGGTCACACGGGTTCCCTCAATCGACATCGCGTTGAAGCCCCGCCCCATCCGGATCACTACGGCGCGCAAACCGCCATCACGCACGATCAGGTTGGACCCGACCCCCATGGGAAACACCGCGACCTCTGGATCAAGCGCAGCCAGAAACCCCTGCAGATCCGCCAGATCGGCAGGTTGGAACAGCGCATCCGCCGGACCGCCGACACGCAACCACGTCAGATCCGCCAGACTGCGGTTCTCTGTCAGCTTGCCACGCACCTCGGGATAGCTCATTGCCCCGCATCCTTTCCTGTCAGTCGCATGATCCACCGGCCCAGAAAATAGACGGGCCAGCGCAGGATCGACACGCCTGCCGCGAAGACAAGCAGACCGACCCATGGTCCATTTTCATAAGTGACATACCCAAGAAGGGGAACCCCAAGCGCAATCAGCCCCATGGCCGCAGGCCAATGGTGATGTTTCGACGGCAAGAGCGCGATCACATTGGCCACCACCGCCCAGAGGCAGACCAGAACCAGAGACAGGGATATGGGCACGCCCGTTCTCCTAACGGCTGCGCATGACGCGCTGTTTGAGGTGACGCCCAAGCGCCGCCAGAGGCTTGCGAAACAGCGAGACCGCAGCAAGAACGCCCGCGATCACGATCCAGACGCCATAGACGGTCCCGGCCCAGATTAAAAGCACCGGAAACACTAAAAGAGAAAGCAGCCCCGGCACAATCTGATAGCGGATCGGCAGGGGCGCGAGCGCCATGGTGGCCAGAGCCCAAAGGGCCAGCGCCGGAAGCGGGGTCATGCCCCCGCCCCCATCGCGAAAACGACCAGCGCCCCGAGCGCAAAGACCAGACCACACCATGGCACCCAGCGCGGCACCCGAAACGGGGCCTGCGGCGCGCGGCGATGCAACAGGATCAGACTGGCGTTCACCAGCGTGAAAACCACCAGAAGAATGGTCGAGGTCACCCCCGCCAGATCCGCAACCGGCAGCGCCAGCGCCGCGATGATCACGACAATCCCCACCAGAACCGTGCCCAGCACCGGGGTGCCAAAGCGCGGATGCGCCCGCGAGAAGACTGACAGAATGCCACCGCGTTTGCCCAGACCGAACAGCACGCGCGCGGCCATGACCACCTGCGCCAGAACGCCGTTGAGCGCCGCGGCCACCGCAATCGCCGCAAGCAGCGCCACATGCCCCCCGCCCGCTTCATAGACCAGCGCCAGAGGCTGTTCGCTGTTGGCCAGCGCCTCCAGCGGCACGGCGCGCACAGCAACCACCGTGACCCCGGCATAAAGCAGCGTGGTGATCACCAGAGATCCCAGAATGGCAATCGGCAGCGTCCGCTCCGGGCGCTTGACCTCTTCGGCCATGTTAACGATGTCTTCAAAACCGATGAAGGCAAAGAAGGCCAGCGTTGCCGCGACGCCGATCCCGCCCCAATAGGGGCTGTCGGGCACACCCCAGTCCGGCGACACTGGGGCTTCCAGCCCCGCCAGCACCACCATGACAAGACCACCGACCTCGATCAGGGTGAAGAGCGCGGCCAGCGCGAGACTTTCCAAAACCCCGACAATCGCCACACCGGTCAGGATCAGCCCCAGCGCCACCACGGTCGGATCAAACGGCAGCGCAACAAAGCTCGTCAGATAGCCGGCCCCGCCCCGCAACACTGCCGCCGCCGAAACCGAACCACCTGCCACGATGGCCAGACCGACCAGCCAGCCCAGCCAGCGCGCGCCCAGACCCGCCTCGACATAGGCGGCCTCGCCCGCCGCCTCAGGCAGGCGGGTGGACAATTCGGCGTAAGACAGCGCAGAGGGCGCGGCCACAAGCCCGGCCAGCAGAAAAGAAAGTGGCGCGTAGAGCCCGGCCTCGGCGGCCACAGCCCCGACCAGGACGTAAATGCCTGCCCCCACCATCACCCCCACGCCATAGGCGGTGAGCAATCCGGGGCCAATACGGCGTTTCAAAGACTGCGACATGGCTGTCCTCCCCTGCGACAGATGTCAAAAACAAAGACAGGGTAGCGCCTCACGGCACCCCTGTCTCTGCGTCAGAACAAATAGGCTTCGACTGAAGCCTTTGGCAAAATATTACTTAGCCAGACGCTCCGGCAGCTTATGCGCCCATGTGGAAATCGTCCCGGCCCCGAGACAGACGACAATATCGCCGTCCCGCGCCTGTTCGCGCACCAGCCGCTCCAGATCTTCCTCGCTGGTGACGGCCCGCGCATGGCGATGCCCGTGGCGGATCAGGCCGGCCACCAGATCGTCACGGGTTGCCCCCTCGATGGGCGCTTCGCCGGCGCCATAGACCTCGGCGATGCCCACGACATCGGCCTCGTTAAAACAGGTGCAGAAATCTTCGAACAAGCTGTGCAAACGGGAATAGCGGTGCGGCTGATGCACCGCAATCACGCGGCCCTCGCTGGCCTGACGCGCCGCTTTCAGCACGGCAGCGATCTCGACCGGATGGTGGCCATAATCATCGATGATGGTCACGCCGTTGACCTCACCAACGCGGGTAAAGCGGCGATTGACCCCGCCGAAACTGGACAGCGCCTCTTTGATTTCGGCGGCTTTCATCCTCAGATGACGCGCAACGGCCACAGCGGCCAGCGCGTTGGAGACATTGTGATCGCCCGGCATCGGCAGACTGCAGCCCTCGATCACCATATCGTCATGCGACAAGGAGATGTCGAAATGCGCGACACCTTTCTTGTAGGTCAGGTTGATCGCACGCACATCCGCCTGCGCGTTGAACCCGTAAGTCACCACGCGGCGATCGGTGATCTTGCCGACAAGGCTTTGCACCTCCGGGTGATCGGTGCAGCAGACCGCCAGCCCATAAAAGGGAATCCCCGACACGAAATCATAAAACCCCTGACGCAGGTTTTCGATCGTGCCCCAGTGTTCCATATGCTCCGGGTCAATGTTGGTCACGATGGCAATGGTGGCCGGAAGGCGGTTGAAAGTGCCGTCGGATTCATCGGCTTCCACCACCATCCATTCGCCCTGCCCCATCCGCGCGTTCGACCCATAGGCATGGATGATCCCGCCGTTGATCACCGTCGGATCGATCCCGCCCTTGACCAGAAGCTCGGCCACCAGCGTGGTGGTGGTCGTTTTACCATGGGTGCCTGCGACCGCGATGTTGGATTTCAACCGCATCAGTTCGGCCAACATTTCGGCACGCCGCACCACAGGCAGCCCCCGAAGCCGCGCCGCGTCCAGTTCCGGATTGCCCGGCTTGATCGCCGAGGAAATCACCACGACTTCGGCATGTTCGAGGTTCTCGGCACGCTGCCCTTCATAGATGATTGCCCCTAGGTCCTTGAGGCGGTCGGTAATCGGTGTCGATTTCAGATCCGATCCCTGCACGCGATACCCATGGTTGAGCAGCACCTCGGCGATGCCTGACATCCCGATCCCGCCGATCCCCACAAAGTGAATCGGTCCCATCTCAGTCGGCAATTTGGTGGCTGACGCGTTCATCCTGTTCCTCTTTTTCTTTTTACTTATGACCGGAGTGCGGCCAGCTCCTCAACCAGCGCTGCAAGCTCTTCGGCGGCCTGCGGCTTGGCCACCGAGAGCGCGCCATGCGCCATCTGCATGGCCCCCTGCGGATGGCTGAGGACGTTCAGAATTTGTTCCGACAGGCTTTCAGCCGTCAGCTTGTTTTCTGGGATCATCACCGCGGCATCGGCCTCGACCAGACCTCGCGCATTCGCAGTTTGGTGATCGCCAGCCGCCGCCGCGAAGGGCACCAGAATGGAAGGCCTCCCGATCACCGAGATGTCGGCCACCGTGGACGCCCCGGAGCGCGAAATCACCAGCTGCGCCTCGCTCATCCGGATCGGTATATCATCGAAAAAGCTACGCACATCTGCCGGGATGCCCTGTTCGTGATAGTAGGCCACGACACGCTCCAGATCCTCGGGGCGGGCTTGCTGGCTGATCCGCAAGTTGCCCCGCAGCGGTTCGGGCAAGGCGGCGATCGCGGCAGGCACCACATCAGAGAGGATGCGTGCGCCCTGCGATCCGCCGATCACCAGAATTTCCATCGGATAATCGCCCGGAGGAATATAGGGCGCGGCATGTTTGTCCAGAACCGCCCCGCGCACGGGGTTGCCGACATGCAGCCCCTGAACGCCCTCGGGCAAAGTGGTCGGCCATGTGCCACAGGCCACGACATCGACGCGTTTGGCAAAGACTTCGTTGACCCGCCCCAGCACGCCGTTTTGTTCGTGGATCATCCGCGGGCGCCGCAATAGCGTGGCCGCGGTGACCGCCGGGATCGCCGGGTAGCCGCCAAAGCCCACCACTACGGCAGGCTTATCGGTCAGGAATTTGAACAGCGCCGAGATCACGCCGCCCGCCAGACGAAATGGCACCAGCGCCTTGGCCGCCAGCCCGCCGCGGGCGAAAGTGGCAGAGGGCACCGTGTCGATCTCGACGCCTTCGGGAAAGCCGCCGGTGTAACGTGCGCCGCGCGCATCGGTCGACAGCTTCACCCGCCAGCCCCGCGCCAGCATCACCTCGGCCAGCGACTGGGCCGGGAACATATGCCCTCCGGTGCCACCTGCAGCGATGACAAGAAGGGGAGCTTGATCCGTCATGACAACCTCTGTTGAATTCTGTTCAGCGTCCGCGCCGGATCAGGATATCCCCGATCTCGCCCTGCGGCCGCGTGCGGGTAAAGGCCAAAAGCGCGCCCAGCGCAATGCCCGAAGCGATCACGGACGAGCCACCATAGGACACGAACGGCAGCGTCATGCCCTTGGCCGGCAACAGCCGTACCGCAACCCCCATATTGATGAAAGCCTGAATGCCAAAGGCGCAGGCCAGCCCGGTGCCCGCCAGACGAATAAACGGATCGCGTTCCCGTAGCAGACGCCAGAGCGAACGCACGGTGATCGTGGCATAAAGTGCGATGATGATCCCCACGAGGATCATGCCATATTCTTCGGCAGCCACGGCGATGATGAAATCGGTATGCGCGTCCGGCAGCGACCATTTCACCGTGCCTTCACCAACCCCCACGCCGAACAGACCGCCTTCACGGATCGCATTGGTGGCATAGCCGATCTGGGTCGTCGGATCGATCTGCGGATTGAGAAACCCGTCGATGCGGCGCGCGAAGTGTTCGGAATTGTTGTAGGCGAACATCCCGCCCATCACCACGGCCCCGGCGATCCCCGCCAGAAGCGTCATCGGCGCCCCGGCGACGAAATACATCACACCCCAGGAAAACAGCACAAGCGAGGCCTGACCAAAATCCGGCTGCAAGGCCAGAAGCACCACGATCATCACCGCGAGCACAAAGGAATAGAACCGTCCCGGCGGCCCGCCGATCTCATGCGCGGCGGCCATCATCCAGGCGGCAGTGATCACGAAGGCGGGTTTGAGAAATTCGGAGGGCTGGACAGAGGCAAAGCCCAGCGAAAACCAGCGCGTTGCGCCCTTGCCGAAATCGGTGCCGAACACCGGCAGCAGCAAAAGCGAGATCATCGCAAAGACAAAGCCGACCACGGCAAACCGGCGCACCCGCGCCGGATCCATCATGGTGATCATCAGCATGACGATCAGACCGACACCGCCGAAGAACGCCTGACGCTGGACATAATAGAACGCGGGAAAGCCGTTTTTCTGCGCCAGCGGCGGCGAGGCTGCCAGCCCGAGCAACAGCCCGATCCCGAACAGGATAAAGACGCAGGACAGCGTCCATTTGTCGATTGTCCGCCACCAACGCGGAAGAACCGGCTCGCCAACCCGCTCGGGGATGGAGCCATAGACCATCTCTGTCATGATACCGCCTACTGCCTCGTTATCATTATCTGCCCGGTTTTCCGGGTCTATTCGCTTAATCTAGCGCGTTTACCCGCGTCGCGCTACAACAGATTGCGGCCCGATCCAAAGCACTGGCAATCTCTTGCCAGACCCGGATGCCGTCCGCGCGCAGAGCGCTGCGTGGGCCGCAAGACATATCGCAAGAGATGAATTGATCCCAATCATTGATCTGTCACCCAAAGCGCCTATGGTGGCGCTAACGACACCGCAACCACATCATCATGGGAGACAGGATCATGAAACTCGGCATCGTCGGCGCAGGGATGGTCGGATCGGCCGCAGGCTACGCCATCGCGCTTAAGGGCACCGTCAGCCAGATCGTCTTTGTCGATTACAATGCCGATCTGGCACGCGCTCAGGCCGAAGACATCGCCCATGCCGTGCCCTTCGCCTCTTCCACCGCCATCGGCGCGGGCGATTACAGCGACCTCAAAGGCGCCGGGATCGTGATCCTTGCGGCGGGCGTCGGCCAAAAGCCCGGGGAAAGCCGGCTGGAACTGCTCGCCCGTAATGCCGAAGTGTTTCGCCAGATCATCGGCAAGGTGCTGGAGGCCGCGCCCGATGCCGTGCTGCTGATCGCCACCAACCCCGTCGACATCATGACCCAGATCGCCACCCGCCTGTCCGGCCTGCCGCCGCATCGGGTGATCGGATCGGGGACGATTCTGGACACCGCACGCTTTCGCCACCTGATCGGCGAACATCTGGGCGTCGCCCCCCGCTCGGTCCATGCCTATGTGCTGGGTGAACATGGCGACAGTGAGGTGCTGTGCTGGTCGTCCGCGCGCGCAGGCGCTCTCTCGGTCAAAGAATTCGCCGCCCAGATGCGGGTTCCACTGACCGAGGGCGTCAAAGCCCGGATCGACGACGGGGTGCGCAACGCCGCCTATACGATCATCAACGGCAAGGGCGCGACCTGGTATGGCATCGGCGCCGGTCTGGAACGTCTGGTGCGGGCGGTCGCGCGCGACGAACAAACCGTGCTGTCCGTTTCGATCGTCACCCCCAAGGTCGAAGGCACCCATGACGTCGCCCTCTCGATCCCCCGCATCGTCGGCGCACAGGGCGTGGTCGCAGATCTGTTCCCCGAACTCGATGACGCGGAACACGAAGCGCTGGGGGCCTCGGCGAAACTTCTGAAAAAGACGTTGGATGCGTTGGAGTATTGAGCAACGATTGCTCAGAATAGAGCCGCCTGATCCCTCACCGAAACGCCGAAGGCGGCGCGCCCAGATCCCGTTTGAAGGCGGCAATAAAGGCCGAGGGGCTGGAATAGCCCAGCTGGGCCGCCAGATCGGTGCTGCTGTCGCCTTGCTCCAACCGCTCCAAGGCGAACAGGATGCGACGCCGCGCCCGCCAGTCGCGGAAGGTTTTGCCGGTCTCGGCCACGAACAGCCGGGCCAGCGTGCGCTCTGAGGTGCCGACCTCATGGGCGATCTCCGCCAGCCCCCGGCGCTCCTCGGGGTGGCGCAGAAAAATCCCCATGGCCGCCACCAGACGCGGATCGCGTCCCCCCGGCAGGTGCATGGCAGCGGGCTTCAGCCGCGCAATTTCGTCCAGAGCCACCCAAGCCAGACGTCGGGCTTCCGCTGCGGTCAGCCCACCTTCGGTCATCCGCGTCACCACACCGCGCAACAGCGGCGATGTGCGCACCACGGTGCAGCGTGTCGGCAGCCCTGCCCGGGTTGAAAACTTCGGCGCCACATAAAGGTGATGCCCCAACAGCGGCGTCTGCGTCGACAGTTGATGTTCCACCCCACCAGGGATCCAGATCGCGTGTTTATGCGGCACGATCCAGACGTCGTCGCCAGCCTGCATCCGCATCACGCCATCGTAACACATGGCCAGCTGCGCCCGGGGATGCGCATGCGGTTCGACCGCAAAACCACTGGCCAGATGCGCAATTTTGGCGATCACCGGACGCCCCGGCGTCAGGTCGAAACCTTCGCCCGTCGGCGCCTCATCTGGATTTGGCTGATATTCGATATGTTTTGGCATAATGTCGATCTACCACATATCAAATATTTTGCATACATCCTTTCCGAAGGGGGCAGCCAGTTCCAGCCACCGCCCGCGTCGCCACTCACCACGCAGGATCCCATGACCTATTTCAGAGAAGCCGTCCTGACGGCCATCACCCTTATCGCTCTGGCCATCGCCATCACCGTGCCCGGCGCGCTGGTCGCGCCACAGGCCCTGATCTTTGCCATTGTCCTGATCACACTGGGGCTCTGGGCGACGGGGCTTGTGCCGGGCTATCTGGCCTCACTGTTCTTTTTCACCGCGCTCTTGCTGCCCGGGCTTGCGCCCCCCGATGTGGTCTTTTCCGGCTTCACCTCCACCGCCATGTGGCTGATCATCGCGGGGTTCGTCATCGGTGCGGCCATCACCCATTCCGGTCTGGGCGCGCGCATCGGCGAAGTTGCTCGGCCGCATCTGTCGAAAAGCTATCCGATGCTGATCGGCGGACTGATGGTGATCGGCATGGCGCTTGGCTTTGTCATGCCCTCCTCGCTCGGGCGCTCGGCCGTGCTGGTGCCCGTCGGCATGGCGCTGGCGGATATGCTGGGAATGGAAAAAGGCTCCCGCGGGCGCATCGGCACCGCGGTCATCATCGCCTTTGGCACCAATATGCCCAGCTTTGCCATTCTACCCTCGAACATTCCCAACATCGTGCTCTCCGGCATGGCCGATAAGGTCTTTGGCATGGAGTTCTCCTACGCCGACTATCTGCTGCTGCACTATCCGGTTCTGGGCATCCTGAAATCCATCGCGCTGGTGCTCTTGACGCTGTATTTCTTCCCGGCGAACGTTGCCCCGCAACCGGTGGAACTGAGCAAATCCACCCCAGCGTCTTCGCGCAAGCAGGGACTGCTGATGGGCATCCTTCTGATCACTATCGGCTTTTGGGCCACCGACCAGCTGCACCACATCAATGCCGCCTGGATCGGGCTGACCGCAACACTTGTGCTGCTCATCCCGCGTCTGGGTCTGGTGCCCCCGCCGGTGTTCAAAGGTGCCGTGGATTTCGGCATGCTGATGTTCGTGGCCGGGGCGCTTGCGCTGGGTGCCGTGGTCAACAGCTCCGGGCTCGGCACGCTCATCGCCCATCAGGTCGTCAGCATGCTGCCGCTCTCTGAGGGGCGTGATTTCCTGAACTTCTATTCCCTGTCGACACTGGGCGCGCTGACCTCTGTCTTTACCACCATGCCCGGCGTGCCCGCGGTGCTGACACCGCTGGCCGAAGAGCTGTCACAGGCCACCGGCTTTTCGCTCGAAGCCGTGCTGATGACCCAGGTCATCGGGTTCTCGACCGTGATCTTCCCCTATCAGGTCGGCCCGCTGATTGTCGCTATGGGGCTGGCGGGGGAAAGCACCCGCCATCTGATGAAGATGACGCTCTCCATGGCGGCGCTGACCTTTCTGGTCTTCATCCCGCTTGATTATCTGTGGTGGGCGCTTCTGGGCTGGATCTGATCCGGCCCAGAGCACGACGGGTTAAAGCTTTTCGACCTCGGCAGCGAAAGCCTCCCCGCGTTTTTCGAAATTCGGGAACTGATCAAAGGAGGCCGCCGCCGGGGCCAACAAAACCGTATCACCGGGTTCTGCCTCGGCTGCGGCCTTGGTCACGGCCACCTCCATTGTTTCACAGATCTCATAGGGCGTGTCGCCGATTTGCAACGCGAAATCGCGGGCGGAAAACCCGATGAGATAGGCCTTGGCCACAGAGCCAAGATGAGGCTGCAGAGCTTCAATCCCGCCGTCCTTGCCCAGACCACCGGCAATCCAGCGGATGCGAGGAAAGGCCTGAAGCGCCTTCGCGGCAGCATCGACATTGGTGGCCTTGCTGTCATTGACATAGCGCACCCCGTCGCGTTCACGCACAAGCTGCGATCGATGCGGCAAGCCTTTGAAAGACGCCAGCGCGGTTTCAATCATCTTTGGCGGCAGATTGAGCGCGCGAGCCGCGGCATAGGCGGCACAGGCATTCTGGTGATTGTGCGCGCCGGGCAGGCCCGACATCTCGCGCAGATCAATCGACGTGACCTGCCGCCCCTTGCGATACTCCGACAGGAAGCCCTTGCGCGCGAACACATTCCATCCCAGCCCGGCCAGTTTTGTACCCGAAGAGACACGAATCAACCGACTGTCCTCCGGCCCCTCCACCAACTGGTTTGCCAAATAGCGGCCTTCCTTTTCGTCGACCCCGATCACAGCACGGTCCGGTCCGCCCTCGGCAAAAAGCCGACGCTTTGCCGCGAAATAGCCGCCGATGCCGCCGTGGCGATCCAGATGATCCGGCGACAGGTTGGTGAAGACCGCCACATCCGGCGTCAGCGCCCGCGCCAGATCCGTCTGATAGGACGACAGTTCCAGCACGATCACCTCGCCGTCTTCCGGCGGCTCGATGTCCAGCACGCCGCGTCCGATGTTGCCCGCCAACTGGCAGGGCGTACCGTTTTCCTCAAAGATGTGATGAATGAGCGCCGATGTGGTGGATTTGCCGTTCGAGCCAGTCACCGCGATGACACGCGGCGGCGTGTCATGCTCCATCCAGTCACCCTGCCCCAGCGAGCGGAAGAACAGGCCGATATCATTGTCGACCGGCACGCCTTCGTCCCAGGCGCGTGCGATCACCTTGTTCGGCTCAGGATAGAGATGCGGAATGCCCGGCGAGACCACAAGACAGGACACCCCCTCAAAGGCGTTCCCCTTGTTCAGATCATGAATGGTAAAGCCTTCGGCCTCGGCCCGCTCCCGCGCTTCAACCGAGTCGTCCCAACAGAGCGCCTCTGCCCCCCCGGCCTCGAGCGCGCGTGCGGTGGCTAGTCCGGAGCGTCCAAGGCCCAGAACGGCCACTTTCTTACCCTCATATCCAAGCACAGGGATCATCTCTGCCCGCTCCTTTGCTTTTTAAATACTCGAAAAAGGGGGCCAAAGCCCCCTTACGTCTTACCGCAGTTTGAGTGTTGCCAGACCGATCAGCGCCAGCACCAGAGAAATAATCCAGAAGCGGATCACGATGGTTGGCTCCGACCAGCCTTTTTTCTCATAGTGGTGATGGATAGGAGCCATCAGGAACACCCGTTTGCCGGTGCGTTTGAAATAGGCCACCTGAATGATCACAGACAGCGCCTCCACAACAAACAGCCCACCAACGATGGCCAAAACGATCTCGTGTTTGGTCGCCACTGCAATCGCGCCCAGGGAGCCGCCGAGTGCCAGAGACCCGGTGTCGCCCATGAAGACAGCCGCAGGCGGAGCATTGAACCACAAAAAGCCAAGTCCGCCACCGATCAGCGCGGCGGTAAAGACCAGAATTTCCCCGGTGCCCGGCACATAGTGCAGCCCCAGATATTCGGTGAAGTCGACGCGGCCCACAACATAGGCAATCGCCCCCAGCGTGCCCGCAGCAATCATCACCGGCATGATTGCCAACCCATCCAGACCGTCGGTCAGGTTCACCGCATTGGCAGCCCCCACGATGACGATCATGGCGAAGGGAATAAAGAACCACCACAGATTGATCAGAAGATCCTTGAAGACCGGCAGGGCCAACTGGAACTGCAGCTCGGCCGGGTGAATGAGTGTCGCCCAGAGGGCTGCGACAAAAGCGATGAGAAAGCCCAGCGCCAGACGCACCCGCCCCGGAACCCCTTTGGTATTGGCTTTGGAAACCTTGGCATAGTCATCGGCAAAGCCGATGGCGCCGTAGCCCATGGTCACGAACAGTACGATCCAGACATAGCCATTGTCGAGCCGCGCCCACAGCAGCGTCGACACCAGCAACGCCGTCAGGATCAGCAAACCGCCCATGGTCGGGGTCCCCGCTTTGACGAAATGGCCCTCGGGGCCGTCTTCGCGGATCGGCTGGCCTTTGCCCTGACGCCGACGCAGCATATTGATCAGCGGGCGACCAAAGATCATCGCAAAGATCAACGCGGTGAAAAACGCCCCGCCCGAGCGCATCGTGATATAGCGGAAGAGGTTGAAGAAGTCCCCCCCGTCGGACAGGCCTGAAATCCAATAGAGCATGTGCTTAAGTCACCCCTTATACGTTCACCGGCTGCGATTGTCCCAAATCGCGCAGCGCGTCAACCAAAAGGCTCACTTTCGACCCTTTCGACCCTTTCACCAAAACGACATCCCCCGGCCCGACCAATGCCGACAGCGCCGACTTGGCGGCCACGGCGGTCTCGAACCATTCGCCCCGGCGATCGTCTGGCAACGCCTCATAAAGCGCTTTCATCAGCGGACCGACACAGTGCACAGCATCGCAGGTCGCAAACCACGGCAGGGCCGCCAGCCCTTCATGGATCGCGCGTTCCCGGGGGCCGAGTTCCAGCATATCTCCCAGAATCGCAATGCGCCGTCCAGTTTCGACCGGGCGGGCCTTGGCCAGCACCTCAAGCGCGGCAGCCATAGAGGTCGGGTTGGCGTTAAACGCGTCGTCGATCAGTTCCAGCGGTGCGCCGACCTGCAATTGCAGCTTTTCGCGTGCCCCCCGCCCATCGGGGGGCGACCAGAGCACCAGATCCGCCGCCGCGCGCGCCACATCCCCGCCCAGAGCATAGACCACCGCCAGACAGCCCACCGCATTGGTGGCAAAATGCCGTCCCGCCGTCGACAGGTCGAATTCATATTGTTCCGTGTCGATCTCGGCACGGGCATGGGTCCTGCCGTCTTCCAGCGCTACATCCAGCAGCCGTGCGGTACAGGTTTCATCCTCGCCAAAGCGGATCGCTTCGCCCGGCCAGCCATCGGCCAGAATCGGTGTCACATCGAGATCCCCGTTGAACACGGCCACCCCGCCGGGCACCAGCCCGGAAAAGATTGCCGCTTTTTCTTCAGCGATCCCGGCCAGATTACCGAAGGCCGCCATGTGCGCCGGCGCCACCGTGGTTATCATCGCCACATCAGGACGAGACAGCGCCGCCAGCGGCGCGATCTCGCCGGGATGGCTCATGCCGATTTCGATCACGGCAAAGTCCGTATCCGCTGGCATGCGCGCCAGGGTCAGCGGTACGCCCCAATGGTTGTTGTAGCTGGCCTCTGCGGCATGGGTTTTGCCCTGCCGGGCCAGAACCGTGCGCAGCATCTCCTTGGTCGAGGTCTTGCCGACAGAGCCGGTCACACCGACGATCTTGCCCTGAACCCGCGCCCGCGCAGCACGGCCTAGCGCCTCAAGCCCGGCCAGAACATCCTCGACGATCAGCAGCGGAGCATCCTCGGAAACGCCCACGGGCACGCGCGACACGAGCGCCGCCGCGGCGCCCTTCTCCAGCGCCTGTGCCACGAAATCATGCCCGTCCCGCACATCCTTGAGCGCGACGAAAAGTTCGCCCGGCTGCAGGCTGCGGGTGTCGATGGAAACCCCCGTCACCTCAAAGTCTTGTGTGGCGCGCCCATGGGTAGCTGCCTCGGCCTCGGCTGCTGTCCACAGCACGCTCATAGCGCGCCATCCAGTGCCGACACGGCCAATGAGGCCTGCTCCACATCGTCAAAGGGAAAGACGTCATCGCCGACAACCTGCCCGCTTTCGTGCCCCTTGCCGCAAATCAACAGCGCATCGCCGGGTTGCAGGGCATCGACGCCACGCAGGATCGCTTCGGCGCGGTCGCCCACCTCAAGCGCCTCGGGCGCGGCGGCCAGCACTTCGGCCCGGATCGCGGCGGGATCTTCGCTGCGCGGATTGTCATCGGTCACAATCACCAGATCGGCATGATCATGTGCCGCCTTGCCCATCAAGGGGCGTTTGGTGCGGTCCCGGTCGCCGCCCGCCCCGACAATGGCAATGACCCGCCCCATGACATGCGGCCGCAGCGCGGTGATCGCCGTGGCAACCGCACCGGGCGTATGCGCATAATCCACGAACACCGCCGCCCCGTTCTCACGGGTCGCAGCATGTTGCATGCGGCCCCGCACCCCGGTGAGTTCGGGCAGACAGGAAAAGACCTCCTCGGGGTCCGCGCCGCAAGCCATCACCAAACCCGCCGCAGACAAGACGTTTTCCGCCTGAAAGCCGCCGATCAGATCCAACCGCAACTGATAGATATTGCCCACGAAATCAATCCGCAGATCCTGACCCGTGGCATCGAACCGCTGGCCGGTGACGCGCAGATCAGCCACATCCGAGCGCCCGACACGCATCACATCGATGCCGCGTTCAGCGCATAGCCCTTCGATCTCCACCCCTTTGGGATCGTCCACATTGACCACTGCAACGCCATCCTCGGGCAGAACGCGGGTGAACAACCCTGCCTTGGCGGCGAAATAGGCCTCGAAGGTGGCGTGGTAATCCAGGTGATCCTGGGTGAAATTGGTAAATGCCGCCGCCGCCAGACGCACCCCGTCCAGACGCCGCTGCGCCAGACCGTGCGAAGAAGCCTCCATCGCCCCGTGGCTGACCCCTGCCTCGGCGGCCTCGGCCAACATCCGGTGAAGCGTGATCGGTTCCGGCGTGGTGTGCGGGCTCGGCGCCTGCCAGTCGCCTTCGACACCTGTGGTGCCGATATTGACGGCGCGCGCGCCCAGAAGCTGCCAGATCTGCCGGGTGAAGGTGGCCACAGAGGTTTTGCCATTGGTGCCGGTGACGGCCACCATGGTTTCGGGCTGACGACCGTAGAACAGCGCCGCAGCATAGGCCAGCGCCTGACGCGGATCTTCCACAACGACCAGAACCGGACTGTGTGCCGCCAGAGCATCTGCCGCGATCCGGGCGCCGTCGCGATCCGTCAGCACGGCCCGCGCGCCCATGCGAAGGGCAAACTCGATGAACTCCGCACCATGCACCCGCGCACCCGGGAGTGCGGCGAACAGGTGGCCCTCTTGTGTCAGCCGGCTGTCGACCGACAACCCGGTCACCGAGGCCTCCCGACCGCCTTGTGCGGTCAGCCCCAGTTCGGAAAGCGTTCTCATCATCGCGGCGCCTGCCCTTCGTTCGTTGGTTACTGTGATGAGGTCAGTGTTAGCGCAGCTTGCGGGAGGGTTTCAATCTCGGGACGCAATCCCATCAGCGGCGCGGTGCGGCGGATGATCTCTGCGGCGACGGGCACTGCCGTCCAGCCCGCGGTCCGGCGCGGACGCGGACCTGCGGTTTCCACCGCCTCATCCAGTGTCACGATCAATACATATTTGGGCGCATCCGCCGGGTAGATCGAGGCAAAGGTGGTGATGGTCTTGTCATCGTAGTAGCCGCCGCCATTTTCACGCGGCTTATCGGCGGTGCCGGTCTTGCCGCCCACCCGGTAGCCCTTCACCTCGGCAAAAGAGGCGGTGCCAGCGGGATCGCTGACCACGGAGCGCAGCATGTCACGCGCCGCCACCGACACTTCTTCGCGCACAACGCGGGGACCCTTGGCCGTGATGCCCTGATGTTTGATCAATGTCGGCTCGACCCGCGTTCCGCCATTGAGCACCGAGGCATAGGCGGTGGCCAGATGCAGCGGCGAGGCCGACAGGCCGTGACCGTAGCCGATGGTCAGGGTCGACAGCTCGGACCAGCGCGGCGGCAACAACGGCTTGCCCGAAGGCGCCTCGGAAAGCTCAACCGGTGTCGCCTCAAAGAATCCCAGCGACTTCAGGAAGGCCTGCTGTCGCTCGACCCCGATCTGCTGGGCAACATGGGCCGTCGCTACGTTGGAAGACTTCACGATCATTTTCTTGAGGCTCAGATAGGGCCCGTAGTTGTGCCCTTCGAATTCGCGAATGCGGAACTTCCCCCAGACAAAGGGCGGCGTCGCCGGGATCTGCGTCTCGGGCGTTGCCAGCCCCAGCTCCATGGCCTGCGCCGCCGCAAAGATCTTGAAGGTGGAGCCCAGCTCATACACCCCCTGCACAGCGCGGTTGAACCGCGGGTTGTCAGCCGCCTTGTGACCCGAAAAATCCGGACGCGAATTGGGATCGAAATCCGGCAGCGACACCAGCGAAATGATCTCGCCGGTGTTGGCATCCATCAGCACCGCCGCCGCGCCCTTGGCATTCAGCATCTTCATGCCGCCATAAAGCACCTCGCGCACGGTGGACTGCACGGTCAGATCCAGAGACAGCTGCAAGGGCTTGTCGCCGTTGGCCGGGTCCCGCAGATAGTCATCGCGGGCTTTTTCAATGCCCGACTGCCCGACGATTTCCGCGCTCAGCACGCCTTCGCGGCCGAACTTCGTACCCCCAAGCACATGCGCCGCCAGACGGCCATTGGGATAGAGACGCTCTTCGCGCGGGCCAAACAACAGGCCCGGCTCGCCGATATCATGCACCGCCTGCATCTGCTCCGGCGCAATTTTTTGTTTGATCCACAGGAATTTGCGCGACCCGGTGAAATCACGGATCAAACGTTCGCGGTCCAGGTCCGGAAAGATGCGCACCAGTTCATTGGCCGCATGCAAGGGATCAATCATCTGTTGCGGCTGGGCATAAAGCGAATGGGTCACCCGATTGGTGGCCAGAATCCGTCCGTTGCGATCCACGATGTCGGCGCGCTGCGCAAGGATCGGCGTGCCGGAGGCTTCGGCGCGGGGTTCTTCGGGCAAGGTCGTTGCCACCTGCCCCATCCGCAGACCGACCACCACGAAGGCGGACACGAAACACAACCCCATAACCAAAAGTCGCCCTTCGGCGCGCAGCCGGGAACGGTCCCGCATCTCCTCATGCCGCAACCGCAGGTTTTCACGTTCGATCGCGTCGGGGTTTTCTCCCTTGGCCCGGGCATCAAGAATACGTGCCAGAGGGCGAAGCGGTGTGCGCATGCTCATTGCTCAGCCCCCGGCAGGGTTCCAACCACATCCACCGGGTTTTCCAGTGCGAACAGCAGATCGTCGTTGCGCGGGAAGGCGACCTGATCCACCCGGCCGAATTGCTCCGGCCGAAACGGCAACAGCCCCAGACGGTCGAAATTCAGCGCCGCGAGGTCACGCAAACGTTCGGGACGGTTGAGATAGGCCCATTCTGCCTTGAGCACGGCCAGTTCTTCGCGCTGATGGCCGATCTTGCGCTGCAGGCCACTAACCTCGCGCAGCACCATCTGTGTCGCATAGTTTTCGCGATAGGCCCAAAAGGCCAGCGCCATCACCGCAATCGCAGAAAAGATGAAATAAAAGCTCCGCATCTCGTTACCCTACCCTTGCCTCAACACCGGCTTTGGAAGCCCCAGATCCGCCCGTTCGACGGGCGTGAAGGGCGCATCGGTGCGCCGTCCGACCCGCAGCCGTGCAGAGCGGGCCCGCGGGTTGTCTTCTAGCTCATCTTCGTCCGGACCGATCGCCTTTGACAGGCGATCAAAGCCCGGCACCTTTGCATCCTGCTCCGGCGCATAACGCGATCCGCCCCCCCCGGTCGAGGCCCGTTGTTGAAAAAACCTTTTCACAATACGGTCTTCCAGCGAATGAAAGGTCACCACGGCCAGCTGACCGCCCGGTGCCAGAGCGCGCTCTGCCGCTTCCAGCCCGCGCACGAGTTCGCCGAACTCGTCGTTCACCGCGATACGGATGGCCTGAAAGCTGCGCGTCGCCGGGTGGCTTTGACCGGGTTTCTTGCGCGGCAGCAGCCGTTCGATCAGCCCGGCCAATTGCAGCGTGGTCTCAAAAGGGGCCTTTTCCGCACGATCCTTGACGATGGCGCGCGCGATGCGCCGCGATTGCTTTTCTTCACCGTAGTGAAACAGCACTTCGGCAATCTCCGCCTCATCCGCCGTGTTGACGAAATCCGCAGCCGACGGCCCGTCCTGAGACATACGCATATCCAGCGGACCGTCTTTCATGAAGGAAAAGCCGCGTTCCGCCTGATCGAGCTGCATCGAGGACACACCCAGATCAAGCACCACCCCATCAAGATCCTGCGCATAGTCGTCAAGACGCGAAAATGTGCCCAACACCAGATCAATCTTGCCCTGATAGGGCGGCGTATCGATCCAGCTTGCGGCCATCTCATGGGCCAGCGGATCGCGATCAACGCCCACCACATGATCCGCACCTTCGGCGATCAATCCCTTGGTATAGCCGCCCGCACCGAAAGTGCCGTCCAGCCAGCGACCGGAGATCGGTGCACAGGCGCGCAACAGCGGGCGCAACAACACGGGAACATGGGGCTTTTTCTCTTGGAGGAGATCATCCGAGGCCATCTCAGACCTCCATGTCATCCAGAAGGCTCAGCGGATCGAAATCATCGCCTTGCTCTTCGAGCCATTTTTCCGTCACGGCAGCGTCGACCGCCGCGTGGGTCTCGGGCTTCCAGATTTCAAAGGTTTCCCCCATCCCCGCGAAGTAGGCGGTGCCATCGAGCGCGATCTTGTCCCGCAGCGCCTGCGGCAGGACCAGACGACCGTCATTGTCCACCTCGGTCGGCTTGGCGCGGTTCAAAATCATCCGCTCCATGATCTTGCGACGCTCGGAACCACGCGGCAGCGCGGCAATATCAGCAGCCAGACGGCGATACCCGTCATAGGTGTGCACGATGAGTTGTTTTTGCTTGTCGTGACCGTAAACTATCACCATGCGCGGGCGCCCCGACTGGCTGGCGAGCGGATCGCCCTCTTCAAGTTCACGACGAAAATCGGCAGGGATCGACACGCGTCCCTTTCCGTCCACCTTGAAGGTGTGTTCGCCAATGAACATGCCGGCCACGCGGCGCTCCTTCTACCTGTCCCGCCCCTGTCGGGGCCTTTAAGCGAAACGGCGGACCGAGCTGCTGCCACTGCTCAATCCGCCGCCCTCGTCCCGTAGTTCCGGGTGTCCGACTGCGCACGCCATCTTGGGGATGTCTGCTCGCTCGCGCGTCGAATCGTTGTTCTGGTGAAAGCGGGCGCCTGTATGAAACCTGACTTTTTGGGGTCTTGTTCGCGGTTCTTTGATGTGCCGCTCATTCCCGCCTCACCGGATGCAAGAAATGTGCCACGGGATTTCATGGTAATCAATGGATTTCTTTTACACAGGGGCAAAATCTTGTCCCCAACCATCAAGCCAAACAAGATATGGACTCATTTCGCCACACGAGCCGTGCTTTATATTGATAAATATATACACAAAGCTACCACATATAGTCCGCAGCCTTATCCACAGGAAATCCCAGTTCACCCCCAAAAAATGAGATTCAATCCACAGATCATCCAGGCACCCACAGAGTTATCCACAGAAAAGTGATTCGAAATGAGGAGAATACAGGGAAATCCCAGAGGTACCGTCCAGGGCAGAAGCTTATTCCCGTAAAATCCCGTAATTCCCTGCCCGGACCTCTGGCCGCGGCCCCGGCATTGGCCGCATCGCAAAAGAAAAGCGTGCGAGAGGTCCCGCACGCTTGTCAGATGGATCACCGCCCCACAGGGCTGTCAAATCGTGCGCCGCACGGCCAGATCACTCCCGATCAGGCCAGGCCGCCCTGCACCAGACGATCCGCCAGCTGCATGTAGGGCGCGGCCAGCGGGCTATCGGTCGTCGCCACCGGCCGCCCCTCATCCCCGGCCACGCGAGCCTCAAGTGCCAGAGGAAGCTGCGCCAACAGCGGCACGCCCAGCTTGTCGGCCTCGGCCGCCACGCCGCCATGACCAAAGATATGCGCCTCGTGCCCGCAATTGGGACAAACATAGGTGGACATGTTTTCGATCAGACCCAGCACCGGCACCTTGAGCTTTTCGAACATCGAAATCCCGCGACGGGCGTCGATCAACGCCACATCCTGCGGCGTCGACACGACCAGCGCCCCGGTCAATTCTGTCTTCTGCCCCAGCGTCAGTTGCACGTCGCCGGTGCCCGGCGGCATATCGATCAAAAGCACATCCAGATCACCCCAGGCCACCTGTCCCAGCATCTGCTGCATGGCCCCCATGAGCATAGGGCCACGCCACACGACCGCCTCGCCGTCCGGGATCATGAAGCCGATCGACATCAGCGTCACCCCATGAGCATGCAAAGGCTCGATGGTTTGCCCATCCGGGCTGGCCGGACGTTTGCTCACGCCCATCATCCGGGGCTGCGAAGGACCGTATATATCCGCATCCAGCAGGCCGACCTTACGGCCTTGCCGCGCCAGAGCAACAGCAAGGTTCGCCGACACGGTGGATTTGCCCACGCCGCCCTTGCCTGAGGCAATGGCGATCACATTTTTGACGCCCTGAGGCTTGGTCTTGCCCTGTTGCGGCGTCGGATGACGTCCGATTTTCAGGTTCGGCGCCCCGCCAGCCGCCGAGGCCGGGGCGGAGGGCGCAGAGGGGCCGTGCGCGGTCATGACAACAGAGACCTCTGCAACGCCATCCAGCGCCGCGATCCGGACCTTGGCGTCCGCCTCAATCGCAGACCAGCCGCGCGCAGTCGCCGCATCGGGAGCCTCGATGACAAAACTGACCCGGCCACCTTCCACACGCAAAGCCCGGACGCGGTCCGCATCGACCAGATTCGTGCCATCCGGCAAGGTCACAGCGCGCAGCGCCGTCATAATACTGTCGTGACTTTGGGGCATGCTGCCCTCCCTTCCTTCGTATTTCCCCCGAAATAGGCACTTTCCTTCCCTAATTCTACCGGTGTTTGCGCAGGATGGCTGCCCAAAACATGCAGACCACCCGGAATAGGTCAGCATAGGTTATGCATATTCTGCATAGCGGCAATGCCGAACCGGCGGATTGTGCAATCGCAGCAATTCACTAAATTGAACTCAAGCAACGAGCGAAGGTTCAGCGCTATCAGGTCACGGGATGTTAGGATTTGTCCCACACACTGACAGGGTAAGCCGATCGCATCATCCGCAGGGCAAAGCCCGAACGCATATCTAAGGGTAAGAGTCACATGGCTTACGCAAACGACATTCGCAATGCCGCAACGGCACCGTCCGCCCTCTCTGGCGGCCTGTTCAAAGCGGTTGCAGAGCGCTTTGCGCGCTACAAAGTTTATCGCGAGACCGTCCTTGAGCTCTCCGAACTGTCTGACCGCGACCTTGCCGATCTCGGCATGTCGCGCAGCACCATCCGCGCAGTCGCCTATGAGGCGGCCTACGGCAAATAAGTTTCTCATCACGGTCCCTCTCCTCCTCCCTGGGACCATGATAAGAGCGGCGGCGTCTTCCTCCTCCCTGACGCTGCCGCACATATTCCGGAATTCGGGGCCCGTTCCTCCTCCCTTGGGCCTTGAAGACCAGAGCGGCGATGCGTCCTCCTCCCTGCATCGCCGCACCTTTACAGGGCGAAAGCCCTCGATATGCGGTCTTCCTCTCCTCCTCCCTGGGAGATCGTGACTGAAGGCGGCGGTGTCTTCCTCCTCCCTGACACCGCCGCATTTCTTTCCTATACGGGTCTTCCTCCTCCCTTTTGGACCCGCATCAAGAGACACCCGCGCCTCCTCCTCCCTGGCGCGGGTGTTCTCATATTTGCCGGTCGAAAACTCCTGATCCAAAGTCCCATGATCTGCAGAAACAGCGCGGTCCACCTCATCTCGCCGGAGAACGCAGAGGTACAAACAGAGACGCACTGGGGCGCTTGGCTGTCTTGTGTTGGGAATTCAAAAGGCTGACCAGAAACGGGACCGGCTGCCCCCGGCGCCACTTCAGGGTATTAAAACAAACCGTTACGCGTTGACGCGACAAACAGTTTCATGCTCAGAACGGAACGTCCCCGGCCTGATCCGCGGGCAGCACGAAACCGGCCACCAGTTTTTTCATGCCCGAATGATCGAATTCGATGGCCAGCTTGTCGCCATCGATCTCCATCACCTCGCCATAGCCAAATTTCTTGTGAAACACCCGGTCACCCACGGTGAAACGCGTGGTGGCCTTGGCCTCAATGACATGCGGCTTGGCAGCGGCGCCACGATGCCCGGCCCGCTCCTGCATGCGCCGCCACCCGGGTGAATTGTAGACATCCGCCTTGCTGGCGCGCTCCTGAAACCCGGACGACACCTGCGATGCGCTGCCATAGCTGCCAGACATGCTGGCGCGCGCGCCATAGCTTCCGCCACCGGACAACCCCGGCGGGGTCTGCACATCGACATGATCGGCTGGCAGTTCGTCGATAAAGCGCGAGGCAAGCTGGCTCTGCCACTGTCCGTAAACGCGCCGGTTGGCGGCAAAGGAAATCGTACACAACTCCTCGGCACGGGTGATGCCGACATAGGCCAGACGGCGCTCTTCTTCGAGGCCCTTCAAACCGTTTTCATCAATTGAGCGCTGCGAGGGGAACAGCCCCTCTTCCCAACCGGGCAGGAACACCACGGGAAATTCCAGCCCCTTGGCCCCGTGCAGCGTCATGATGGTGACCTTTTCGCCCTGTTCGGCGCTGTCATTTTCCATGATCAGCGACACATGTTCGAGGAAACCGGCCAGATTGTCGAATTGCTCCAGCGCCTTCACAAGCTCTTTCAGGTTTTCCAGACGGCCCGGCGCGTCGGGCGATTTGTCATTCTGCCACATGGCCGTATAGCCGGATTCGTCGAGGATCTTCTCGGCCAGCTCTATATGGCTGATCTCTGCGGGGTCGTAATCGACCTCTTCCACCAGAGCATCCTCATCGGCGACACCGGGATAGCGGATCTGCTGAACGTTCAGCGATGACCAGCGATCGATATCCGCCACCAGCTGCGCCACGCCGGACTTGGCCTTGCCTTTCAGCAGCCCATCGGCCACCGCGATTCGCGCGCCCTCCAAAAGGTTGACCCCGTTCGAGCGGGCCGCGATCTGAATGTCCTGCAAGGCCTTGTCGCCCACGCCGCGCTTGGGCGTGTTAATGATACGTTCAAAGGCCAGATCATCGTCCGGCTGACAGAGGACCCGAAAATAGGCCATGGCATCGCGAATCTCCATCCGCTCGTAAAACCGTGGCCCGCCGATCACGCGATACGGCAACCCAATGGAGAGGAAGCGATCCTCAAAAGCGCGCATCTGATGCGAGGCGCGGACGAGAATCGCCATATCATCGAGTGAATATTTGCGCAGCCGCGCCCGCGTGCCGCCATGCAACGCCTCGATTTCCTCGCCGATCCAGCGCGCCTCTTCTTCGCCGTCCCAGCAGCCGGTGAGCCGCACCAGCTCCCCGTCGGTTTCGGCGGTCCAAAGCGATTTCCCCAACCGGCCACGATTGCCTTCGATCACGCTCGACGCGGCGGCCAGGATATGCGGGGTCGACCGGTAGTTCTGCTCAAGCCGCACCACCTTCGCACCGGGAAAATCTTTTTCGAACCGCAGGATATTGCCCACCTCGGCACCACGCCAGCCATAGATAGACTGATCATCGTCGCCAACGCAGCAGATGTTCTTATGCCCGCCCGCCAAGAGCCGCAGCCACAGATACTGCGCCACGTTGGTGTCCTGGTATTCGTCCACAAGGATGTATTGGAACCGGCCCTGATATTTCTCCAAAAGGTCCGGGTGTTTCTGGAAAATCGTCACCGTATGCAGCAACAGATCACCGAAATCGACGGCGTTCAGCGTTTTCAGACGCGCCTGATACTGGGCATAGAGCTTGGCCCCCAGACCGTTGAATTCTGCCCCATCCTCCCCCGAAAGCTTCTCCGGGGTCAGGGCACGGTTCTTCCAACTGTCGATCACCCCGGCCAAATGCCGCGCAGGCCAGCGTTTCTCGTCGATCCCCGCGGCGGAAATCAGCTGTTTGAGCAGGCGAATCTGATCGTCCGTGTCGAGGATCGTGAAGTTGGACTTGAGCCCCACAAGCTCGGCATGACGACGCAGGATTTTGACACAAACGGAATGGAAGGTGCCCAGCCAGGGCATACCGTCGATCGGCTGCCCCATCAGCGCGGCAACGCGCTCTTTCATCTCACGCGCAGCTTTGTTGGTGAAGGTCACCGCCAGAATGTTCCATGAAGTGGCGCGCCCGGTATTGATCAAATGTGCAATCCGCGCTGTCAGCGCCTTGGTTTTGCCCGTGCCAGCCCCCGCAAGCATCAGAACCGGACCGTCCAGCGTTTCCACCGCCTCGCGCTGCGCGGGATTCAACCCCTCAAGATAAGAGGTGTCGGGCGCGCCGAATTGCGCCTCGCGCGCAGCTTGCATCGCGAGTTGGGACAGGGAGGGACGTTGGGGCTGCACCGCCGCTTCAAAGGCGTCGTCTTCATCGAAACTGCTCATGGCGACAGATTACAGAAAGCCTGCAGGAAGGGAAAGTACGTTCTGCAATTGTTCTCAAATCGGCGACTCGTCACCGATCTCCGCCTCCGAACACGCACCCCACACATGCCCAAGCCCCCGCTTCAGCGCGGCGCGGAGCCCGACAGCCCGACAGCCTCGGACAATCCCGACACGTAGCGCGCGAACAGATCCGAAAAACTGGCGATGTCCTCCGCCTCCCAACCGGCAAACACCTGCGCCATGATGGTCCATTTGGCGCGCGTAAACTCGCCCAGAAAGGCCTGTCCCTTGGGCGACACCACCAGCGTGGATTTGCGGGCATCCTCCTGCGAGGCGCGCCGTTCGACAAAGCCGCGACTGACCAGCTCCGACACGATTCGCGAGGCCCGCGACGGGTCCACCGCCATGACTTCGGCCACCATCCCGATGGTCGGCGCCTGCGGTGCCTCACGCCCCAGCCCAGATGAAATCTGCGACACCGACAACAATCCCTGCAAAATCGCCGGGTCCAGCTTTTCGCTCAGACTTTCGACCAGCTTGCCTTTGAATTCGCCCCGCTCCGCCATGCGCCGCCACTGAAACAGCGCCACATCCAGAGCCATAAGCGCATCAATTCCGGCTTCGGACACCCCCTTGTTAGCCAGAAGCGCGGGCACACCAAAGCGCATCCGAGGATCTGCGTCACGGGTGTTGGACTGCGCCTGCGGCACGGCGGGGAAGGCATTCTGCGTCATGGGACTGCTTTCGCAAAAATATATGCCATTGTCAATTACGTGATAGTCGCATTTATGTGATGTTGACATATAATATCTTTGGCGGTATCCCCGCGTCAACAGCGGCGCAAAGACGCCCAAGGAGTTTTGATGTCGACCCAGTCCCCCCCCCGATCTTTGCCAGACAAAGCAGAGCAAACCGGCCTGCCGCCAACACCCGAACACAGCTCCGTCAGACTGGTGATTGCATCCGTCGCGGTGCTGATGCTGCTGGCAGCTCTGGATCAGACCATCGTGTCCACAGCCCTGCCCACCATCGTCGCCGACCTTGGCGGACTGGAACATCTGTCCTGGGTGGTGACAGCCTACATCCTGGCCTCCACCGTGGTTGCTCCGCTCTATGGCAAACTGGGCGATCTCTACGGACGTCGAAACATCGTGATTTTCGCCGTCTCCCTGTTTTTGACCGGCTCCGTCCTGTGCGGGTTGGCAAATTCGATGTTCTTCCTGATCGCAGCGCGCGCCCTTCAGGGGCTGGGCGGCGGCGGCCTTTTCGTGCTCGCCCTGTCGATCATCGGCGACGTGATCCCGCCGCGTGAACGCGGTCGGGTACAAGGCGTCTTTGCCGGGGTCTTTGGTGTTTCCTCCGTCGCCGGCCCGCTGCTGGGCGGCTGGTTCGTCGACACGCTGAGCTGGCACTGGATCTTTTTCATCAACCTACCCTTTGGTCTGTTGGCCTTGGCAGGCTTCACCTTCGGCTTCAAGGCCCGGCCGAAAACCGTTGCCCATAAGGTCGATTACGCCGGCGCAATTGCCCTATCGCTGGCGCTCGCCTCCATCGTACTGACCACCGCGCTTGGCGGTCAGGAATTCGCCATGACCGACCCGATCGGACTGGCCTTCATCGCCCTGATCCTCTGTTCTTCCATTGCCTTTCTCTGGATCGAAAGCCGCGCCGAGGAACCCATCCTGTCGCTGCAACTGTTCAAATCCAATGTCTTTACCGTGACATCACTGATCTCATTTGCGACCGGCGCCCTGATGTTCGGGGCGCTGACATTCATTCCCGTCTATCTGCAGATCGCCAAGGGCGACAGCGCCACACAATCCGGGCTGCAGCTGATCCCAATGACCTTTGGTATTCTCGTGTCGTCCAATCTTGCCGGGCGTTACATGACCCGCACCGGGCGCTATCGCGTGCTGCCCCTGATCGGGCTGAGCTTTGGCACGCTGGCACTGGCAACACTGACCCGCCTGTCCCCCGAACTGCCGGCACCGGTTCTCTGGGCCTCACTGGCGGCACTTGGCGCCGGCATGGGCTGCATCTTCCCGGTGATCACCACCGCCGTCCAAAACGCCGTGCCGCGCGAACAGATCGGAACGGCAACGGCCGCCGGTCTGATGTTCCGGCAAGTGGGCGGCTCGATCGCAGTGGCCCTGTTCGGCGCGCTCTTTGCCAGCCGCATGGCCGCGCTCATGGACACGACCGATGTGTCGGGGCTTGGCAACATCAGCGAACTAGGACCGCAGGTCATGGCCGAGCTGCCCGCAGACGTTCAGCACCTGATCGCCCAGAACGTGTCAGATGCGCTGCACCCGATCTACTGGATCGCGGCAGGTCTCGCTTTGGCGGCGCTGATCTGCGCGTTTTTCCTGCAGGAAATCCCCCTGCTCTCGAGCCGGGAAAACAGCTAAAAATACCCCCTTACACCCCGTCAGAAATGCACCCCTCGCAGGATCATTTCACATGGGAAATCGGCTATTATGGAGCGAAACGGTAGTTTGCAAAGCAGGAAGTTTGCCATCGGCAAGATTTGCTAATAATTTGAGTTTTCTTTGCAAACATGCAAATTTTTACCGCAGGCAGGATACTTAACGCCGCGTCGCATGCCTTTTTCAAAGGCCATATGCGGCTTCTCTGACGACCCGGAAAGTTTTTATCTTTACTGCACCGCAGAAACTCCTACGCTGATGAAAAAATCAGCACCGGAAGTATGGGAGACTGCGCATGGCCGATTTCAAGAAAGTTCTAATCGCAAACCGCGGGGAGATCGCAATTCGCGTCATGCGTGCCGCGAATGAACTGGGCAAACGCACCGTCGCCATCTACGCCGAAGAAGACAAACTGAGCCTGCACCGCTTCAAGGCCGACGAGGCCTATAAGATCGGTGAGGGCCTGGGGCCTGTCGCCGCCTACCTGTCGATTGAGGAAATCATCCGCGTCGCGAAACTGTCGGGCGCGGATGCGATCCATCCCGGCTATGGCCTGCTGTCTGAAAACCCTGATTTTGTGGACGCCTGCACAGAGGCAGGCATCACCTTTATCGGCCCCAAGGCCAAGACCATGCGCGAACTCGGCGACAAGGCCAGCGCGCGCAAGGTGGCGATTGCTGCCGGTGTGCCGGTCATTCCCGCCACCGAGGTGCTGGGCGACGACTTCGACGCGATCCGCGCCGAGGCACAGGAAATCGGGTTCCCGCTGATGCTTAAGGCCTCCTGGGGCGGCGGCGGGCGCGGCATGCGACCGATCCTGACAGTCGATGAGCTGGAAGAAAAGGTCAAAGAAGGCCGCCGCGAGGCCGAGGCCGCCTTTGGCAACGGCGAAGGCTATCTGGAAAAGATGATCACCAAGGCGCGCCACGTCGAGGTGCAGATCCTTGGCGACAGCCATGGCAAGATCTACCATCTCTACGAACGCGACTGTTCGGTGCAGCGCCGCAACCAAAAGGTCGTTGAACGCGCCCCTGCCCCCTACCTGTCCCCGGCACAGCGTGAAGAGCTGTGCCAGTTGGGCAAGCGGATCTGTGAATTCGTAAACTACGAATGCGCCGGCACCGTGGAATTCCTGATGGATATGGAAACCGGCAAATTCTATTTCATCGAGGTGAACCCCCGCGTTCAGGTGGAACACACCGTCACCGAAGAGGTCACCGGCATCGACATCGTGCGCGCCCAAATCCTGATCGCCGAGGGCAAAAGCCTGACCGAGGCCACCGGGGTGGCCAGCCAATATGACGTGCAGCTCGACGGTCACGCACTGCAAACGCGGGTGACCACCGAAGACCCCAACAACAACTTCATCCCTGACTATGGCCGGATTTCCACCTATCGGTCGGCCACGGGCATGGGCATTCGTCTGGATGGCGGCACTGCCTATTCCGGCGCGGTGATCACCCGCTATTACGACAGCCTTCTGACCAAGGTCACCGCCTGGGCCCGCACCCCCGAAGCCGCGATTGCCCGCATGGACCGTGCGCTGCGCGAATTCCGGATCCGGGGCGTGTCGACCAACATCGATTTCGTGATCAACCTGCTGCGTCACCCGGTGTTTTTGTCGAACGAATACACCACCAAATTCATCGACACGACGCCGGAGCTGTTCGACTTCAAACCCCGGCGTGACCGGGCAACGAAAATCCTGTCCTATCTGGCCGACATCACAGTGAACGGTCATCCCGAAACACTCGGACGTGCCAAACCGGCAGCGGATGCGCGCATGCCGGTTGCCCCGGCGGCCCGGTTCGAAACGCCGCCCCCAGGGACGCGGCAGCTGCTGGACAGCAACGGCCCCGAGGCCGTTGCTGAATGGATGCTCGCGCAAAAGCAGCTTTTGCTGACCGACACGACGATGCGCGACGGGCATCAGTCGCTTCTGGCGACGCGGATGCGGTCGATCGACATGATCAATGCCGCACCGGCCTATGCGGCGAACCTGTCCGGCCTGTTTTCGGTCGAATGCTGGGGCGGCGCGACCTTTGACGTGGCCTATCGCTTCCTGCAGGAATGCCCGTGGCAGCGCCTGCGCGACATCCGCGCCCGTATGCCCAACATCATGACCCAGATGCTGCTGCGCGCCTCCAACGGTGTGGGCTACACGAACTATCCCGACAATGTGGTGCAGAGCTTTGTCAAACAGGCGGCGGAGACCGGCGTCGATGTGTTCCGCGTCTTTGACAGCCTCAACTGGGTGGAAAACATGCGCGTCGCCATGGACGCGGTAATCGACAGCGGCAAGATCTGCGAAGGCACGATCTGCTACACCGGCGATCTGTTTGATCCGGAGCGCTCGAAATACGATCTGAAATATTACGTCAAGATGGGCCAGGATCTGAAAGCCGCAGGCGCTCATATTCTGGGCCTCAAGGACATGGCCGGGCTGCTCAAACCCGCACAAGCCCGCCAACTGATCAAGGCGCTCAAAGAAGAGGTTGGCCTGCCGATCCATTTCCACACCCACGATACCTCTGGCGTCGCCGCCTCGACCATTCTGGCGGCGGCCGATGCCGGTGTGGATGCGGTGGACGCGGCCATGGATGCCTTCTCCGGCGGCACCTCCCAGCCCTGCCTTGGCTCCATCGTCGAAGCCACACGTTTCACCGAACGCGACACAGGTCTCGACATCCATGCGATCCGGGAAATGTCGAACTACTGGGAAGCCGTGCGCGGCCAGTACAAGGCGTTTGAGAACGGCCTGCAGGCCCCGGCCTCAGAGGTCTACCTGCATGAAATGCCGGGTGGCCAGTTCACCAACCTCAAGGCTCAGGCCCGTTCGCTGGGTCTGGAAGAACGCTGGCATGAGGTCGCCAAGACCTATGCCGATGTGAACATGATGTTCGGCGACATCGTCAAGGTGACGCCGTCCTCCAAGGTGGTTGGCGACATGGCGCTGATGATGGTGTCCCAGGGTCTGACCCGCGATCAGGTCGAGGATCCGAAAACCGACGTGGCCTTCCCGGACAGCGTCATCGACATGATGCGCGGCAATCTGGGCCAGCCGCCGGGCGGCTTCCCTGATGGCATCCTCAAAAAGGTTCTGGGGAAGGAAAAGCCCAATCTGGAACGCCCGGGCAAACACCTGACGCCAGTGGATATGGAGGCCAAACGGGCAGAGCTTCAGTCCCTGTTCGAGGATGAAGAGTTCGACGACGAGGATTTCAACGGCTATCTGATGTATCCCAAGGTCTTCACCGACTACATGACCCGTCACGAACAATATGGTCCGGTGCGCGCCCTACCGACCAAGAACTTCTTCTATGGCATGGACATGGGCGAACAGATCTCGATCTCGATTGATCCGGGCGTCACACTGGAAGTGCGCTGTCAGGCGCTGTCGGAACCCGATGAAAAGGGCGAGGTCAAAGTATTCTTCGAACTCAACGGCCAGCCGCGCAACGTCCGCGTCGCAGACCGTTCGGCGGCGGCCTCGGTGGCCTCCAACGTGAAGGCCGAAATGGGCAATCCGAAACATGTCGGCGCGCCCATGCCCGGTGTGGTGGCCACGGTGGCCGTCACCGCGGGTCAGAAGGTCAGCAAGGGCGATGTGCTGTTGACCATTGAGGCCATGAAGATGGAAACCTCAATCACCGCCGATCAGGACGGCGTCATCAAAGCGCTGCACGTCTCGCCGGGCAGCCAGATCGACGCCAAGGATCTGATGGTCGAATTCGAATAAGCCTTACCCCGTCGCTCAGGCCAAATCCTTTGCACCGCCCCCGGACCCTGTGTCGGGGGCGGTCCTTTTTGGACCAGCCATCGCGCAGCGGGGCTAACAGCGCGCGACAAACGTCAACCGGCCCCCTGTTTTCCGCCGCGTAGAGCTCCCGCGAAAAGGCCCCCGGAAAAAAATCTGACAAAAGGTCGATTTTCCTCTTGCAGCTTTCGGCGGTATTTCCTATTTCACGCCTCACCCAAGGAAGCGGGCGTAGCTCAGGGGTAGAGCATAACCTTGCCAAGGTTAGGGTCGGGCGTTCGAATCGCCTCGCCCGCTCCAATTTCCCTCCGGTCACCAGATCGGAACCCCAAGGGAACGTAAGATACCGACGTTACAGGTCGCGCCGAGCGGGCGTAGCTCAGGGGTAGAGCATAACCTTGCCAAGGTTAGGGTCGGGCGTTCGAATCGCCTCGCCCGCTCCAAATTTCTTCCGGATTTGTTGTAAATTATCAGGCCGTTATGGTCTGTTGCGGCCATGCGGCCAACTCCGTGGCAGCTTCGTCGCGGCAGGATTTTCTTCCCCCTAGCGTCCACCCCCGGACAAACCCCGTATCAGAGACGCCCGCCGTATTGGCAAACCCCCACCCGCGCGCCTATAAGCAGCATGAACATCAAAAGGATAAGCCATGCGCAAGGCAGAGATCAGCCGCAACACTGCGGAAACGAAAATCTCCGTCGAGATCAATCTCGATGGCACGGGCGTCTATGACAATCAGACCGGCGTGGGGTTCTTTGACCACATGCTGGATCAATTGTCGCGCCATTCGCTGATCGACATGACCATCCGCGCCGAGGGCGACACCCATATCGACGATCACCACACCGTCGAAGACACCGGCATTGCGCTGGGTCAGGCGCTTGTGAAAGCCGTGGGCAACAAAAAGGGCATCTACCGCTATGGCCACTTCTCGCTGGCGATGGATGACACGCAGGTGGCCTGTGCGCTGGACTTCTCGGCCCGCCCCTATCTGGTGTGGAACCTCGATTTTCCGACCGCCAAGATCGGCAGCTTCGACACCGAACTGGTGCGCGAATTCTTTCAGGCGCTTTCGACCCACGGCGGGCTGACGCTGCATGTCGACAAGGTGCATGGGATCAATTCCCACCACATCGCCGAGGCCGCGTTCAAATCCGTCGCCCGCGCCCTGCGCATGGCGGTCGAGATCGACCCGCGCATGGCCGACAGCCTGCCCTCGACCAAAGGCGCCTTGTAAGCCCTACAATCCCCCTGCCCTTTGCCTCCGACCGGAGGTCTCAGGGCAGGTCGCATATGAGATACCCCATGCTAACAGCACTTGTTGACTACAACAGCGGCAACCTGCACTCCGCCCACAAGGCGTTCGAGCGCATGGCCCGCGAAAGCGACGGCGGCACCATCGTCGTCACCTCCGAACCCGATGTCGTGGCCCGCGCCGACCGTATCGTCTTGCCCGGCGACGGCGCCTTTCCGGCCTGCAAAAAGCAGCTTTTCGATTTCAGCGGGCTGTTTGACGCGATTTCCGAGGCCGTGACCGAGAAAGGCCGCCCCTTCATGGGCATCTGCATCGGCATGCAGATGATGGCGACTCGTGGACTGGAATATGAGGACACCAAGGGCTTTGACTGGATCGGCGGCACGGTGGAGAAAATCACCCCCGCCAATCCCGATCTCAAGGTCCCGCATATGGGCTGGAACAACCTGACCATCGAGCGCAGCCACCCCGTGCTGGAGGGGGTGGAAAACGGCGATCATGCCTATTTCGTGCACTCCTATCACTTCACCGTGGCAGATCCCGCCGACCGACTGGCCTATGTCGATTACGGCACGGATGTCACCGCCATTGTCGCCAAGGCGAATATGATCGGCTGTCAGTTCCACCCGGAAAAAAGCCAGCGCGCAGGCCTGCGCATCATCCAGAATTTCCTGTCCTGGGCGCCCTGAGCACCGCACGGCACTCAGCGATCAGCCGAACATCAAAAAGGGGCCGTAGACGGCCCCTTTTGCATTTCAGATCCGGCACACGGTCCGGTTACTGGACACGCACCCAGGTCTGACCTTTACAGATCGGCCCGACGCAGCCAGAGACTTTCAGTTGCGACCCGTTCAACGACATCTTGGAATTGTAGACCTTGCCGGTCGAGGGCTGCCAGATCTTGCCCTGTTTGTAGGAGCCGCCGCCCTGAGGCACCATATCCCAGACGATCGGCTTGCCCTTGTTGTCAGAGCTGAATTCGCCATTGGAATTGAACGTCCGGCTGATCACACCGCAGAGCTTGTCGGCACAGGGTGCAATGGTCACATAGGCATAGTTGCCATCATCGACTTCGGTCTGCCAGACCCCTTCAACCGGGTCGGCGGCGAAAACGGGGGTGGCAAAGGCCATCACGGCAGCCGCCGCAAGTGCATAAAATTTCATATCTGAGTCCTCCCTGACTATGACGTCATCCTGACGGAGCGCCCCGTGTCAAAGCAAGACTAACGTTGGGGCAAAACGCGGCGGGGAGAATTTGCAATCCCACGACATTCATGCCAAAGGACATCCGATTTCCGCCATCCCCCCGAAGGAGCACCCAGATGATCCTCTATCCCGCCATCGACCTGAAAGACGGCAATGCCGTACGCCTTTACAAGGGCGAAATGGATCAGGCGACCGTGTTCAACGACAATCCCGCCGCACAGGCGCTGGAGTTTGTAAACGCGGGCTGTGAATGGCTGCATCTTGTCGATCTCAACGGCGCCTTTGCCGGGGAACCGGTGAACGCCGCCCCGGTCGAAGAGATCCTGAAAACCTGCAAGGTGCCCGCGCAGCTTGGTGGCGGCATTCGCGATATGGCGACCATCGAGATGTGGCTGTCCAAAGGGCTGGAACGCGTGATCCTTGGCACTGTGGCCGTGGAAAACCCCGCTCTGGTGCGCGACGCCGCCCGCGCCTTTCCCGGTCATGTCGCCGTAGGCATTGATGCCCGCCGCGGCATGGTCGCCACCAAAGGCTGGGCGGAAGAAACCAATGTCACCGCTACCGATCTGGCCAAAAGCTTCGAAGATGCGGGCGTGGCGGCGATCATCTACACCGACATCAACCGCGACGGCGCCATGCAGGGTCCGAACATCGAAGAGACCGCCGCGCTGGCCAAGGCGGTGTCGATCCCGGTCATCGCCTCGGGCGGGGTGTCCTCGCTCACCGACCTGCAACGGCTCAAGGCCTGCGGCGCGCCGCTCAATGGCGCCATTTCCGGCCGGGCGCTCTATGACGGGGCCCTGGATCTGGCAGAGGCGCTGAAGGTTCTCAAAGCATAAGCAGCGCGCCTGATCCCGGCGCGCGCCCGGCGTCGCCCAAAAGGCCCCCTGTCCCTATAGTCTTAAAACTTTTCCGAAAATGGCGTCGCGTTGCTGCGGCGCCATTAGGCGTTTTTAAACCCCTCCGCTTTTAAGCTGTCCCGGACTGCGCCTTGGGACTGCGCCTTGGGCCTCTGTCCAAAGGCGCACCGAACGCGCCGTACAAGTCACGCCGTAAACCACGCCACACAGGTCCCCCCGTTCAGGCGACACCGTAGAGACCACAAGGACAATGCGCAGAGCCTAGAGCGCAGAAACGACAGCAAAGACAGAGCGGACAACAGACATGCCTCTTCCCCCCAAAGCATCCCACCAGATCCACGCCCCTGCAGAAAACACCCGAGGCCGCGCAGACACTGCGCCGTGGTGGCGCAAAAAGGCATTACAGATGAAAACGCTTCTGTCCGGCCTCGGCCCCCTTGCCCTCGCATCCCTCACCTGCGTGACCGCCCCGGATCCGGCTTTGGCATTAGAACCGGTGTTTGGCTACTCCGCTGGATACCTGCCGATGCTGCCATATTGCGAGGCCTACGCCGAGGGAGTTATCAGATATGGGGGCAGTGCCCGCATTATGGTCTTCAGCAAACCTCCCTCGAAATGGTCCTACGTTGGGGGGCAGACTTTCTTTTATAATTACTTAGAACCAGAGAACAACTTCAGAAGCTCCTTTGACACAGACTGTACGAATGGCCATCCGTTCAAAAGTTTGTCTTTCACCCATAGCGCGGTCACAAGTCCGAGCAATCCTATCGATCTCGACCACATGAATTTCATGTACTTTAGGGCGAACGCCGATCTGGGAGATGGATTTGGCTACGAATATTGGACCGAAGTCTCTGCCTCTTATCCTGGGTCCCTCACGCGTGTAACGTTTCACAACCTGACTCCGGTCGAAATCACACCGGCCAGTGATACATCAATCACTGTGACCGTGCCATCAGACCGCACAACATACGAATTTTTAGTGACAGATCATGTCACCATCACCCACCCTTGGAAGGAAAAATTCAGAGATCCGGACTATCTGCCCCGTGCCGACTACCATGTGGACGGAGCAGCCAAGAACATTGATTATACGGTCGATCTCGCCCCTGGGACACATTCTATAACCCTCAGGATTTACCCAGCCACAAATCCAATGAAGTCGATTGGTGGCGCAGGTGTTACGTCTGTGGTCGGCCTGCCGGATCCCACGATACGTAACTACACGGTGATCGTTTTGGAACAGACCCCACCCGAGCTGCAAATCGCCTCCGACACGTTCGAAATCGGGCCGGACACCACCGAACTCGATCTGGCCGCGCTGATCACCGGATTTGGCATCAGCGCCACGGACAATGCCACCGAAACGCCGACCATCAGCTTTGCCATCAACGGCGTGGCGCTGACCGCGCTGGACCAACTGGTGCGCGGTCCCAACACAGTGACCGTGACCGCAACGGATGACAGCGGCAACACCTCTGCCGCACAGACCGTGACGCTGAAATATGGCGATTCCGACGCGCCCGAAATCACGCCACCGGCCAAGCAGATCATGATCACGGATGACGAATCCGCCACGGCAATGCTGAACGTCACCACGCTCCCGGTGACCGTCACCGACAATTATGACACGAATGTCCCGCTGACATACTGGATCGAAGATCTGCAACTGACCGGCCCCTATGGCTTTGCCCCCGGGGAAACCGTGGTCACCATCAAAGCCACGGATCAGGCGGGCAACACCGGCACCGCGACCTTCATCGTACAGGTGACAGACGCGGAGGCCCCGGTCATCACCCCCGGCGCAGACATCATCACCACGACCGATCCCGGCGCCGCAACCTGGAGCGGCAACATGTCGGCCTTCGGAGCCTCGGTTGCCGACAATGTCGACGAAGACCTGACCATCACCTATTGGATCGGCGGGCAGCAGATTTCCGGCACTTACGCCTTTGGCATGGGGGAAACCCTTGTCACACTCAAGGCCCACGACACTGCGGGCAACACCGCCGAGGTCACGATGACTGTCACCGTCAGCGACGCCGAAGCCCCCATGCTGACGCCGCCCCAGACGCAGGTGCTTTCCACGGATCCTGACAAGCCCACAGCCGCGCTGACCCTGACCGGGCTAGGGTCCGTGTCCGACAATGTCGACGAAGACCTGACGATCTCCTACTGGATCGACGACACCGAACTGGGGGCCAGCCATGACTTCCCGGTGGGCGACACCACCGTCACCCTGCGGGCTTCCGACAGCTTCGGCAACGCGGCGGACACCGTCACCTTCTTCGTCACCGTCAAAGACCAGCAGGCGCCGGAACTGTCTTTCGCAGCCCCCTCAGTCACTGTCACCCCATCGACGCCCTCTCTCGAAACTGTCCGCGTTGATTTCACCAATCTGATATCTGCCAGCGACAATGTCACCGAAGCCCCCGAGATCACCTATTTCGTCAACGCACAGGAGGTCTCCTCACCCCACGATTTTCCCGTCGGTCAGGCAACGGAGATCACCGTGATCGCCACCGATGAGGCTGGCAACGAAACGGCTCCAGAGATATTCACCGTTGTCATCAATGACATCACCCCGCCCGTCATCACACCGCCCGCGGATCAGTCCCTCTCGACCGATCCCGGCAAGGATGTTGCACAACTGGACCCGACCACACTCGGCTCCGTGTCCGACAATGTCGATGCCGGTGAGGACCTTGACATCACCTATTGGATCGGCGCCGAGGAGATCACCGGCAGCCATGTCTTTCCGCTCGGCCAGACCACCGTCACCATGAAGGCGCAGGATGCCGCCGGCAATAAGGCCGCAACCGTCAGCTTTACCGTCACCGTCACGGACACGGAAGCCCCGGTCATCACCCCACCCGAGGATCAGGTCCTGCCAACGGAAAACGGGACGACCAGCGCCACGCTCGATGTCACCGCGCTTGCTCTGGCCACGGACAATGTCGACAGCACAGTCGATGTCACCTATTGGGTCGGGGGGCAGCAGCTGAGCGGGCCCTATGTCTTCCCGCTGGGGGCGACGACGGTCACCCTGCAGGCCCAGGACGCCGCCGGCAATGAGGCTGCAGCCGTCAGCTTTACCGTCACCGTCCGCGACACCGGCAGCCCGGTCATCACACCGCCCGACACACAGGACCTCGTCACGGACCCCGGCCTGCCCACCGCCGCGCTCGACGTCACCGCGCTCGGCAGCGCCACCGATCTCGTCGATGGCCCCGTCGCCATCACCTATACGACCGAGGACGTGACCCTGTCCGGCCCCTATCCCTTCCCCGTCGGCGAAACCATCGTCACCATGACGGCGCAGGACAGTTCGGACAACATCGCCCAGGACAGCTTCGCCGTCCGCGTGCGCGACAATCAGCCCCGGTCATCACCCCTCCGGCAGATCAGAGCCGCACCACCGATCCTGATGCCATCACCAGCCTCTTTGATGTGACCGCACTGGGCAGCGTCACGGACCTCGTCGATGACACGGTCGAGATCTTCTATCGTGTCGAGGGCATAGAGATCGTCTCCGCCTACGCCTTCCCCATCGGCGACACCACCGTCACCATGGACGCCCGCGATGACGCCGGGAACGCGGCCACACAGGTCAGCTTCACCGTCACCGTCGCCGACGGTCAGGCCCCGGTCATCACCCCCCCGGACGATCAGACCCTGACCACAGACCCCGGGCAGCCCACCGCAACCCTGGATGTCACAACGCTCGGCGCCAAGGTCACCGATCTCGCGGACGATGACAGTTCCCTTGTCATCCTCTACCACATCGGAACCCTGCCGCTGACCGGGCCCCATGCCTTCCCCATCGGAGAAACCACCGTCACCCTCGACGCCACGGACGCCACCGGAAATGACGCCATACAGGCCAGCTTCATCGTCAAGGTGGACGATCACGAAGCCCCGGTCATCACACCGCCCGAGACCCTGATCCTTGAGGCCGAGACACTCACACAGGTGGCCCACTATGATCTCACGACCCTGGGCAGCGTCGCCGACAATGCCGATCCGGATCTCAGCATCCTCTATATCATCGACGGCACCCCGGTGAAGGACGACAGTTATACCTTCCCCCTGGGCGACACCACCGTCACCATGGCCGCCATCGACAACGCCGGGAACCCGGCGACCGAACAGAGCTTCATCGTCCGCGTAGAGGACACCACCGGGCCGCTCACCCCGGTCTTCGACACCCCCGTCGTCGCCCCGGATCTCAGCGTCACCGTCTCCGGCACCACAGAGGCCCACGCCCGCGTCGAGGTGACATTTGCCGACACCAGCCAGCAGAGCCTCACCGCCGACGGCCTCGGTGTCTTCAGCGCCTCATCCGCCACGCCACAGCGCAACGGCACCGTCACCGCCACCGCCTATGACAGCCATGACAATGCCTCTGCCACCGCCTCGCTCATGGTCACCGTCGATGCCTCCGTCCCCACCGTCCAGATCTCCGGCCTGCCCGAACTGGCCAATGCCGGGGCCTTCGACATCACCATCACCTTCAGCGAGCCGGTCACAGGCTTTGAGGCCTCCGACATCGCGGTCAGCGGCGCCACCATCAGCAATTTCTCCGGCACCGCCCCGGTCTTCACCGCCACCGTCACCCCAGAGGACACCCCAGAGGACACCCCCGGCATCGTGGTCACCCTGTCGATCCCCGCCGGTGTGGCCGAGGATCCCGGCGGCAACCTCAATCTCGCCTCCGACACCTACAGCCTGATCACCGCCACCACCGATGCGGCAGAGGCACAGATCGCCGAGGTGCTCGAAAGCCGCTCCCAGGCGCTGGTCGCCCACCAGCCCTCGCTCTCGGGCTTTCTCATGGGCGGCGGATCGCGCCAGTTCAACGCCAGTGTCTCGCGCCGCACCGGGGTCTTCACCCTGGCCACGGATCCCGACCGCCCCGCCTGGATGCGCCTGGAAGGCAGCTGGCAAAAGGATGACGCTTATTCCTCCCGCTATATCTTTGGCGCCTTCGGCACCCATCGCAAACTCAACGACAATCTCCTGCTCGGCGCCATGGTGCAGATCGACGAGATCGCCCAGGACGAAGGTGCCGCCGAACTGAACGGTCACGGCGTGCTCGCCGGACCCTATTTCGTCGGCAAGCTGCCCGATCACCCCTTCTATATCGAGGGCCGGCTGCTCTATGGCAAAAGCTGGAACGAGATCACACCCGATGGCACCTATACCGACAGCTTCACCACCGAACGCTGGCTCACCCAGATCAAGGGCACCGGCCAGCTGGTCTATCCCCGCTATGAGCTGCGCCCCTTCCTCGCTGCCGGGCAGGTCGTGGAAACACAGCAAAGCTATACCGATGGCAACGGGCTGACCGTCCCTGAGGCCACCTATCGCGCCACCGAGGTGGAATATGGCCTCTCCATGCTGCACAGCCGCCCGACAGAGAACGGCGAACTCACCCTCGAGGGCGGCATCAGCGGCGTCTATCAGGACCAGAACCACGGCGACAGCCGCGCCTCCGCACGCCTGCGCTTCGGCCTCAGCCACGCATTCCGAAACGCTGGCCTCCTCGCCCTCGATGCAGCCCTCTCAGGCCTAGGACCAGACCAACTCAGAACAAAGTCCATCGGCCTCACATACAGCTTCCAATTCTGAAAAAAGGAGGCAAAGGACAGCAGCCCTTGAACGGGACAACCCCGGCCGTCATTGCATCACCTCTCGCTGCGCAGTAAAGACGGACGGGAGTGACAAGCAAAGGCACCGACATGCTGAAAACCCGCATCATCCCCTGTCTCGACGTAGCCGATGGCCGCGTGGTCAAAGGCGTCAATTTCGTCGATCTGATCGACGCCGGGGATCCGGTAGAAAGCGCGCGCGCCTATGACGCCGCCGGAGCGGATGAGCTGTGCTTTCTCGACATCCATGCCACCCATGAAAACCGTGGCACCATGTATGATCTGGCCACGCGTACAGCCGAGCAATGTTTCATGCCGCTGACCATCGGTGGCGGCGTGCGCACCACCGAAGATGTGCGCAACCTGCTGCTGGCCGGGGCTGACAAGGTCAGCTTTAATTCCGCTGCCGTGGCCGATCCGGACGTCATTGCCCGCGCTGCGGACCATTTCGGCAGCCAGTGCATTGTCTGTGCCATCGATGCCAAGACCGTCGCATGGGATGCCGAGGGCAATCCAACCAAATGGGCGATTTTCACCCATGGCGGGCGCAAGGCTGCTCTGGACGCCGAGGGCCACCCGATCGACGCCGTGGAATTCGCCCGGCTGATCGAACAGAAGGGCGCAGGGGAGATCCTGCTGACCTCCATGGACCGCGACGGCACGCGGGCTGGCTTCAACATCGCGATGACCCGCACCATTGCCGATACGGTGAACATTCCGGTCATCGCCTCTGGCGGCGTGGGCACGCTGGATCATCTTGTCGAAGGCGTCACCGAAGGCCACGCCAGCGCTGTTCTGGCCGCGTCCATTTTCCACTTTGGGGACTACACCATCCAGGAGGCCAAGGACTATATGGCCGCCCATGGCATCCCTATGCGCCTGAATTAAGGCGCCAATGAAGGAACCCGCAATGTCCGTGCTGCACGATCTCGAACAGGTTATCCTGTCCCGCAAATCCGCGGATCCCGAAAGCTCCTGGACAGCCAAGCTGTTCGCCAAGGGGCCGCAGAAATGCGCCGAAAAATTCGGCGAAGAGGCGATCGAGGCCATCATCGCCGCCGCGGTCAACGACCGCGAGAACCTGACCTATGAAGCCGCAGATGTGCTCTATCATCTGCTGGTCACACTGGCGGCCCGCGACGTGCCTCTCGACGATGTACTCAACGAACTGGCCCGCCGTCAGGGCCTGTCCGGCCTCGCCGAAAAAGCCGCGCGCAAACCCTAATCGATCCGCGTTCAGCCTGAGCAGAACCGCCCGCCGCCGGACGGCTGGCCGGGGTACGGCGTTCAAATTCTTAAAATTTTCTCAAAAATGGCGCCACATCTCTGCGGCGCCATTAGGCGTTTTTAAACGCCCCCGCTTTTATCCTGTCCCAAACACCGCATTTGGACTTCGTCCGACACTGCGCTCAACCGACAGATATAGCGGACGGATATGCCATGACCCAAATCTCCCCACACCACCGGCTTGCCGCTCACCCTTCGACAGCGCAGACGGCCCCGACGGATATTGCGGGCCACTTAGCAGCTCTCGGCCAGAGGGCAGTCCGATTGATATCACGCGTGAAATCTCTGGTTCGGCGTTTTCCGGGCGTACATTTGGGGGCCGGTGCACTCGTCGCCTTGATGACTTGCGCCGGGGGCCCAAGCCAAGCACAAAGCGGCTCCATAAGTCTTCCTTTGCCGCTCATCGATTGTGATATCAAAATATTAAGCTCAACATATTACGTCTACATCGGGGGTAACACCCAATATAACAGTCTCAGGTTCGCCACCGGCTATAAGTACATGCAAGATTGGGCGACGTCGGAAACCCTGCTGGATGATAGTTTTATCGACTACTGCGGCAATTCTTACTCCACTTACATAGACACGTCCGCTTATTCCCATAGTGTCGCCAGCAGTGTAAGCCCCTCCAGCGCTGGGAAAATTTCCGAAATCTCTCAATTGACAACATCAGTCAATGTCAATCTCGGTGGGGGTCAGGGCTATACACTCAGCGGGGAAATATCTAACAGTTATCCAAGCGGTCGCCTCTCCTTGAATTTCACCGGACTCTCTGCGGCCACCTCGGATCTGCCATCAGGCTCTTCGATCGAGGGCACCATTGGTCCAGCGGATACTCAATATCGCTTTGTTGCAACGAGCCACTTTCAAACAGTCCACCCGTGGGCAAATAAATTCAAAAAAAGCTATCAGCCTCGGATAGAAGAAAGTTTTGATGGTGCCGCATTTCAGAGGTATAAAGTCAACTATCTGGATGCAGGAACATACGAATTGCGTGTGCGCGTGTTTCCATTTCAGGACGACTACAAAACATTAGCCAACACTCTCAACAGCTATGCTGTGACCGGGTTACCTGGCTATAGTGAATATACATACACGCTCGTCGTGAAGGATGAGACCCCCCCAACGCTGACGCTGTCCTCAACCACGCTGGACATTCCGGCGGAAACAACCTCTGTCGACGCAGAGACATGGCTCACCGGATATGGCGCGGCGGCCACAGACAACTCGCTCACGCCTATTGATACAAAGTTTTATATCAACGATGTGCTCCTCATCTCAATGAGCCAATTGGAGTATGGCCCGAACACTGTGACGTTGGTCGCCACGGATCAAAGTGGAAACAATTCTGAACCGCAGGCGGTCACTTTGAACTGGCTCGATTCCATCCCCCCGGACATCACAGCGCCCGGGACGTACGATCTGACCACGGACAGCGGGGCAGCTATTGCAACATTCGATCTGACAACGCTGGACATCACCGTCACCGACAATCTGGACACAGGGCTGACAGTGTCCTTCTGGATCGAAGATCAGGAGATTACCGGCCCTTACAGCTTTGATCTCGGGGAAACTCTGGTCACCCTCAAATCGACAGACAGCTCGGGCAACACCGGCGAGGCGACAATAACCGTCGTCACCAGCGACGGGGAGCCCCCCGTGCTGACCGCCCCCGCAGATCAGACGCTCACAACCGATATGGACCAACCCACGGGAGCGCTCAGCCTGACGGGGCTGGGATCGGTGTCCGACAATGCCGATGAAAGCGTTGCCATCACCTATTGGATCAATGACATCAAACTGGGGGAAAGCCATGACTTCCAGGTGGGCAACACCACCGTCACCCTGACCGCCAACGACAGCTCCGGCAATGAGGCCGTCAGCGTCGCTTTCACGGTCACCGTCAATGATCAACAGGCGCCGGATCTGTCCTTCGCGACCCCGATATTCAACATCAGCCCGTCGACACCCGAGCAGGAAACTCTCAACGTAAACTTTGGCAATCTGATATCAGCCAGCGACAACGTCACCGAAGCGCCCACGATCACCTATTTTCTGAATGAGCAGGAGATCTCCTCGACCCACCATTTCCCCGTCGGCCAGGCAACGGAAATCACCGTGATCGCCACCGATGCGGCGGGCAACGCGACATCTCCGGAGATATTCACCATCAACGTCCTTGACATCACCCCTCCTGTCCTGACCGCGCCCGAGGATCAGGTGCTTGCCACCGATCTGGACAAAGCCACGGCGGCTCTGGATGTCGCGAGTCTAGGGTCTGTTTCCGACAATGTCGACGAAGGCCTGACGATTTCCTACTGGATCGACGACAGTGAACTGACGGCAAGCCATGACTTCCCGGTGGGCGACACCACCGTCACCCTGCGCGCCGCCGACAGCTCTGACAATGAGGCCGAGCGTGTCACTTTCACCGTCACCGTCAAAGACCAGCAGGCGCCGGAGCTATCAGCCATTTCCACCGCCCTCAATGTCGACCCCGGCGACACCCTTGCGCAAACCTCCAGCGTCGACTTTTCGCATTTCTTCTCAGCCACCGACAATGTCACCGCGGCCCCCACGATCACCTATGTCTTCAACAGCGAAGAGATCACCCTGCCGCATGACTTTCCCGTAGGCCGGATCAGCAAGATCTATGTCACCGCCTCGGACGAGGCCGATAACACCTCCGAGACGGTCGTGTTCTGGCTCCTCGTCAATGACATCACCCCGCCTGTCCTGACCCCGCCGACGTCTCATGTGCTTGCCACGGATCCGGACAAATCCACGGCGGCACTGAGCCTGACGGGGCTGGGGTCCGTGTCCGACAATGTCGACGAAAACGTTACCATCTCCTACTGGATCGATGATGCCGAACTGGGGTCCAGCTACGACTTCCCCGTCGGCGACACCACCGTCACCCTGCGCGCCAGCGACAGCTCAGGCAATGAGGCCACCAGCGTCACCTTCACGGTCACCGTCAATGACCTGCAGGCGCCGAAGCTGTCGAGCAACTCCACCGGTCTCAATGTCGACCCCGGCAACACTGCGGCGCAAACCACCAGCATCGATTTTTCGCATTTCTTCTCGGCCACCGACAATGTCACCGCGGCCCCCACGATCACCTATGTCTTCAACGAAGAAGAGATCACCCTGCCCTATGGTTTCCCCGTAGGCCGGATCAGCAAGATCTATGTCACCGCCTCGGACGAGGCCGGCAACACCTCCGCACCCTTCACCTTCACGCTCCTCGTCAACGACATCACCAAACCCATCCTGACGCCGCCCCAGACGCAGATGCTTTCCACGGATCCTGACGAGCCCACAGCCGCGCTGACCCTGACCGGGCTGGGATCCGTGTCCGACAATGTCGACGAAGACCTGACGATCTCCTACTGGATCGACGACACCGAACTCGGGGGCAGCCATGACTTCCCGGTGGGCGACACCACCGTCACCCTGCGGGCTTCCGACAGCTTCGGCAACGCGGCGGACACCGTCACCTTCTTCGTCACCGTCAACGACCAGCAGGCGCCGGAACTTTTGAACAATGGCACTGGTCTCAATGTCGACCCCGACGATCCGGCGCTCGAAACCGTCAGCGTCGACTTTTCGCATTTCTTCTCAGCCACCGACAATGTCACCGCGGCCCCCACGATCACCTATGTCTTCAACAGCGAAGAGATCACCCTGCCGCATGATTTCCCCGTCGGAAAGATCAGCAAGATCTATGTCACCGCCGCCGACGGGGCTGGCAACAGCTCCGAGACGACCGTCTTCTGGCTCCTCGTCAATGACATCACTCCGCCCGTCATTACCCCACCGGCAGATCCGTCGCTGCCAAATGATCCGGGCCTGACAACCGCAGCCTTCGACCCGACCACACTCGGCTCCGTGACCGACAATGTCGATGCCGGTGAGGACCTTGACATCACCTATTGGATCGGCGCCGAGGAGATCACCGGCAGCCATGTCTTTCCGCTCGGCCAGACCACCGTCACCATGAAGGCGCAGGATGCCGCCGGCAATAAGGCCGCAACCGTCAGCTTTACCGTCACCGTCACGGACACGGAAGCCCCGGTCATCACCCCACCCGAGGATCAGGTCCTGCCAACGGAAAACGGGACGACCAGCGCCACGCTCGATGTCACCGCGCTTGCTCTGGCCACGGACAATGTCGACAGCACAGTCGATGTCACCTATTGGGTCGGGGGGCAGCAGCTGAGCGGGCCCTATGTCTTCCCGCTGGGGGCGACGACGGTCACCCTGCAGGCCCAGGACGCCGCCGGCAATGAGGCTGCAGCCGTCAGCTTTACCGTCACCGTCCGCGACACCGGCAGCCCGGTCATCACACCGCCCGACACACAGGACCTCGTCACGGACCCCGGCCTGCCCACCGCCGCGCTCGACGTCACCGCGCTCGGCAGCGCCACCGATCTCGTCGATGGCCCCGTCGCCATCACCTATACGACCGAGGACGTGACCCTGTCCGGCCCCTATCCCTTCCCCGTCGGCGAAACCATCGTCACCATGACGGCGCAGGACAGTTCGGACAACATCGCCCAGGACAGCTTCGCCGTCCGCGTGCGCGACAATCAGCCCCCGGTCATCACCCCTCCGGCAGATCAGAGCCGCACCACCGATCCTGATGCCATCACCAGCCTCTTTGATGTGACCGCACTGGGCAGCGTCACGGACCTCGTCGATGACACGGTCGAGATCTTCTATCGTGTCGAGGGCATAGAGATCGTCTCCGCCTACGCCTTCCCCATCGGCGACACCACCGTCACCATGGACGCCCGCGATGACGCCGGGAACGCGGCCACACAGGTCAGCTTCACCGTCACCGTCGCCGACGGTCAGGCCCCGGTCATCACCCCCCCGGACGATCAGACCCTGACCACAGACCCCGGGCAGCCCACCGCAACCCTGGATGTCACAACGCTCGGCGCCAAGGTCACCGATCTCGCGGACGATGACAGTTCCCTTGTCATCCTCTACCACATCGGAACCCTGCCGCTGACCGGGCCCCATGCCTTCCCCATCGGAGAAACCACCGTCACCCTCGACGCCACGGACGCCACCGGAAATGACGCCATACAGGCCAGCTTCATCGTCAAGGTGGACGATCACGAAGCCCCGGTCATCACACCGCCCGAGACCCTGATCCTTGAGGCCGAGACACTCACACAGGTGGCCCACTATGATCTCACGACCCTGGGCAGCGTCGCCGACAATGCCGATCCGGATCTCAGCATCCTCTATATCATCGACGGCACCCCGGTGAAGGACGACAGTTATACCTTCCCCCTGGGCGACACCACCGTCACCATGGCCGCCATCGACAACGCCGGGAACCCGGCGACCGAACAGAGCTTCATCGTCCGCGTAGAGGACACCACCGGGCCGCTCACCCCGGTCTTCGACACCCCCGTCGTCGCCCCGGATCTCAGCGTCACCGTCTCCGGCACCACAGAGGCCCACGCCCGCGTCGAGGTGACATTTGCCGACACCAGCCAGCAGAGCCTCACCGCCGACGGCCTCGGTGTCTTCAGCGCCTCATCCGCCACGCCACAGCGCAACGGCACCGTCACCGCCACCGCCTATGACAGCCATGACAATGCCTCTGCCACCGCCTCGCTCATGGTCACCGTCGATGCCTCCGTCCCCACCGTCCAGATCTCCGGCCTGCCCGAACTGGCCAATGCCGGGGCCTTCGACATCACCATCACCTTCAGCGAGCCGGTCACAGGCTTTGAGGCCTCCGACATCGCGGTCAGCGGCGCCACCATCAGCAATTTCTCCGGCACCGCCCCGGTCTTCACCGCCACCGTCACCCCAGAGGACACCCCAGAGGACACCCCCGGCATCGTGGTCACCCTGTCGATCCCCGCCGGTGTGGCCGAGGATCCCGGCGGCAACCTCAATCTCGCCTCCGACACCTACAGCCTGATCACCGCCACCACCGATGCGGCAGAGGCACAGATCGCCGAGGTGCTCGAAAGCCGCTCCCAGGCGCTGGTCGCCCACCAGCCCTCGCTCTCGGGCTTTCTCATGGGCGGCGGATCGCGCCAGTTCAACGCCAGTGTCTCGCGCCGCACCGGGGTCTTCACCCTGGCCACGGATCCCGACCGCCCCGCCTGGATGCGCCTGGAAGGCAGCTGGCAAAAGGATGACGCTTATTCCTCCCGCTATATCTTTGGCGCCTTCGGCACCCATCGCAAACTCAACGACAATCTCCTGCTCGGCGCCATGGTGCAGATCGACGAGATCGCCCAGGACGAAGGTGCCGCCGAACTGAACGGTCACGGCGTGCTCGCCGGACCCTATTTCGTCGGCAAGCTGCCCGATCACCCCTTCTATATCGAGGGCCGGCTGCTCTATGGCAAAAGCTGGAACGAGATCACACCCGATGGCACCTATACCGACAGCTTCACCACCGAACGCTGGCTCACCCAGATCAAGGGCACCGGCCAGCTGGTCTATCCCCGCTATGAGCTGCGCCCCTTCCTCGCTGCCGGGCAGGTCGTGGAAACACAGCAAAGCTATACCGATGGCAACGGGCTGACCGTCCCTGAGGCCACCTATCGCGCCACCGAGGTGGAATATGGCCTCTCCATGCTGCACAGCCGCCCGACAGAGAACGGCGAACTCACCCTCGAGGGCGGCATCAGCGGCGTCTATCAGGACCAGAACCACGGCGACAGCCGCGCCTCCGCACGCCTGCGCTTCGGCCTCAGCCACGCATTCCGAAACGCTGGCCTCCTCGCCCTCGATGCAGCCCTCTCAGGCCTAGGACCAGACCAACTCAGAACAAAGTCCATCGGCCTCACATACAGCTTCCAATTCTGAAAAAAGAAAGCTGGCGCGCAAGGCAGGATGCCCTGCGCGCCAGTCAACTGAAAATGGCGTGGAAACGGCCTGGATACGTCGGTTTTAACGTCGGCTTTCCGGGCCGCTCAGGCAAAGATCACATGCCCAGACGCGGGATCTCAATCGCCGGGCAGCGGTCCATGACCACTTCGGCGCCCTGCGCCCGCGCGAGGGCTGCGGATTTTTCGTGGGCGATACCAAGCTGCATCCAGATGTATTTCAACCCCTTGAGATCCTTCAGCGCGGTTTCAACGACACCAGGCACATCATCGATGTTGCGAAAGATATCCACCATATCCACCGGTTCTTCGATGTCCGACAGCTGTGCCACACAGGTCTCCCCGAACAGCGTCTTACCCGCCTGCCCCGGGTTGACCGGGATCACGCGGTATCCACATGCGGCAAGAAAATTGCCCACCCGATGCGAGGGGCGTTCAGGACGCGGGGAGGCGCCGACAAGCGCGATCACCCGCGTGTCTGAGAGAATACGTCGGATGTCTTGATCCGAGAGTGTGTCAGCATAAGTCATACGTCCACCATAACCGCTTCGGCTTGAGAAAAAAGTGCAGAAAAAAGCCCGGGCGCAAAGACCCGGGCGAGAGTTTTGGAACGAGGGACAGTGAGAGCAACGCGCGTGTTCCAGTGCGCGTCTCTGAACTGTTAGATAGGGGTTGCCGGCCACAATTGAAGGGTGGGTAAGAAAAACGTGATGACAGACCTGTCTGACCCGCACGAACACCCCGGGTTCAGCGTTTAGAAGCAGCAAACAGCGCCACAGCGGCCGCATTCGACACGTTCAATGACCCGAAATCCCGCGCGAAGGGGATTTTCACCAGTTGGTCCACCGTTTCACGGGTCTTTTGCCGCAAGCCCGGACCTTCGGCCCCCATGATCAGCGCAACCGGCTGGCCCGAGAGATTCGCAAGCGCCTGATCAATCGTCTGTGCGGCCTCTCCATCGAGGCCCAGACAGACAAATCCCATCTCCTGCAGTTTCACGATCGTGTCGGCCAGATTGCGCACCCGGAGATAGGGCTGGCGTTCCAAGGCGCCCGACGCGGTTTTGGCCAAAGCTCCGGTTTCGGGGGCGGCGTGGCGGGCCGTGGCGATGACGGCCTCGGCACCAAAGACCTCGGCGGACCGCAAGACCGCGCCGACATTATGCGGATCGGTAACCTGATCGAGCAGCACGACGGTCGGCGCGCCCTCGCCTGCGGCCAGACAGACCTCTTCGACAGAGCCCCAGGACAGAGGCTTGACCTCCAGCAAGGCGCCCTGGTGCACAGAGGCCGGATCTACCGGCACACCGAAATTGCGCGGGTCGTGGAATTTGCGTGGGTCGATCTCTTCCGGGGTCACGGAGGCCAGCGCGATGTCTTCTTCCAGCTTGGCCTGCGCATTCTTGGTCACCAGCAGTCGCAGCTTTTCACGGGCCGGATTGCGCAGCGCATCGCGCACCGCATGCAGGCCGAACAACCAAACGGTTTCCTGGGCGGCTTTGCGTTTGGCTTGTTCTTTCTCAACGACCCACTTGGGCTTTTTCATGGTGCAGACTTTCCGGAATTTATGGCCTTCCCCTTCCTGCCGCGCAGGTTTGTCAGATACAAGTCATTCCTTTTCACAAATTTCCTGTTGACGCCCCCCGCGACCAAAGGTATCCACCCCGCACACGACGCAAGGACGCTTCGAAACACCGAAGATTTTGCGCAAGTGGGCGACGGGCTGCAAGGTGCGGCAGCGGACTGTAACTCCGCCGAGGAGACTCATGCCTGGTTCGATTCCAGGGTCGCCCACCATTTACCCAGACCTTCCCAAAGCAAGCATTTCGATAGCATTGATGCGATCACTCTGCATCTTGTTATATATCTGTGCGCCAGCCTTCAGTTGATCAAAAGGATGCTTCCCACGGTAGCTTGGCTTGACTTCATGTCGACAGCCCGGTTCCTTGCAAACACAAGTTGCTATAGGAGCCAATCCCCATGACATTGCGCTGTCAAGACATTCACTATGACGGGCCCGGCGGCCCGTTTGTGGGCACGTTGCACTGGGATGACAGTCTCACCGCCCCAAGACCGGGCGTGATCGTCTGTCCGGCGTTTCGCGGAAAATCGCCCTTTGAACAGGCCCGCGCGCAAGAGTTGGCCGAACGCGGCTATGTCGGCTTCGCCATGGATTACTACGGCAATGGCGTGACCATCGAAGATGCGACCGAGGCCCATGCCGCAAAGAACGCGCTGGACGCGGATCGCCCGCTTCTGGCCGCCCGGATGGAGGTCGCTCTGGCGGCCCTGAAAACGGCGCCGCAGGTCGACCCGGAGCGCACGGCGGCGATCGGCTATTGCTTTGGCGGCAAGGCGGTGCTGGATCTGGCGCGACAGGGCGCGGATCTGAAAGGCGTTGCCGCATTCCACGGCATACTGGATCGCGCTGCCAGCGCCCCCGAAGCCGCGATTCGCGCCAGGATTCTGGTGATGCACGGCTGGGACGACCCGCTGGCTCCGCCGCAAAGCGTTCTGGAGTTCGGTGCGGAAATGACCACCCGAGACGTCGACTGGCAATTGCATGCCTACGGCGGCACCGGCCATGCTTTTACCAACCCTGCCGCGCAGCCCGGTGCACAACCCGGCTTTGGCTTCAAAGAAACTGCGCGCGACCATAGCTGGGCCTCGGTGAAGAGCTTTTTGACGGAGCTGTTCGCCTGAGCAAAGCACCAGATCGGCAGGGCCTCAGGGGATTTCGATGTCAGCGCGACCGTAGTCAGCGCTCTCGGTGCTGCCATCGTCAAAGGTCAGCCGGACCGCGACCGTTTCCACGCTGTCTTGGGGAAAGGACACAAGAATGCTGTCGAGGCTTTGCGCGCGCAATGCGTTCGGCTGGGCCGCATCATCATAGCAAGGTTCTGCAACAAACGGCGTCAGATCCTCGCCGTTGACGGAAAATTCGATGCGATCAAGGCCACAGTGACAAGACACCGGCCAACGCTAGAAAACAACTCCGAAAAAGGTGCATGTCGCTCTCCTTTTTGGACATCGGCCAAAGGTTCGGCTTTCGAGACCCTCCCAACCTCTCTATAGTTTCCGGTGTGTCCTTCCGTTGCGTTCTGAAAAGTTTACCGCATGCCAGCACCTGAACAAAGCAAACAATCATTCAATATTGTGGTCGTCGGCCATCAGGGGCGGCTGATGTATGAGGCGTTGCTCTTTGCCGCTTCGCTGCGTCAGATGGATCCGGGGTTCAGCGGACGGCTGTTCATCGCCGAACCGCAACCCGGCCCTTGCTGGGATGGGGATCCGCGGATGAAGCAAGACGACCTGTTGGCAGCCTTTGCCCGTCTGGACGCGGAAATTCTGCCCTTTGAAAGCCAGCATTTCGGCCAGTCCTACCCCTATGGCAACAAGATCGAGGCGCTATTTGCCCTACCAGAGGGCGAGCCTTTTGTCTTTTTCGACAGCGACACGCTGATCACCGGCGCGCTCTCCGATGTGGCTTTCGACTTCGAACGGCCCTGCGCCTCGCTCAAGGTCGAAGGCACCTGGCCGCAGATCGAACTCTACGGACCGGGCTATAGCGAAATCTGGAAATCACTTTACGATCGCTTCGGGCTGGATTTCGACAGCTCGCTGGATCTCAGCCAGCCCGACGAATACTGGAAACGGTATCTCTATTTCAATGCCGGGTTCTTCTTCTACAAATGCCCCCGCACGTTCGGTCAGCGTTTTCTCGACTATGCGCTCGAAATCCGGGACAATCCGCCCGAGGCGGCCAGCCTGCAGACCTTTGATCCCTGGCTGGATCAGGTCGCATTGCCACTGGTCATCCACAGTTTTGGCGGCGCCCGGCGCACGATCCCCGAAAACAGTCTTGATGGCGATGTGTCCTGCCATTATCGCACCTTTCCGCTTTTGATGGCCCGTGAAAGCGATCATGTGGTCGAGGTGTTGCAACGGTCTGCCGAGCCGAACTGGATCAAAAAAGTACTTAAGCAATATGAGCCGATCAAACGGCTGGTCTATCAGCCCAAGGGGCAGAAAATCCGGGACATGTTCGACCGGGACCATTTGCCGCGCCGCGAACAGATGATCCGCAACCAGATCAAAAAAGCAGGTCTCTGGATGCGGTAAGACCACTGCCTTTCCCCGACGCACAGGCGATCTTTCGCCCGCACACGCTGCTGTGAGGGATTTCCGCGGGCTTTCTCTTTGCAGTGCCAGATTGCTGCGTTAGGGTGGCCGCACCCACGTGCCACACCACCCAGAAGACGCAAATGAAACCGAATTTTGCCCTCAATCTCAGCCACGACGGCATCCTTCTGTTGCATCGCGCCACAGCTGGCTGGCACCCAATGGGCACCGTGGATCTCGATGCCGAAGATGTGGCGGCTGAGCTGTCGAAACTACGACGCACCGCGACCGAGGTCTCCGCCGCAGGACTGGCCACAAAACTGGTGATTCCGAACAGTCAGATCCTCTATCGCAGCCTGCCCTTTCCCGAAGGAGATGAGGCGGCGCGTGATATGGCGATCCGCAGCGCGCTTGAAGGGGCGACGCCCTATAGCCTTGATCAACTGGTGTGGGATTCGCATCTGTCGGGCGACCAGCTTCAGGTGGCCGTCGTGGCCCGCGAAACGCTGGACGAGGCCGAGGCCTTTGCCACCGAACACCAGTTCAACCCCGTGTCCTTCGTGGCACAACCAGAGCCAGACCGCTTTGGCCGTGAACCGTTCTTTGGGCGCGCCAAATCCGCCGACGCGCTGATCGGTGCTGAGACCGATGTAGAACCTGACAGAGAGATCCTCAGGGTTCTGACTCCGCGCGGCCTGTCAGACAGTGCCGCAATCTTTGACCATGCCACCCCGGTGGCCAAGCCCGAAACCCCGGAAGCGCCTGCCAAGGCCCCAACGGCGAAATCGGCCGAAGAGGCCCCGCGCGCCGAAACCGCCGAACCGTCTGCGGCCAAAACAGCAAGCAAGACACCGGACCCCGAACCGGACACGGACGACACCGCGCCCGACGCCGCCGCAAAGGACACAGCCGCCCGACGGATTGCCGCCAAGCCGGGCCATGTCATCCCAGCGCCGCGCGCGCCACAATCGCCGCAAGCCCCGGCGCCCGCCGTTGCGGCCCCCAAAGCTGCCCTCACAGGTGACAAACCGGTCGCGGCCCCGGCGCCTGCCCCCCATGCAGACATCACCGCGCGCGAGGTTCCCCCTGCGCCGGAACAAGACGCGCTGAAACCCAAGCCTCCTAAACCGCGAAAAACCGGCCCGCTGCCCGAACCACCGCCGATGCCAAATTCGTCGGCACCAAGTTCCCCAATGCCTGCACCCAATGTCGCGGTCGTCGCCCAACCGGCCAAGGCCGAGGCTTCGCGCAGTTCGGGACGGCTTGGCGCGCTCAAGACGCTGACCAGCCGAAGCGGCGACAAGGTCACACCGTCCAAGGCAGCGCCAGAGCCCGGCCCGGTCCAGCCCCCCGTCACCATTCCACTGGCGGATGAAACACTGGCCCCGATGTCGGATCGTGCTGCGGGATTGGATAACGCCGAAAACGCTCTTGATGAAGCCGAGGCGATGACCATTTTCGGTGCACGTCAGAATGCCCGTACCAGCCGTGGCAAGCCACGCTATCTGGGGCTCTACCTGACCGGCGGGCTGATCGTTCTGCTACTTTTGCTGTGGCTGGTGGCCGGATGGCTACCCCGGAGCGAAACATCGCAAGACACCGCCCTGAGCGAGAGCACAAGCCAGAGCCCAGAGATCGCGCAAAGCGATCTCACCACCGGGGCCGCTCTGAGCGATGCCGAGGCAGAACGCCAGTTGGCGCTCACGGACAGCGATCCTGCGCTGGAAGAACCAGAGCTGACGCCAGAGCTGCTGGACGAGGCGACCCAGCCCGCCCCCGCCAGCCTCAACACCCAAACCGAGCCCAGCCTTGAAGAAGTCCAAACGCAATATGCCGCGACCGGCATCTGGCCGCTTGCGCCGCTCTCTGGCGACGGGGCGCTGCCCGAGGACACGATCGATGCGATCTATGTCGCCTCGATCGACCCTGCGATCCCGTCTCAGGACGCCGTGGCACTGCCCGAGGCAACACGTCAACAGGTCGACCCGCTGCCACTGACCGCGACACGCCCGTTGACGTCCGAGGATGGTTTCGATCTGGACAAAAACGGCTTTGTGCGTGCCACCAAAGATGGCGCCGTGACCCCTGAAGGCGCTGTCGTCTATGCCGGTCGCCCCGATGTCGTCCCGGCACCACGCCCGGGCAGCCGCGTTGACGATGCCGTGGAGGCCGCACTGACCCCCGAGGCCGCAGGAGGCCTGAACGCCAACGCCGCCCAGCGTGAAGCGCTGGCCGGGTTCCGCCCGACGCCGCGTCCCGAGGCCCTGATCGAAAACAACGAGATGGCCAATCTCGCCGGCCTGACCCGCGCGCAACTTGGCGCGATGCGCCCCATGCCGCGCCCGGTCTCGGAACAGGAACAGGCCGCAGATGATGCCCGCGCCAATGGTGAGGCCGCGCCAGCGGCGACGGCACCTGTGGTTGCCGTGTCGCAGATCCCGCAGGCCCGCCCGCAGGATTTCTCCAAACTCGTCGCTGCGGCGCAGGCCGCGTCTGAGGCGGCAGCGGCGGCAGCCGACGCGGGCACCACCACGCGATCAGCAGCCACACAGGTCACCGCACGCGTGCCCGACAGCCCGACACCGTCGAGCGCCCCCACATCCGTGGCGCGTGCCGCGACCGTCAAGAATGCAATCCGCCTGCGCGACGTGAACCTCATGGGCGTCTACGGGGGCCGGTCCGACCGCCGCGCCCTCGTCCGTCTGCCTTCCGGACGCTTTGCCAAGGTGAAGGTCGGTGACAAGCTGGATGGCGGTCAGGTGCAGTCCATCGGAGCAAGTTCGCTGACCTATGTCAAACGCGGACGTGCAATCACGCTTGAGGTCGCAGGCTGATACGGTCTTTTTCGCCCAACCCGTTTGCGCGTGGCGGTGCTGAAAAGCACGCCATGGACCACAGAGGCACATTGTCCTGAGACGACCAGCCGCCTACTCTGTCTGAAACCCCATACGCCCCTCAACGACCGGAGCCCCAAGATGCAAGGCCTGCTGGCCCAATCCGTTCTCTACCTTCTCGCCATCGTCGTGGCAGTGCCCCTGGCGCGCCGCCTTGGGCTTGGATCCGTGCTGGGCTACCTGCTGGCCGGGATGGTGATCGGCCCCATTCTGGGCTTCGTGCAACAATCGCAAAGTCACGACCTGCTGCATTTCGCCGAATTCGGCGTTGTGATGATGCTGTTCCTGATCGGATTGGAGCTGGACCCGCGCGGGCTGTGGGAGATGCGCAACAAACTGATCGGCATGGGTGGACTTCAAATCCTGCTGACCTGCGGCGTCATTGCCGGCGCTTGGGTCTGGACGGGACAACCATGGCAGACCGGGTTGGCGCTCGGCATGATCTTTTCGCTCTCGTCAACCGCTGTGGTACTGCAAACCCTGTCGGAAAAGCAACTGATCCACACCGGCGGCGGGCGGGCGGCCTTTTCGGTGCTGCTGACACAGGACATCGCAGTGATCCCGATGCTGGCGCTGATGCCGCTTCTGGCCACCGGCTCGCAACTGACCATCAACCCCGACGGCTCCATCAGCCGCGCCAGCGATCTGGCCCGCGAGGCCAGCTCCCACGGCGCCTCTCTGGTCGACGGGCTGCCCGGATGGGGGGTGACGCTGGTCACGCTGGGGGCCGTTGGGGCGATCATTCTGGCGGGCATCTTTCTGACCCGTCCAGTGTTTCGCTATATCCACGCCGCCAACATGCGCGAAATCTATACCGCTGTGGCCCTGCTCATCGTCATCGGCATCGCCTTGCTGATGACCGCAGTCGGCCTCTCCCCGGCTTTGGGCACGTTTCTGGCGGGCGTCGTACTGGCGAATTCGGAATTCCGTCACGAACTGGAAAGCTCCATCGAACCCTTCAAGGGTCTTTTGCTGGGGCTGTTTTTCATCGCGGTCGGTGCGGGGATCAACTTCACCGTACTGTTTCGCGACCCCATCACCATCGTCGGCCTGGCCATCGCCCTGATGATCACCAAAGGGATCATCCTTTACGGCATCGGACGCCTGTTTTCGCTGCGGGCCCGCGGGCAATGGCTATTCACCCTGTCGTTGGCGCAGGCCGGGGAATTCGGCATGGTGCTGACCACCTTTTCGCTGCAACAGGGCGTTCTGACCCCGTTCCTGGGGGAACGCGTGCTGCTGATCATCGCGCTGTCGCTGCTGTTTACCCCGCTGTTTTTCATGTTGCAGGACTACCTGCGCAAGAAGCTGTCGGAGCGTATGGAGGATCAACCCGCCGATGACATCGACGATCAGCAATCGATCATCATCGCCGGGATCGGACGCTTTGGACAGGTGGTCAACCGCCTCGTACAGGCCTCGGGCTTTCGGACCACCGTGCTGGATCATGACCTGAAAACCATCCAGCTGATGCGAAAATTCGGCTTTAAAGGCTTCTTCGGCGACCCGACCCGTCCCGAGCTGCTGCATGCCGCCGGACTGGACACCGCCTCCGTTCTGGTCGTCGCCCTCGACAGCCCGGAAGCGGCAACGCGGCTGGTCAAATACGCCCGCGACCACCGTCCGGATCTGTTCATCATCGTACGCGCGCGCGACCGCATCCATGTGTTCGATCTCTACAAGGCTGGGGCCGACAAGATCGTTCGGGAGATGTTCGACAGTTCGCTGCGGGCCGGGCGCTATGTGCTCGAACAGATGGGGTTCAGCGAATATGACGCTGCAATCACGGAACAGGCCTATTACCAGCACGACCGCGAGGCGCTGCGGTCTCTGGCCGAACTTTGGGATCCTAATGTACCCGTTTCAGAAAACTCGGCTTATGTGGAACGCTCGAAAGCGCTCGACAAGGATTTCGAGGCCGCACTTCTGACTCAACTGGAAGCCAAACGCAAACAAACCGCCGCCGAATAGACGTCAGAACGGGTTCAGATCATTCATCGGGTTGCGCCCGCTATGATCTGGCCGCTCTCAAAGAGCTGTCGCGTTCACTTGTCGCTGACGCCCGCCTCCTCAAAGGTGGCCATGCCGGACAAACATTCCACCGCCGCCTTCACCAGAGGGATCGCCAACCCAGCCCCCGAGCCTTCGCCGAGCCGCAGTCCCAAAGACACCAGAGGTTCTTTGCCGATCTCGCGCAGGACCGCGCCATGGGCCGCCTCTGCCGAGACATGCCCGGCAAGGCAATGATCCAGTGCCCCGGGCACGGCGCGCTCCAGGCAGGCTGCCGCCGCTGTGCAGATGAAGCCGTCCAGAATGACAGGGACGCGCAGCATGCGTGCTCGCGCAATCGCCCCTGCCATGGCCGCGACCTCGCGCCCGCCGAGTGCTGCAAGCGTTTCCAAAGGGGGCAGCCCCGCGTGACGGGAGACACCTTCGGCACAGACCTGTTCCTTGATCTTCAGGCCGGCATCATCGACGCCGGTGCCCCGCCCCACCCAATCGGCGGCCTGCCCGCCAAAAAGCGCGTGGGCAATGGCCGCAGCAGATGTGGTGTTGCCTATGCCCATTTCGCCGACCACCAACAGATCGGATTGGGCGTTCACCGCCTCCCAGCCGACCTTGAGCGCGGCGACACACTCCGCCTCACTCATGGCCGGGCCTTGGGTGAAATCGGCTGTGGGCGCGTGCAACTCGATGGGATGAATGGATATGCTTGCACCTGCGTTGCGCGCCAACTGGTTGATCGCCGCGCCGCCATGTTCGAAATTCGCGACCATCTGCACGGTCACCTCGACCGGAAAGGCCGAGACCCCGCGTGCCGTGATTCCGTGATTTCCGGCAAAGATCGCCACCTGTGGCGCGTCCACCTTGGGGCGTACTTCGCCACGCCAGGCGGCATACCAAATCCCGATCTCTTCCAAACGCCCCAAGGACCCCGCCGGTTTCGTCAATTCGGCGTTGCGTTCCTCTGCTGCGGTTTGTGCCGCCAGATCCGGCCCCGGGGCCTGCTTTAGCAGAGTTTCAAAGTCCTTGAGATCGGAAAAGGTCATACGACGGGCTCCCTCATTGTTTTTCTTTCGTCAGGGTTCTATCCCCTGTGTAAAGTCAAAGACAGGACCAATCTGTCATGTTGCAAAGAGGTCATTCCCATGCCCCGTCCCTTCACCCCCGTTGCCGCCGATATCGCCACGAGTCTTGCGATTCTGACCCGCATCCCGGTCCACGCCAGTTTCAAACGCAGCGCCGAGGCAGTCTGGGCCTTTCCTCTGGCCGGTCTGGCCGTGGGCCTTGTGACAGGTGCGGTCGCCACCATTGCAATCTGGATTGGGCTTGGCGCGACGCTGACCGCCGTCTGGGCCATGGCCGCTGGCACCCTTGTCACCGGGGCCATGCATGAAGACGGTCTGGCCGATTGCGCCGACGGTTTCTGGGGTGGCTGGGCACCCGCACGCCGGTTGGAAATCATGCATGACAGCCGGATCGGCACCTATGGCATGCTGGCGCTTGGGCTGGCCTTGCTGATGCGGTTTTCTGCGCTGGCAGTGCTGGCGCATGAGGATGTCATCGTGACTGCGCTGCTGAGCGCAGCAGTCCTGTCGCGCGCTGCCCTGCCCTATGTCATGGCGCTGATGTCCCCGGCCTGCAGAGACGGATTGTCGGTGAAAACCGGCAGGCCACCGCGCGCGGCGGCCTCACTCGCCGCGGTCATCGCGCTGTCTCTGTCGTGGTTACTGGTCGGCTTTGTGCCCACTGTCGTGGCCGCCTGCGCCGTGGCGGCAACGACATGGGCGGCAACGCAGCTGGCCCGCGCCAAGATCGGAGGGCAGACCGGCGATGTTCTGGGCGCCGTACAACTGCTCACCGAACTGGCCGTGCTTTGTTGCTATGTCGCGCTAAGTTGACGAGCCCTGATGCGCAGCATTTGATGCGAAAGCCGCCCGCAGGGGTCTCCCACGGGCGGCGTTTCATTGTCTATGCCGACGTTTCAAGGCCGATCTTTCCTGTGTCGACGTCTCTGTGCCAGAGCGCGCTCAGGCGGCGCGGCTGACCAAAACGTCGTCGACTTTCTTTTGCGCGTCGGCTTCATCGGTGCCCGACACGGCCGCGACTTCACGGGTCAGTCGATCAAGAGCGGCCTCATAGAGCTGACGCTCCGAATAGCTTTGTTCGCGCTGATCGTCGGTGCGGTGCAGGTCGCGCACCACTTCGGCGATGGCGATCAGATCGCCGGAGTTGATTTTCTGTTCATACTCCTGCGCCCGGCGCGACCACATGGCACGTTTGACCTTGGCCTTGCCTTTCAGGGTTTTCATCGCCTCCTGAACCACATCCGGCGTGGACAGAGACCGCAGCCCCGATTCCACTGCCTTGTTGGTCGGCACACGCAGAGTCATCTTGTCTTTCTCGAAAGAGATGACGAAAAGTTCCAGGGACATACCCGCGATTTCCTGTTCCTCGATCGAAACGATCTGCCCAACGCCATGGGCGGGGTAAACAACGAAATCATTCGGACGGAATTCCGATTTCTTGGTCTTGCTCATTTGCAGCCTTTTTCCTCAAGAGGGACCGTTCTCACCACGCCTCGGAGCGGTTCAATCTTTCGCGTGAGCCCAATACGTCCGGCACAGGCACACACAAAAGCCTGAGACAGAAACGAAGGCTGACGATCAGCCCCTTAGGTTCATGGGCGCGAAAAACTCAAGCCCCGAAAAGCTTGGCTTAAGGAGATTGAGATTGATATGCCCTGATGTGGTTCGCAAACCATACCACAAAAAACTGCCCAAAGAAAGCGCAGCGAATCGGCACATCGTTAGAATGCGATATATTTCAGGGGGCTAAGCGGGATTCCAATGGCTTAGACATTGGCTACGCCTGCGAGTATCGCGGCGAAACTTTGCAAATTTATTAAGAATCACCACGAATCATCTGCGCGCAGACTGAACTGGCTCAGGACCCTTCGCCCGCAGCCTCAGAGAAGTACTTCCCAAGCTTGCCCTCTTCACCGTCTTTTTCCTCATAGCCCGGCAGCGGATCTTTCTTGGCGAGGATCACGGGCCATTGTTCGGAATACTTGCGGTTGAATTCGACCCATTTTTCCATGTCCGGCTCGGTGTCAGGGCGGATCGCGTCGGCGGGGCATTCCGGCTCGCAAACACCGCAGTCGATGCATTCATCTGGGTGGATCACCAGCATGTTTTCGCCTTCGTAGAAACAATCTACGGGGCAAACTTCCACACAGTCGGTGTACTTACAGGCAATGCAATTCTCGATAACGACGTAGGTCATGTCGGCTCATCCAAAACTAAGGTCCCGCCTCAATTAGCGGGGTCGGCCGGATCATTCAAGCATGTCAGACCGGGAAAGGAGCGCCATGCGACGATCTTTCTTGGTCGGGCGACCTTTTCCCTCAAATTTAGGCGCTTGCGGAACGACGTCCTCTTTTTTCACCGGCGGGCTGAGGTCTTCGTAGAGGGCTTGCGCCTCTGGTGCCGGACCTCTGCGGGTGCCGCAGGCCGTGATCCGGACCACGCGGACCTGCCGCCCCTGTGCAAATGTCAGCACATCTCCGGCCCCAACCGCGGTGGCCGCCTTGGCCACTTTGGCAGTGTTTACACGGACATGGCCACCGGTCACGATCTTGGCAGCCAGCCCGCGGGTTTTGAAAAAGCGGGCATACCACAGCCACTTGTCGAGACGAATGGTCTCCCGCTTTTCCATTTACTTCTTGTCCTTCAACCCCATGAGCGCCGCAGCAAAGGGGTTATCGGGATCGATGGCTTTTTCTTTCTTCGGCGGGCGCGCCGAGAAGGATTTGGGCTGGTTTCCGCCTTTGTTGCCACCCTCGCGGCGCGGCTTGCCACCTTTGCCCTGCGGCTTGCCGCCACCTTTTTTGCCACGCGGCTGACCATCGGCCCCGCCTTGACGGCGCGGGCCACGGTTGGCATTGCGGTTGCCACCCCAGGTGAAGGTGTAGAAGACCTCGGTTTCCTCTTCGACCAGACCGGCATCTGCGGCCTGCCCTTCGGGCACTTCGGTCTCGGCGTATTGCGCGGCCTCGTCCTCTTCGGTCACCGGCTCGCCGATTTCGGCAGAGGGGGCTTCGCCCTCATCCGGCAGATCGGCAGCCACGCCCGAAAGATCGGCTGCGGCCTCATCGGAGGCCTCGGCCGGGGCGCTGCCCTCTGCGATCACCTGATCGACGGCTTTGATCTTCACGCGCTCGCCTTTTTCGGCCTTGTAGCCAAGACCGCCCAGAAGATCGGCGAATTGTTCCAGCGTCATGCCAGTGATCGACAACATGTCGGGATTGGCCTCAAAACCACCACGACTATCCTGTGCGCGCAGCAGATCCGCCAGACGTTCCAGCATGTCGATCCGGATGGCACGGGCGCCCGCCAGACGATAGCCGGACATGGCGTAATAGCCTTCCGGTGCATCGACGACGGCAGGAATGGTCACCAGACCCGGCGGCGGGCTGTCGGGGAATTCGTCGAACTTGGCGTTCAGCGCCCAGAGCAGCAGACGCAAGCGCGTCGGTGCGGGTTTCAGCAGAGCCGGCATGAAGATCGTGTACTGACCGAACCGCACGCCATGTTTACGCAATGCGCCACGGGCGTCCTGATCCAGTTCCTTGACCTCGCCCGCGACCTGATCGCGCGGAATGATGCCGTAGGTTTCCGCCAGACGGAAGGCAAAGCCGCGCGCCAGACCGGTCAGGGTCTCGTCCTTGGCCATCGCCAGAAGCGGCTCATAGAGCGTCGCGATCTTGCGGTCGATGAAATGCTGCAGGCGGCGTTGCACCTTTTCGGCCACATCGGCCCCGGCGCCTTCATCGACGAAGGCCACCGTACGCGGTTTCATCGGCTCATCACCGGCCACCAGCTTGCCAACGGCATGCTCGCCCCACATCAGGCCACCCTGATCGGTGAAATCCATTTCTGTGTCCGGTGCATTGTAGAACCGGTCCGCCCGCAGGCTGAATTCAGGCGCCAAAGCGGTCATGGCCGCCTGAGACAGCGTCTTGGCCTCATCCGGTGTAGACGCTTTGTCCTGAATGAACTGGAACCCTTCAAGACGGCCGATGAACTCGCCCTCAACCGTCACTTCACCCTTGTCGTTCACTTCGGCCACAAGGCCCTCCTTCTGCTTGAGCCGCCGAAGGAGTACACTCGTCCGCCGGTCCACAAATCTCTGCGTCAGCGCGCCATGGAGCGCATCTGACAAACGGTCTTCTACAGCGCGAGTCGCACCGCGCCAATGGCTTTCGTCATCGACCCAGTTTTCTCGCTGCGCAACATAGGTCCAAGTGCGAATATAGGCCAGCCTTTTAGAGAGAGTGTCGATATTGCCTTCGGTCCGGTCAATGCGTTTGATCTGCGCGGCCAGCCAATCGTCGGGAACACGCCCGAATTCGTGCAGAAATTCATAAATCCGCTCAAGAAGTGACGTGTGCTCGCCATGGCTGATGCCGCGAAAGTCGGGGATTCGGCAAACATCCCACAACAGGCGCACATCCTTACTGCTGCGAAAACGTGTCCGGAGCGATTGCAAAGACGACAGGGTTTTCAGCGCCTGAAGGTCATCGGCCTCCCGCGCGCGCACCAGTGCCGGATCCTTCGGCGCCGCCTCAAGCGAGGCAATCAGGCGGTCGACAGTGCCGAATTCCAGCCGCGCATTGCGCCAGTTCAGTTTCTTGATCGGGGTAAAGCGGTGCTCTTCGATGGCCTCGATCACCTCGGCATCAAAGGGCGAAGCCTCGCCTGTCACGCCAAATGTGCCATCGGTCTGATAGCGCCCGGCGCGCCCGGCGATCTGGGCCAGCTCACTGGGCGCCAGAGGTCGCATGCGCCGCCCGTCGAATTTGATCGTCGAGGAAAACGCCACATGGGTGACATCAAGGTTCAGCCCCATGCCGATGGCATCGGTCGCCACCAGATAATCGACATCGCCATTCTGGTACATTTCGACCTGCGCGTTGCGCGTGCGCGGGCTGAGCGCGCCCATGACCACCGCGGCCCCACCCTTTTGCCGGCGCAACAGCTCTGCGATGGCATAGACGTCATCCACGGAAAACCCCACGATGGCGGCGCGTGCGGGCATGCGGCTGATCTTTTTCGATCCGGCATAGGTCAGTTTGGAAAAGCGATCGCGATGCAGGAACTGCGCCTTGGGCACGAGATTGGCAATCACAGAGCGCATCGAATCGCTGCCCAGAAACAGGGTCTCATGGGTGCCGCGCGCGTTCAGCAGCCGGTCAGTGAACACATGTCCGCGTTCGGGGTCGGCGCAGAGCTGGATTTCGTCCACCGCCAGAAAATCCGCGCCCATTCCGGTCGGCATCGCTTCGACGGTGCAGACCCAATATTGCGTGCGCGGCGGCACGATACGTTCCTCGCCCGTCACCAGCGCCACCACAGACGGGCCGCGCAGCGCGACGATGCGGTCATAGACCTCGCGCGCCAACAAACGCAGCGGCAGGCCGATCACCCCAGATCGGTAGGACAGCATCCGCTCAATGGCGTAATGGGTCTTGCCAGTGTTTGTCGGGCCGAGCACCGCCGTGATCCGGCTGCCCGCCCCCATCGCGCCTGTCATAATCGGGAAGGTCCTGAAGTTCGAGTCGGAAGACAGTCTTAAAGCGCGGTGCCCTGTTGCGCCAGTTCAAGACGGGCGATGCGGTCAGAAAGTCCGGCCATATTCGGGTGAATGTCGCGGATCTGGTAGAGAACCTGCAGCGCCTGCGGGGTATCGCCGATTTCTTCAAGGATCAGCGAGAGGCCCGACAAGGCGCCAAAATGGCGCGGCTCGCGTGTCAGAACGACGCCAAGATCCTTGAGCGCGGGACCATAAAGCCCCGCCATGTAATAAGCGGTCGCGCGGGCATTATAGCCCTCGGTGAACTGCGGCGCATGATCCACCAGCGCCGTCAGATGTCCGATGGCGCCCTCGAAGTCGCCCGCCTGCAAGGCCCCGCGCCCGCGCTCCAGCAACAGATCCATGGCGTCAGATCCGGAGCGCGCCAGTTCCGCCGCGATCTGTTGTTCAAGCGACCCGGCCTCTGCCGCCGAAGCCACGGCCAGATCCGCAAACAGGCGATCCAGCCGGTCCGGATCGACCGCCATGGCGGAGCCACCGGCAAAAACCGCCAACGACGTAACGGCACATTTGAGAAACTGTCGCAATGCTTTCATAACAATCTGGATTGTAGCTTTCTGACGGGGATGGGCAAAGTCACAAAAACGCGCCTATTATATTTCCCGTACAGATCAACCCGGAGGAACACTCATGAGCGACGTCGTAAGCAAAGCAGTTGACGCCCTGAATGAAAAAATTGACGGCGGCTTTTCCGCTGGCGTGGCCAAATTCGTGATCGAGGGTGAAGGCGCCATCGTCGTGGACGGTGACGGGGCCCGCGCAGGCGACGACGACGCCGATGTGACCCTGACCGCCGATCTGGAGACCTTCCAGGGCATGATCGAAGGCGAGGTCAACCCGACCGCGGCCTTCATGCAGGGCAAACTCTCTGTCGATGGCGACATGGGGCTGGCCATGCAACTCGGTTCGGCTCTGGCCTGATGACCGATCCCGCACCCTATTTCGCTGATCTGGCGGAGGGCCCTGAGGGGGGACAAGCCTATTGGCTGACCGCCTCGGACGGGGTGCGCATTCGGGCTGGTCTCTGGCCCTACCACGGTGACACGCCCTGCAAGGGCACGGTGTTCATCCTGCCGGGACGCACCGAATGCATCGAAAAATATGGCCGGGGCGCGGTGGATCTCGCCGCGCGCGGCTTTGCCTCTCTGGCCATCGACTGGCGCGGACAGGGGCTCGCGGACCGGCTTTTGGCCCAGCGCAGCATCGGCCATGTCGGCCACTTCCCTGATTATCAGCGCGATCTTGAGGCTGTCATCGCCCTCGCTGAATCCCATGACATGCCCAAACCGTGGTTCCTCATCGGCCATTCCATGGGCGGCGCCATCGGCGTGCGTGCGCTGATCGAAGGCAAGCCATTCTCTGCGGCCGCTTTTTCGGCACCCATGTGGGGAATTGGCCTGCGTCCGCTGCAAAAGGCAATGCTGCGCTTTCTGACACCCTTCCTGAAACTTCTGGGACTTGAGAATGCCCATGCTCCCGGCACCAAACCTGAATCCTACATGGTCTGGCACGGCTTTGAAGACAACCTGCTGACCTCGGATCGCGAGACCTTTGATCACATCACCCGTCAGGTGGTGAAACAGCCGGATCTCAGCCTAGGCGGCCCGTCGTCGCATTGGGTGACAGAGGCGATCGCCGAAAACGACTGGGCCCGACAACAACAGATACCCGATGTTCCGACACTCTGCTTTCTCGGCGCTGAGGAAAAGATCGTCGACACCCAGGCGGTCAAGGATTTCGCCAATGCCTGGGACAGCTGCGAATTGATCGTCATTCGCGGCGCGCGCCACGAGATTCCGATGGAAACCCCGGCGATCCGTGCCCAGTTTTATGACCGGCTGGCCGAAGTTTTCGCATCACAATCCCTGTGATCCTTTGCATCCCCAGCGCCAAGCCCCTATCTGTTTTGCAACGAACAGAACAGGAGAGATGCAATGCGGTTCACCCTGCCCCAGCCGGTCTTTGACGCCAACACCCAAAGCGGGTCTTCCGAGTTCGGCGATCTGCCGGATTGGGATCTGACGGATCTGTACCCGTCCACCGACGCCCCCGAAGTGAAACGCGATCTGGACTGGCTCGAAGAGGCCTGCCTGAGCTTTGCCCGTGACTATGAAGGCAAGCTGGCCGATCTGGACGGCGCGGGCATGTATGACTGCATCCTGCGCGACGAACGTATTTCTCAGGTCGCCGGACGTCTGGGGTCCTTTGCAGGGCTGCTCTATTACCAGAACACCGTCGATGGCGAGCGGGCAAAATTCTTTTCCGACATTCAGGACAAGATCACAACCTACACCGCACCACTGGTGTTCTTTTCGCTCGAAGTGAACCGCATCCCCGAAGAGACGCTGGAAACCATGCTCCAGCACGACGGTCTGGCGCGCTATCGCCCGATCTTTGAACGGATGCGCAAAATGCGCCCCTATCAGCTGTCCGACGAATTGGAACGCTACGAACACGATATGTCCGTGGTCGGCGCCTCCGCTTGGAATAAGCTTTTCGACGAAACCATCGCCGATCTGGAATTCAATGTGAACGGCCAGACCCTGGGTCTGGAAGCCACCACCACGCTGATGACCGACCCCGATCGCAGCCTCCGCGAGGCCGCGGCGAAAGAGATTTCAAACGTTCTGGGCAAGAACATCAAAATTTTTGCCCGCGTCCACAACACGCTGGCGAAAATGGGCGAGGTCGAGGACAAATGGCGCGGCATGCCGACCCCGCAAACCGGGCGGCACCTGTCCAACGATGTCGAACCCGAGGTGGTCCAGGCCCTGCGTGATGCGGTTGTCGCCGCCTATCCCAAACTGTCGCATCGCTATTATGAACTGAAACGCGGCTGGCTTGGGCTGGACAAATTGCAGGTCTGGGACCGCAATGCCCCCTTGCCCATGGAAGAACACCGCGTGATCGGCTGGGAAGACGCCAAAGCAACGGTGATGGACGCCTACAGCGGCTTTGACCCGAAAATGGCCGAGATCGCCGAACCGTTCTTTGACCGTGGCTGGATCGACGCAGGCGTGAAGCCCGGCAAGGCTCCCGGCGCCTTTGCCCACCCCACGGTCACCGATGCCCATCCCTATGTCATGCTCAACTATCTGGGCAAGCAGCGCGATGTGATGACCCTGGCCCATGAGCTTGGCCATGGCGTGCATCAGGTTCTGGCCGCAGACCAGGGCGAATTGCTGGCCAATACGCCGCTGACACTGGCCGAAACCGCCTCGGTCTTCGGCGAGATGCTGACCTTCCAGAAACTGCTGAAAGGCGCCCGTTCACAGGCTGAACGCAAAGTGCTGCTGGCGGGCAAGGTCGAAGACATGATCAACACGGTCGTGCGTCAGATCGCCTTTTACGACTTCGAATGTAAACTGCACGAGGCACGCCGCGGCGGCGAACTGACCCCCGAAGAGATCAATCGGATCTGGATGTCGGTGCAGGGCGAATCTCTGGGCCCGGCCTTTGAGTTCATGGACGGCTATGAAGTCTACTGGTCCTACATCCCGCATTTCGTGCATTCGCCCTTCTATGTCTATGCCTATGCCTTTGGCGACGGGCTGGTGAACGCGCTCTACGCCGCCTACCAAGAACAGCCCGAGGGCTTTCAGGACAAATATTTCGACATGCTGAAAGCGGGTGGCTCAAAACACCATTCCGAATTGTTGAAGCCCTTTGGCCTCGACGCCTCGGACCCGAAATTCTGGGATAAGGGTTTGTCAATGATTTCCGGATTTATTGATGAGCTGGAAGCGATGGAATAGAGAGACCGAGTGATGACGCCAGCGCAGTTGGTTATCGGATGGGAGCTTTTTCAGCGCGCATTGACGTATGAAACGAAAGATGCCGTACGTGCCGTGCGAAAGGCTCAACATCTTTTCACACCGGATGGGATGCAGTTTGCGCCCATTCGGTCACTGCGTGAACGTGCGGATGGTATTCCCTTCCCCGCGCCTGCGAAGGATCTGGTCCCCCATGCAAAAGTTATCGAATGACTGATGGGAAAAGGCTGGAAATTGATAACGGAGCAAGACACTGGCTTCGACGATGTTTTCCATCGTTGGACCGACTACTGCCTTTCACTGGCCCCCGACAAACCGATCTGCAATTGGCGGGGAAACGACCCCCGCACGGACCGCACGTTTTGTGTCCCGGAAGATATGTTTACCTGACACACACGCCTGAGAGCGGTTTTTCGACGCGCTTTCGTCACTTCAACTGACTGTCTTTCGACCCGCGCCGATTGATGCCGCCGCGCGCTTTATATGCGCCGTCGCGTTCCTGCTGGCAGTCGATGCAAAGCTTCACGCCCGGGACCGCCTTGCGCCGGGCTTCGGGAATGTCGTCGCCGCAGTCGGCACATTCCAGGAAGCTCTCACCTACCGGCGCGCGCTTTTGTTTCATCCGCGCCAGTTCGTCGGAAATCGACGCCTGGATCTGTTCGCTAACTGCGCCATCTTTTGCCCAGCCGCCGGCCATCGCTCAGTCCAGCTCGGTCCAGGGCCAGGGTTTCACATCGCTGTCGCCGGTGATGTAACGGGTGGCCTTGGCAAACCAGATCCCGACATCGGTGCCGAACCCCGCAATGCGCCCATTGGGCTTTTTGCGATTGGTCAGCAGAATGACGGCCTGCAACAGCGCCAGAAAGCCAATCACGGTGGACGCAAAGCTCATCATAATCCAAATCAGCACGGAATAGAGAAACCGCGCGAAAAGGTTTTCGCTGACCTCCTTCAGCCGTTTCGGGCGGGACGCGGACAGGTCGGGCATAACGTGATCGAACTCGTTCGGATCTGCCATGGGTGATTCCTTTCTGGGTCTTTCGCCAACTCTAACGTGATTACGGCAAGACAAAAATCGCTTCCGCGTCACGCAGTGACGTCATGTTTTCATTGGCGGGCAAATCCGCGCCTTCTAGGCTGCCCTCATCAAGGGAGGACCTATTTCAATGTTCAAATGGATTGGACGCGGGCTTGGCCTGCTCATCATTATTGCTGCGGTTGTGTTCTGGGGCATCTTGCCCGGCGTCGTGGAAAAGGGCCAAAACCGCTCTGTCGCCCACGATCCCTATGTCATCAGCCCCGAAGCACAGGCCCTGCACGACAGCCTGATCATCGGCGACCTGCATGCCGACAGCCTGCTGTGGAACCGCAATCTTCTGGACCGCAGCGATCGCGGCCATGTCGATTTCCCGCGCCTGCGCGAAGGCAATGTCGCCGTACAGGTCTTTACGACCGTCACCAAAAGCCCCGCCGGGCAGAACTATGACGAAAACTCTGCCGATGCGCGCGACAACATTACGCTGCTGGCGCTGGTCGAAGCCTGGCCGATCCGAACCTGGAACAACCTGACCGAACGCGGCCTCTACATGGCTGAACGCATGGACGGCTTTGTCGAAAAGGCGCCCGATGAAATCCGGCTGATCCTGACCAAATCCGATCTGGATGCGGTTCTGGAGGCACGCGCCGAAGGGACACCGATCACCGGGGCTCTGATCGGTTCTGAAGGCGGACATATTCTGGAAGGCGACATCGCCAACCTCGATCGCATCTATGACGCGGGCTTTCGTCTGATGGGGCTGACGCATTTCTTCAACAACGCTCTGGGCGGATCGCTGCACGGCATCAACCCGCCGGGACTGACCGTTTTCGGGCGCGACGTCGTCGAGGGTATGGTCGAAAAGCACATGATCATCGATCTCGCCCATGCCTCTCCGCGCATGGCGCGCGACGTGATCGCCATGACCGATGTGCCGCTGATCGTGTCCCATTCCGGCATCCATTCGCATTGCGCCGTCAAACGCAATTTCGAAGACGATCTGATGCAGGAGATCGCAGCCACCGGCGGGATCATCGGCATCGGCTATTGGGAGGATGTCACCTGCGATTCCACTCCGGCAGGCATCGCCAAAGCGATTGTAGCAGCGATTGATCTGGTCGGGGTCGAGCATGTCGCACTGGGATCGGACTACGACGGATCGGTGGAAACGCAGATGGATACCTCGGAACTGGCCGCGCTCACGCAGGCGCTGATGGATGCCGGTCTGAGCGAGACGGACATCCGTGCCGTGATGGGCGAAAACATGATGCGCGTCTTCCGCGAAATACTGCCCGAATGATCCGGGCGGGCAGGTCTTGCGCAAACGACCGCACACACCAAAACGGGCGCCCGATCAGGGGCGCCCTTACCTTATCATCCGTGTCCTCCCTGAGGACCGTTTCCGGTCGAAGGAATTGCGCGCGGCGTCTGCCCTTTCAGCGAGGGGGCACATGCTCCTCCGTCTCGCTTCATCCGGGGCGCTTGAGCCAAAATCGGCGACGCCTCGCGCATCCTTCTGCCTCATTTACGCTCGAAATCCCTCCTAGGTTTCGAGCCGCTTAGAGGACGGGCGGATCCTCCGTGTCGGCTTGGCAAGTCCTTCGGGACGTCCTCATCTGAGATCCTCCTTTCCTTACCCTTCCAACACTTAAAGAATAGCGCGAGTCGCGGGGCTTAACCTTGATCCGCATCAAAAACGCGGTCGATCATGGCCTGCGTGCCCCGCGCATTTTCCAGCGTCCACGGATAGTCCGCCTGCCCCCGCGCCGCCTGCACAAAATTTTCCACCTGACACACATATTGGCGCACCCGCGGGAATTGTTCGATCCGGCGACTGCCATCCGCCTGACGGATCTCAATCTCGGCCAGACCCGCCACACCCGCGTTAAAGGGGGTCTTCACCGTCAGCAGCCCTTCGGTCCCGTGAAGGCGCACCTCCTGAAACGGCGCCATGCGCATCGACACATAGCCATGGTAATCAAATCCCGGAAATTGCGCGGTGACCTCGGCGCTCACATCGACGCCATTCTCGCGGGTGATCCGGGCCGAGGTGATGGCGAGCGGGTCCTGCCCTGTCGCAAAACGCACCGAACCAAAGGCATAGACCCCGATGTCGCCCAGAGCCCCGCCCCCGGTTTCCGGTCGGTTGCGAATATCATCGCGTGCCGCGCCATTGTCGAAAGAGAACGCGACATCGGCACGCCGCAGCGCTCCGATCTCACCCGCCGCCAGCAGGGTCCGCACGCGCTGCCATTGCGGGTGATGCACGATCATAAAGGCCTCCGCTGCCAAAAGCCCGGTCTCATCGCGTTTGGCGATCAACCGATCGATGTCGCGGGCCGCCATGGCGATCGGTTTCTCACACAAAACATGTTTGCCCGCATTCAGCGCCTTGAGGCTCCAGTCGATGTGCATGGCGTTGGGCAGCGGGATATAAACCGCATCGATATCGGACCGCGCCAAAAGCGCATCATAGTCCGTCTCCACCGACAGACCGGGACAAAAGGCCTGAAACGGCGCGGCCTTGTCCACCGAAGATGTCGCCAGCGCGACCAGTTCCGCCCCCCGCGCCTCGTGAATGGCCGGAGCCATATGTTCGCGGGCAAACTTCGCCGCCCCCAGAATGCCAAAGCGCAATGCCTGTGTCATATCATGTCCTCCCCGTCTTAGCTCACCGTCCTCGGCCGAATGTTAGCGCCATCTTGCGCCGAAATCGGCCAAAGAAAAAGGGCGCCGCGCAAAAAATGCGCAACGCCCTTTGGTGTTATTCTATGCGACGGATCAGTCGGCGGCAGTCATTCCAGCCTCGTGCGCCAGCTCCTGCATCCGCTTTTGAAGCTTTTCAAAGGCGCGCACCTCGATCTGACGAATGCGTTCGCGCGACACCTCGTAACGCCCTGACAGTTCCTCAAGCGTCACCGGCTGGTCCTGCAAACGACGCTGCAACAGGATGTCCTTTTCGCGGTCGTTGAGCACATCCATCGCCTGCACCAGCAGCGCACGCCTGCTTTCCAGCTCATCGCGCGCTTCGTAATCGGCAGCCTGGTTGGCGGTTTCATCCTCCAGCCAATCCTGCCACTGCGCAGACCCTTCGTCCTCAGACCCCACCGTGGCATTCAGCGACGCATCGCCACCCGACATGCGGCGGTTCATCGAGATGACCTCGTCTTCGGTCACGCCCAGATCATGCGCGATGCGTTTGACGTTGTCGGGATGCAGATCCCCCTCTTCCAGCGCCCCGATCCGCGACTTGGCCTTGCGCAGGTTGAAAAACAGTTTTTTCTGCGCCGAGGTCGTGCCGAGTTTCACCAAGGACCACGAGCGCAGAATATATTCCTGAATGCTGGCGCGAATCCACCACATGGCATAGGTCGCCAGACGGAAGCCCTTTTCAGGGTCAAACCGTTTGACCGCCTGCATCAGCCCCACATTGGCCTCGGAAATCACTTCGGCCTGCGGCAACCCGTAGCCGCGATAACCCATAGCGATCTTAGCCGCGAGCCGCAGGTGCGAGGTCACAAGTTTATGGGCCGCGCTGCTGTCTTCGTGATCCACCCATCGCTTGGCGAGCATGTATTCTTCTTCGGGTTCCAGCATCGGGAACTTCCGAATTTCCTGCAGATAGCGGTTCAACCCCTGTTCGGGGCTCGGAGCCGGCAAATTTGCGTAGTTACTCATGTCTCACATCTCTCCCACGTCATACGCCCATGTTATAAGGCTTAACATCCCATTTAGGAAGGGCTGTTAGCGCTTTCAAGAGGCGCATCCGCGCTTTCAAACCTCAAGATCTGAAAGAAAGATGGACCGAGGGCAGTCATTCGGCCAGCAGATTTCACCGAAATCACGTCAAAGTGGTCGGGTGTTACAACGCCTCAGCGTCCGCTCTGGCGCGCCAACGTGCCGGATGACATTCAGTCGGGCGCGGCCTGCACCAGCGTCAAAAGATCCGCCATATCGGCAGGCAAATCCGCCTCAAAACGGATGTTTTCCCCGCTGACAGGATGCACAAAGCCCAAAACCGTCGCATGCAGCGCCTGCCGCGGGAAGGCCGCGACGGCCTCGCGCGCGGCCTCGGAAAAGGCCTTATGCGACAGTTTGCGCCGCCCCCCATAGGTCTGATCTCCCACCAGCCCGTGCCCGGCATGAGCCATATGTACGCGGATCTGATGGGTGCGCCCGGTTTCCAGCCAGCATTCCACCAGCGCCAACTGCGGCGGCACACCATAGAGATCGAGCACACGGGCGCGGGTGATGGCGTGGCGGCCTTCGCTGAAGCTCACCGCCTGTTTCTGCCGGTCGGTCTTGTGACGCCCAAGCAACGTGGTGATCCGCAAAATGTTGGAGCCTTCGAAACTGACCCCCTTCACGCCACGCAGGCGCGGGTCCATCGGGTCGGGTGCGCCGTAGACCAGCGCGATATATTTGCGTTCGACGCTGTGCTTTTCGAACTGTTTGGCGAGCCCCTGATGCGCCTGATCGGATTTCGCCACGACGAGCAACCCGGAGGTATCCTTGTCGATCCGATGCACGATGCCGGGGCGACGCTCGCCACCGATGCCCGACAGGCTGTCGCCGCAGTGATGCATCAACGCGTTGACCAATGTGCCGCGCGGGCTGCCCGGTGCCGGATGGACGACCATGCCCACAGGTTTGTTGATGACGATCAGATCGTCATCCTCATAGATGACATCCAGTGCGATGTCCTCGGCCACCAATGCGGTTTCCACCGCCTCTTCGACCAAAATGCTGATTTGGTCCCCTTCTGCCACCTTCGCCTTTTGATCCGTGACAACGACACCGTTGACCTGCACGGCGCCCTCGGCCAGAAGCTTGACCAGACGCGAACGCGACAAGGTGGCTGCCTCTGGCACATCGCGCGCGATCGCCTTATCAAGACGTTTGTGCGGGTTTTCCGCGATCTCGAATTCGACTTTGGTGACTGGCATGACCGATCCGATTGATATTGACCCCAAAGCCGCGGCCGGGCTAACGCTGTTGCGCCGGCTGGTGACGGGGCTTCTGGTCGTGATGATTGCGGGGTTTCTAGTCCTGATCGGCCTGCTTGTCACCCGTTTCCCAAAGAGTGACAGCGCGGTCGCCTTTGAGATGCCCGACCGCATCCATTTGCCCAAAGGCATCCAGCCGGAGGCCTTTACCCGTGGCAACGATTGGCTGGCCATCGTCGCAGGCGACGAAATCCTGATTTACGACGCCGAAAGCGGGTCCCTGCGCCAACGCATCGACATCCGTCGCGACTGAAGGCGCCTCTGCGCGCCGTCTGCCCGCAAAACGCGCCGCACAAACAACACGGGCCGCGACCTCCTCCCTGTCGCAGCCCGCATGCCTTTATGTCTTCGATGTCCCACGTCCGGGCACGCATCCGCCCGCGACGGTTCAAAAGTCGCGATCTCCCCCCATCTCACGCGCAATCAGCGCGAACAGCAGGATCGGCGAGAGAACAAGTGCCGCATAGGCAGCTCCGACGAAATAAAGATGCATATTTTCCTCCCTTTTTGGAAGGATAACACAAAATCCGCCGATCTGATACATTTTGTCGCACCCTAGAGTTCTGGCCAAAATTTCTGCATTCGCATTCCCAGCGTCGTGCAATCGCAGAAAACACCCTGCTTCCGGATGAGTGATTGATATTGAGAGAGGATTTCACGCGCCTGTCGCCGTCCACATCGCCCATGCCAAAACGGACAGGGCCAAACCGTGCATTTGCAGCAAGACCTCAAGACGGGTCGGGACGCCGCGCTCAGCCCCATCACGGACCACCCACAGGAGAATCAGCCAGACACAGGCCGAAACGGCGAAGCACCGACATGATCGGGACAGCGGATAGAACCGGACTGAGAGAGAAAGGGTGGTACCACCTCCCCGGCTCGAACGGGGGACCTCCTGATCCACAATCAGGCGCTCTAACCAACTGAGCTAAGGCGGCACTGACGGGGGATTTACTGGTGTCGTCAGATGAATGCAAGAGGCAGTTGCGGAAAAATGTCCTGACCATGCCCTGTTCCCTCGCACAGACTTGTTTTAAACGCCCAACCCGCGTATCCCAGCGCCCTGACACAAGGGAGATTGCCATATGAGCATCAACTCGGAAAGCGACACGGAAGCCAACCTGCAAATCGGGCCGACCACGCTCGGCATGGTGCGCATTTTCATCGAGGCCAATGGCATCGAAGTGCCGATGGATTTCGAACCCGAAGAGGCCGAGGAAATCGCGGAAGAGATTCGCGCAGCCGCCGCTCAAGCCCGCCGCGTCTCAAAATAACCCAAGCCTGCCCGGGCCATCCCGCGCGCGCAGTGACCTCAGGACGTCCCAGCGCCAAAGGTCACTGCCACACCCGGATCACGATAAGACTGCAATCGCGTGGCCGCGTGGCGGGCAAATTTCATATGCATGACCTTGCGCCGCGCCGCTGGCAAACGCTGCTGTTCCGGCAACCGCAGGATCTCGGCCTGATAGGCGTCGGCCATGATCAACCCCGCCTCGGCGGGTAAAATCTCTGTCGGGAAATCCTGATTCACGGCAAAGAAAAACCGGTCACACCATTCCAGATAGCCCTGCCATTTGGTGTCCGAGGTAAAATCAGCCCGGCTGGATTTGCACTCGATCACCCAGACATCGCCCTTTGGCCCCAGTGCCATGACATCCACGCGCAGCCCGCGCGTTGGCACCAGCTCTTCGACACAAACGAAATCGTGGCTGCGCATATGGCGGCACACACCGCGCGCCAGAAGCTGACCGGGTTGGGCAGAGGTGACAAAGGGGTCGGAGAGAGTGGCCATGGGAGAAATGTGAACAAAACAGAAACAAAATTCAAGTCTTTGTTTACAGCTTTCCCTTGTCGCCGCGCACAATGACCACTATCTGAGGGCGTGGCGGGATCTGCTCTTCACGTACACACGGGCGCAAGACTCCGGTGGCCTTAAGCAACCGAAAGGGAGCTGGCTCTGTCAGGACCCTGGTCCTGTTACCTGGCGCCCACCTGATATATCAGGCTTCGGGAGCAACGCGCTGCTACGGATGCTGTGGTCCCCCGCCGCCCATATTGCCCAACTGGCACCACACGAAAACGCGCGCCGCTGACCCCTTGGTCGGCAGCGCGCGTTTCGCGTTTTCTGATGTCGCAGTCCCGTCTTGGCCCGTCCTGGGCAACGCCTACCCGCGGCGCTGCGACGTCTCTGTAACCGAAACTGGAATCGGCTCATAGTCGGCAACAGGCAAATCATCGCGTTTGCCACCGGTGTCTTCGTCGTCGCGGTCAGCCATCCGCATGATGGTGATCCCGAACTGCACCCCCGAAAAGACGATGCCATTGGCAAACCACAGGACCAAAACGGCGAGCCAGCCGATGTCGGAATGGCTGACCAGATGCCACATATTCACCACATTGAAATAGAGCAAGGCGCCGACAAATGCTGCCGCCACGGCAAAACCGATCAGAACCTGTGTGATGTAAAGTTTGACGAGTTTCGGCATCCTGCGCCCCTTCCGAAAGAACATATTCAAGAATGTATCACAGATTGCCGCCATTTCCAGCACACCAATGTCGCAGGGCTACCACGCACAGTGAAACAGCACAGTGAGACAACAAGCAGTCAAAAGAAAAGCGCCCCGGACGGGACGCTTTATCGGCAGGTTCATTGACGATCGCTCAGAAGGCTTCGGGACAGGCCTCGCGCGCCATATGATCCAGCACCGCATTCACAAATTTGGGCTCGCGGCCATCAGGGTAGAAAGCCTTGGCCACATCGACGAATTCCACGATCACCACCTTCGGCGGGGTGCGTTTGGACAAAAGCTCTGCCCCGGCAGCGCGAAACAGCGCACGCAGGGTGCTGTCGATCCGAGCAATCGGCCATTTCGCCACCAGGGCCCGATCGGTCATCTGGTCGATCTTCACCTGATCGTTCACCGCGATTTCGGTGATTTCATGAAACAAGTCGCTGTCGCCATCGATGAACAGCCCCTCTTCTTCGGTCTCCAGACCAAAGAAATGATCGTAGAACTGACGACGGACCTTATCGACCGTCATCTCTGCGGCTTCCATCTGAAACAGCGCCTGCACGGAATAAAGGCGTGCTGCGGATTTCATCTCACGCTTGCTGGGCGGTTTCAGGTGGTCGTGCTCTTGAGTCATGCGCTTTGCGGTCCTTCAGGTTCCCCGGCAAGGCGGATCGCGTCGGAATGGAATCCCACGCTCTTGCTCGGATTTGCCCATTTGCGCGAAAGTGCGACAAGATGCAAGGCCGCAGCCGCAGCACCGCCGCCTTTATTCTGCCCCTTGGCCTCTGCCCGCACGACAGCCTGATCGCGGTTTTCAACCGTCAGGATGCCGTTGCCGATGCACAGGCCCTGCAGCCCCATCAGCTGAAGGGCGCGCGAACTGTCGTTGCACACTGTTTCATAATGGGTGGTCTCGCCCCGAATGACACAGCCCAGCGCGACATAGCCGTCGAAATTGGACAGTTTGTCCGCAATGGAGATCGCGGTGGGCACTTCCAGCGCGCCAGGCACCTCGACCAGATCCCAGGTTCCGCCGACCTCTTCCACGACGCCTTTGGCCCCGGCGATCAGCTCGTCGGCAATATCCTTATAATAGGGCGCCACCACGATAAGGATTTTCACCGGCTTGTCGAATGTCGGCAAATCCAGCGTGTAATGGGTTTCATTCGCGGCCATGGCTCAGGCTCCTTCCGTGATCTTGCGGGTGCCGGTGATTTCCAGACCATAGGCCTCAAGCCCGACCACTTTGGGCTGCGGGCTGTCGCTGACCAGTGTCAGCTTGTGCAGACCGAGCGCTGCAAGGATCTGCGCCCCCAGCCCGTATTGCCGCAGGGTCTGCGGGGTTTCCGATCCGGCCTCCAGCTTCATGTTGATGTCGCGCAGCAAAACCACGACGCCACGCCCCTCTTTGGCGATCAGCTCCATCGCACCTTCGATCTCGCGCGAGGTCTTGCCGATCCCCAGCACATCTTCAAGCGGGTTGAGCGCATGCATGCGTGCCAGAACCGGCTCCGGCGAAGTGATGTCGCCCTTGATGAGCACGATATGCTCGGCCCCCTGCAGCACGTCGGAGAAGATTTTCATGTCCCACTCCCCACCGAATTCCGAAACGACCTTGCGTCCGGCAATTTCAGAGACGAGGTTGTCGTGACGGCGGCGATAGGCGATCAGATCCGAGATCGTGCCGATCTTCAGCCCGTGTTTCTGGGCAAATCCCACCAGATCGGGCAGCCGCGACATGGTGCCGTCTTCGTTCATGATCTCACAGATCACCGACGATGGCTGCAACCCGGCGAGACGCGCGACATCGACACCGGCTTCGGTATGGCCGGCGCGCACCAACACACCACCATCGCGGGCGCGCAGCGGGAACAGATGCCCCGGCGTCGCGATGTCGGCGGCGGTTTTCGACGGATCGATGGCCACAGCCACGGTGCGGGCGCGGTCATGGGCAGAAATGCCCGTGGACACACCTTCGCGGGCTTCGATCGAAACGGTGAAGGCCGTCTCATGACGCGATGAATTGTTCGATGCCATCAGCGGCAGGCCCAGCGCATCAATGCGTTCGCCTGTGAGCGTCAGACAGATCAGCCCCCGGCCATGGGTCGCCATGAAGTTGATCGCCTCGGGCGTCGCCATCTGCGACGGGATCACCAGATCGCCTTCATTTTCGCGATCTTCGTGATCGACGAGAATGAACATCCGCCCGTTGCGGGCATCTTCAATGATCTCTTCAATCGGAGAAATCGCGTCTTCGTAGCTTTCTTGTATTTCAGCCATGGTCGTCTCGGCGGGCCTTCTGAGAATTCGGTTGCCTTTGCGTACAGCTTTGCGCCAGCAAAGGCCAGTCTCATGCCACGCACATTCGCCAAGCATTTCCGCGCAAGACAGGCGCCAGTGGGCCTAGCTTTTGAAAAACACTGGTGCCTGAATGCGTCCGGCCAGTTTGCCCGCCTCCACCCATTCTGCTTCAAAGGGCGCTTCCGAGACCAGCACAACACCATCGCGCGGCAGGCTGCGCCCCAGAAGGTCGCGCAAAGCCTCCTGCTGGCACCCCCAGCTAGCATAGGGGCGCGGAGCAGTACCGGCCCGGTCGATATCCTCAAGGAGGGCGATTTTCTCAGGCTCAAGCGGCACATGAGCCGCCACAACCCGCTTCGCTTTGATCCGCGCCAGCTTGTCCGCATAGAGCGACGGCAAGCGGTCCCCCCGACGCAAAAGCCGCAGCGCATTCGAAGAAAACAGAAATCCCACCACGTCCCGCCCGCTGGCCGCGCGGATCGAGGCGTAGGATTTATAAGGCATACCGAGTTCATCCGCACGACGCACGCGCATGCGGATCACCTCAATAGGCAAGCTTTCCCCCATCAGACCTTTTCGTGCCTTTTTCCAAGCGAAGCGACGAAAGCTCACCCCTGCCTCCAGACTGGGGCCACCATTGTGGCCGATCCCATGCCCGGGCGCGCTCATGACTGCCAGTCCTGCAGCCGCGCGACGTAGCGCGCCAGCGTGTCGATTTCCAGATTAACCGTGTCCCCCACAGTCGCCTTGCCCCAAATGGTCACCTCCTGCGTGTGCGGGATCACGTTGATGCCAAACCGCGTGCCGTCGACCTCATTGACCGTCAAAGAGGTGCCATTGAGCGCCACGGAGCCTTTCGGCGCAATAAACTTTGCCAGCGCCACCGGGGCCTCAAAGGTGATGCGCGTGCTGTCGCCCTCATCGGTCATCGCCACGATGCTGGCGATCCCATCGACATGGCCAGACACGATATGTCCGCCCAGTTCATCGCCAAGCTTCAGCGCGCGCTCCAGATTGATCGGCGTGCCCACCGCCCAATCGGCGAGGTTGGTTTTGGAGACCGTTTCCGCACTGATCTCCACATCGAACCAGTTCTGCGGCGTCTCTCCCAGCGCGACCACGGTCAGGCATACCCCGTTGCAGGCAATCGAGGCGCCGATTTCGATCTCATTCACATCATAGGAGCAGCCAATGCGCGCGCGCAAATCCCCGCGTTGCTCCAATTCCAGAACTTTTCCGACGTCGGTGATGATCCCTGTGAACATGCCGCCTCCATGCGCCAATCTGTTGTCTTGCCTCAGGGGTAGCCCTGCGCGCCTCGCTCTGCAAGCGACAGCTGATCAAATGAGGCTGTGCAAAGCCGCGAATGCCTCATAACATGGCAGCGAAAACGCCGCAGATCGGGCTGATTTTCGACACAGTGAGGCGGTTTGATCTGAACAAGGGGCGGTTTGCCGCGGCACAACCGTTCTTTGAACGTCGCAGACACCCACGCGTTCAGCCATCTGACGCACAGATATGAGCATGGAACAGCAGGACAACCGCCCTTGAGCACCTCCCGTAACACATCCTCGGAAACGTCCGTCACGGATCGCGTATTCCTGATGCTGCAGGGCCCGCATGGTCCGTTTTTCTGGTCACTCTTCAAGATGCTGCGAGCCGCGGGCGCCACTGCCTGGCGGATCGGCTTCAATGCCGGGGACCGGGCATTCTGGCAAGACCCCGCGTCGTTTCTGCCTTACACCGGAACAGCGGATGTCTGGCCCGAGCGCTTTGGCGAGATTGTGCGCGAAAAGGGTGTGACCGACATCGTTCTTTACGGCGACACGCGCCCGGTCCACGCCATGGCCATTGCCCGGGCCCGCGCTCTGGGGCTGACCATCCATGTGTTTGAAGAAGGTTACCTGCGCCCCTATTGGGTCACGTATGAACGTGACGGCTCCAACGGGAATTCCGCCCTCATGCATCTGAGCGTCGCAGAGATGCAAAAGGCGCTGGAACCACTGGACACAGACAGCGTCGACGCCCCGGCGCTCTGGGGTGACATGCGCCAGCATATTTTCTACGGCGCGCTCTATCATTGGTTCGTGATGTTCCGGAATTCCGCGTTTCAGCACTATAAAGGCCATCGCGAATTGCCGGTGCGTCGGGAGTTTCAGCTGTATTTCAAACGGCTTCTGATGATGCCGATCCATTCGCTGTCGCGTACGCTGCACACAAAGCGCATTCTGGCCAGCGGCTACCCCTTTCATATCGCGCTTCTGCAGCTCGAACATGACACCAGCTTTCAGGTGCATTCGCCCTATGCGACCATGCCGGAGTTTATCGCAGATGTGATCGACGGCTTTGCCAAGGGGGCGCCGCGCCATCACCATCTGGTGTTTAAGGCCCACCCGCTGGAAAACGACAGGCGCAACCTGATGCATGAAGTCAGACGCATTGCCGCCGAATACGGGGTGACCGAACGCGTGCATTATGTGCGCGGCGGCAAGCTGCAACGCCTGCTCAACTCCACCCGCTCGGCGGTGACGGTCAACTCCACTGCCGGACAACAGGTCCTGTCCATGGGCATCCCTCTCAAGGCCTTCGGGCAGGCGGTCTACGACAAGCCCGAATTCGTGTCGCACCAGCCGCTCGCCGAGTTCTTCGCCCACCCCGACCGTCCGGACACCCGGGCCTATCGCGACTATCGTCAGTTCCTGCTGGAGACCTCGCAAATCCCGGGGGGCTTTTATTCCAAACGGGGCCGGCGGCAGCTGATGCGGATGGTGATTGATCTGATGCTGGCCGCAGAGGCGCCCGAAAGCGCCTTACTCAACGGAAAGGCCGCACCCCGTCAGCAGTTGCGGCTGATCCGCTGAACAGGACGCCCAGCTTGACGCCGGAAGCACCACTATATCCTGCGTCGCGAAAGCCGTTAACCACAGACTGTATAAGAGCGCGGCCTGTCCGCAACACCTGACGCGGGAAAAAACAGCACCATTCTGGACAATAGATTTCTGATGAAGACTTCGCTATAATTGTGCGAAATCCCAATAAAAAACTGGGACAGAGGAGAGCAGAACCGTGAAATTCCTGATGTCGCGAACCCTTCGCATGGTCGCGCTTGCAGCCACCGTTGCAGGCCTGAGCGCATGTGGTCTGCCCCGATCCGGCCCCAACAAAAGCGAAATCTACTCCGGCTCCGTCCTCAAAGGCGGAGACGCCTTTGTCGTGACGGTCAATGATCGGGTGAATGCGGCAACCGCGATCAATCAGGATCTTGGATTTTCCTCCGCCTTCCTGAACGCAGGCGTCGTGGGATCGGACACCATCGCCCCGGGCGACGTGCTGGCCCTGACGATCTGGGAAAACGTCGATGACGGCCTTCTGGCGGGACGCGGCGGCAATGCCACCCGACTGTCCGAGGTGCAGGTGGACGGCAACGGCTTCATCTTCGTGCCCTACGCCGGTCGCATCAAAGCCTCTGGCAACAGCCCCGAAACCATCCGCCGGATCATCACCGAAAAGCTGGCCGCACAGACTCCTGACCCGCAGGTCATGGTCTCCCGCGCCGCAGGCAAGGGGGCCGGTGTCACCATCACCGGCAAAATCAGCGGACAGGGGGTTTACCCCATCGAACGCCCGACCCGCCGCCTGACGGGCATGCTGGCGCAGGCCGGCGGCGTCACCGTCGAACCCGATGTGGCGCAGATCACCGTGACCCGCAGTGGCCGCTCCGGTTCGGTCTGGTTTGCCGATCTCTACGACAACCCGCGGTTCGACATCGCCCTGCGCGATGGAGATCGTATTCTTGTCGAAGAAGATCCTCGCTCCTTCACCGCCCTTGGCGCCACCGGCGGCCAAAGCGTGATCCCCTTCAAGACCCGCAACCTGTCGGCCCTGGAAGCCATCGCCCAGGTCGGAGGGCTTCAAACCAATGCCGCCGACCCCACAGGTGTCTTTGTCTTCCGCAACGAACCCGAAGAAATCGCCCGTCAGGTGCTGGGACGCAGTGACATTTCAGGCACCCAACGCCTGATATACGTGCATGACCTGACGCAGCCCAATGGTCTGTTTCTGGCCCGCGACTTCCTGATCCGGGATGGCGATACGCTCTATGTGACCGAAGCGCCCTTCGTGCAGTGGACCAAAACCATTGCCGCGATCACTGGCACGGCGAACTCGGCCAATTCGCTGGGCTCAGCTCTCGGCAACTGATCAGATGGTCGCTGGCGACCCTCGCAAATCCCAAGCCGCCCCCGCCATCGTGCCGGGGCGGCTTTTGTCCACGCCCCCTGCCCTTTTCGCCCAACTTGCCACTGCCGGGCTGCCACAGCCCCAGACCGGTCCGGAAGAGGCGCTGCTCGACATCCTGCAGCGCGGTGCTCTGGACGATGCCGCCCTTTTGTCGCGCGCGCGACATGCAATGGACTGGCTCTGCGCCCTGCAAACGGCAAAGGTTGTGCCCCCCTTTCCGGCACGGCCGAACAACCCCTATGTGCTGGTCCTCGACCAGCCTGAAGGCAGCGCAAGTCAGGCCGATATGCAGGAACTTCTGGTCTTTGCCCAGACCGAAACCATCAATGCGACCGCAGTCATTCTGCCCTGCGCCGAGGGGCTGCTCAGCAACACAGACGCTGGCCAGCGCCTTCTGCACGCGCCTGCGGACAGCAATCTGTGGGACCTTCTGTCGATGGCCACAGCCGTTTACACCCACAGCGCCGGAGCCGGATTTGAGGCCATCCTCGCCGGGCACCGGCCCCGCGTCTTCGGACAGCCCTGGTATGCCAACCTCGGACTGAGCGAAGACGAAACCCCCAATCCGCACGTCACCCGTCGCCTGACCCGCGCCCAGCTTTTCGCCGGTGCAATGATGATCTTTCCAGACTGGCTAGACCGACATGGCGCGCCCTGCGAGATTGAAACGGTTCTGGCGCACTTAGAGGCCTGCAACCGCGCCCGCAAAGAAGATGCCGCGGGCTATGTCGCCTCCAACATCCTGCGCTGGAAACGGCCGTTTCTGCGGCGCTACATCGGAGCCCGGGGGATCGGGTTCACCGACCATCCACAAAAGCTGCGAGCAGCGACAGTCGCGGGCCGGAAACATGTCCATTGGGGGCTGTCGCCGGCTCTGGCGCAACAGGCAGATCTGCGCATGGAAGATGGCTTCCTGCGTTCGCGCGGGCTTGGCGCGGCACTGGTTCGGCCGATGTCTTTGGTGCTCGACGATCTGGGCCTCTATTTCGACCCCTCTCAGCCGTCACGTCTGGAACACTGGATTATCCGGCGTGTTCAGATGCCTCTCCACGCCGCCGAGCGCATTGATCAGCTTCTGCGCTGTCTGATTGCACTGGAACTGACGAAATACAATCAGGGCAAGAGCATGCCGCCCCTGCCCGATGGGCCGCGCATTCTGGTGGTCGGACAGGTCGAAGACGATGCCTCGATCCGACTGGCCGCCGGCCCGGTGCGGACCAACCGGGCGCTTTTGCAGGCCGCGCGCGAGGCCCATCCCGAGGCCACACTGATCTACAAACCTCACCCCGATGTCGAAGCCGGTCTGCGGCGCGGGCGCGTTGACGATGCAGCCCGGATCGCGGACGTTGTGGCCCGCGATGCCGATCCTCTGGCGCTGATTGCCGCCTGCGACCGGCTCTGGACCATGACGTCGCTGATGGGGTTTGAGGCGCTGCTGCGCGACACCCCGGTGACCTGTCTGGGCATGCCCTTTTACGCGGGCTGGGGGCTGACCGAGGATCATCTGCCACGTCCTGCGCGGCGGCAGGGCGCGCATCCGACGCTGGCGGGTCTCGCCCATGCGGCCCTGATCGATTATCCGCGCTATTTCGATCCACGCGATGGCGCGGCGATTTCGCCGGAAGAGGCGCTGACGCTTTTGGCCAACGCCCCGCCGGGCCGCAGCCCGCTGGTACAATCCGCATTGGTCATGTTGCGCAAATTGCGGGCGCGCGCACTGGGCATCGCGCGGTAACTCACCGGGTGCGCGACCAGTGGGTCAACACATCCGGGCCGACTTGTTCCATCCGCTCCAAAGTGTAGCGCGGCGCCATCGCAAGACGGTCCAGTCCCAGCGCCCCCAGCCCCGGAAGACCCTCAGCACCGATGCCAAGCCCGGCGGTGAACAAGGCCACATAATCCGCCAGCCCCGCCGACAAAAGCGAGGCGGCCAGCGACCCGCCACCTTCGCAAAAGACCCGGGTCAGGCCGCGCGCACCAAGGGCCGCCAGAGCGGCAGCGGCGTCGAGCCGCCCCTGCGCCACCGGCACTTCGATCAATTCGGCGCCAAGGCCCTGCCAAGCCGACACCAGATCGGGCGAGGCGTCGGGACCGTGCATGAGCCAGACCGGCACCTCCTGCGCGCTCTGCGCCAGATTGCCGTCCAGCGGCAGATCGAGATGGCGTGACATGACCAGCCGCACCGGCTGGTGAGACACCCCAAGCCCGCGCACCGTCAGCGTGGGGTTGTCAACCCGCGCAGTGCCTCCCCCAACCAGAACCGCATCGTGACTGGAGCGCATCCCATGCACCCGTCGCCGCGCAAGCGGCCCGGTGATCCATTGGCTTTCCCCGCTCGCCGTCGCGATACGCCCGTCCCAGGACAGTGCCAGTTTCAGCGTCACAATGGGACGCCCGCGTTCGATCCGGGACAAAAATCCTGCCTGTGCTGCCCGCGCCTGCGCCGTGCAGACACCGGTCACCACCTCGATGCCCGCCGCCTGCAACAGCGCCAAGCCCCGCCCGTTCACCCGCGGATCGGGATCGCCCAGCGCCACCACCACACGCGCAATACCTGCCGCACTCAGTGCTTCGGCGCAGGGCGGGGTTTTGCCGTGATGGGAACAGGGTTCAAGCGTGACATAGGCGGTGGCTCCGCGCGCAGCAGCACCCGCCTGCGCCAGCGCCATGGTTTCCGCATGGGGCCGACCGCCGGGTTGGGTCCAGCCGCGCCCCACAACATGATCGCCCTGCACGATGACGCAGCCGACTGCGGGATTGGGCCAGACCTGTCCAAGCCCCCGCGCCGCCAGAGACAGCGCGTGACGCATGTGATCAAGATCGGACATATGGATTACTCTTCGGGTTTCACTCCGGGGCGCAATTCGCTGACAAACTTGTCAAAATCATCTGCCGCCTGGAAATTCTTATAGACAGAGGCAAAGCGCACATAGGCCACGGTATCAATCCGGGCGAGGCTTTCCATCACGATCTCGCCGATGGTTTTCGACGGGATGTCCGTGTCGCCCATGCTTTCCAGACGCCGCACGATGCCGGAGATCATCTGGTCCAGACGTTCCGGTTCGATCGGGCGTTTCTGGGCCGCGATGCGGATCGAGCGCTCCAGCTTGTCGCGGTCGAAATCTTCGCGCCGCCCGTTGGATTTCACCACGACGAGATCGCGCAGCTGCACACGTTCATAGGTCGTGAACCGTCCGCCACAGGCCGAGCAGAACCGTCTGCGCCGGATCGCCACATGGTCCTCCGCCGGTCGGCTATCTTTCACCTGTGTGTCGACATTTCCACAAAATGGACAACGCATCGGACGCCCCCTTTTTCTTCTCGCCTCTGTCCCATAGGGTCTTCGCCCTACTTATCCACAGGCACTATAGGGGGCGACCTAGAATTTGGGTAGAACAAATTTCAGCCGCAAGATGTTGTGGGCACTGAAAGATCCCAAACAGAGTCATTCCGGCAACAGCGCCAGTACCCGGCGCCGATGCGGTCGCTGCCGATGTTCGAAAAGGTAGATACCTTGCCATGTTCCCAGCCCCAGACGCCCGTAAATAACAGGAATGGACAAGCTGGTGGGCAACAAGGCCGCCTTGATATGTGCTGGCATATCGTCCGGCCCCTCATAGGTATGGGTGAGATAGGACATCGCCGGATCTGTCGTCGGCGGCACCAGCCGGCCAAAGAAATTGGTCAGATCCACGCGCACCTCGGGATCCGCGTTTTCCTGGATCACCAAAGAAGCCGAGGTGTGCTGGATCATCAGGGTCAGCACGGCTTCTTTCGTGCCAAACCCCGCCACCCAGCGTGCCACCTGGTCCGTCACCTCATACAGCCCCGGACCACGGGTTTCGATTTCGAACATATGATGGCTCATTCGCAGGCCTCCAGCGACATCCCCTGCCCGGACATGCCGCGACAGTAGCCCTCAACCTGATAGGCCTGATAGAGCGTTTCGAAATCCTGCTCGGGCGAGCTGGTGCAATGAAGCTCTGCCAGCAGCTCCTCGCCCGAGGTCACAATAACACCACCCTTTTCCAGACGGTCGATCTTGTCGAACATCCAGAAGACTTCATAGCTGGCTTCATAGTTGGTGAGTGTCACCTGCTCCCAGATCGCACGCCCGATCCCGGGCCAGGGCACATAGGTTGCACTGGACAGCGGGCGGATCAACTCCAGCTCCGGCGCGCCCGGAGGGCCAAAACGATACAACAGATTGACGGAATAGGGATCGAGACAGAGATCGAGCGTCTTGTCGCCAAGATCACAACTCAGCACCCTGTGCATATTGTCGGCACAGTCCGCCAAGGCCGGTGTCGCAAGAATTGACAGGGCAACCCCCACCGCAAGACATGTCGCATTTTTCACAGGCAGCCCCCAAAGGTCACATTGACCATGTGAGGAGCTTAGCAGGTCAGGACAGCGGCACAACGTCTCTCAGAACCTCGCACGAGGGTCTCACGCAGGCGTTTACTTGGCGACACAGGTCACCGTCGGGCCGCGTTCTGCAGGCGACAGCGAGGCTGTCTGAACACTCGCACCCTCGACGGGGGAGATAAACACCTGTTGCAGGGTCTCTATGCACCGCTGCAGGTCCTCCTGCGGGACCGCAATCACAACCGGCTCAGGATTAAGATGCTCGGGCGTGAGCGGCACAAAGGGCGCCGCCACGGCAGCCACCGCCAAACCAGCGGGCGCAGCCAGAGCAACAGCGGCAAGTTTCAGGGTCTTCCAACGCATGTCATGGACCTCCTTGTGCGTCTCTCGGTCAGTCGCGTTCAAGAAGGTAACGCAGCAAAGTGCGGTTTGGTTCACTTTGCCGCTTGCGATCAGCCCTGATCGAAGGCAGCTCGGGCGCGTGCGATGGCGGGCATCTGCGCCCCGGCCCAATCGACCAGACCGTGCAGCGGCCCCAGAAAGGAGCGGCCCAAATCCGTGAGACTGTAGCTGACAGACGGCGGCTTGGTGTTAAAAACCTCGCGTTGCACGAGGCCATCGCGCTCCAGTTCGCGCAGCGACTGGGTCAGCATCCGCTTTGAAATATCCGGCAAGGCCCGTCCCAGCGCATTGAACCGCTGCGGACCCGCTTCCAGCTCCATCAAGATGAGCGTGGTCCATTTCGCGGCCACATGATCCAACACCTGCCGCACCGGGCAGTTGTGCGGATCAAAGCCCTCGGCTTTCCATTGTTCCAAACGGGTCATCGGAACGTCGCGCATGATCTTCGTCCTTTTTCTGGTTCTGAGCCCGCAGGTCTGCGCCTGGGTGCAATGGCGGCATTGCCTCGAGATGGTTCCCTCAAAGTAACCTGGGGCGAAAATAGTGCCTCCTTTTCAGCGGCACCAAAGGTCTCTATTTGAGACTTATATACAGTTCCGGACCGCAAAAGGAAAGACCATGACCACCTATCTAATCACCGGCGCCTCCGGTCAGCTTGGCCAGCTGGCCGTTGATCATTTTGCCAAACGCGTGGCGAAAGACGACATTCTGGCGCTCGTGCGCTCTGATGCCGCCGCAGAGGCCTATGCCGCCAAAGGCATCGCCACTCGTCGCGGCGACTACACCGACCCCGCCAGTCTGGAAGCCGCCTTTGCAGGCGTCGACCGGCTGTTGCTGATCTCCTCCTCTGAAGTCGGCCAGCGCGCCGTACAGCACAGGAATGTCATCGCCGCTGCCAAAGCGGCTGGCGTACCGTTCATCGCCTACACCTCGATCCTGAACGCGGAGAGCGGGGATATGGCGCTCGCCGAGGAACACCTCGCCACCGAGGCGATGCTCAAGGACAGCGGTCTGTCCTACACGCTTATGCGCAATGGCTGGTATTCGGAAAACATCACCATGACCCTGCCGCAAGACCTTGAACTGGGTCAGCATTTCGGCGCGGCCAAAGATGGCAAATTCGCCACGGCAACGCGCAGCGATTACGCCGAAGCCGCCGCCGTCGTGCTGGCGGGCGGCCATGACGGTGAGGTTCTGGAACTGGCCGGCGATGAGGCCTACACCTTGAGCGATTACGCCGCCATCGTGAGCGAGCTGTCGGGCAAACCGGTCAGCTACACCGACATGCCGCAAGCCGCCTTCACCGAGGCGCTGGTCGGCGCCGGCCTGCCCGAGGGCTTCGCCGCCATTCTTGCGGATTCGGACGCGAAAGCCGCCGAGGGTGCCCTGTTTGACGACAGCAAAACCCTGTCCAAGCTGATCGGTCACCCGACCGAGCCGATCTCCGAGACGGTCAAGGCCGCACTGGCCTGATCCTCAGGCCCGGACTGATGGACCAACAGCCCGGGCCAGAAACGAAACGGCATAGCCCAATACATCGGGCTGTGCCGCTGATGAACAATCGACAATTTATGCGCGCAAAGCGCGGCGATCAGCTGTCAAACACGCTGTTGCCCATCTGATCGATGAAGACCTGCGCCTTGCGCAGACTGGCGATCTCCGCCTCTTCTTTGGTGGAAATGGTGTCCGCCCGGATCATCTCGTGCACTTTGGTGTCGCCATCGATCTCTTTCTCGATGCGCGCACAGATGCGAAAGCCGCTCTCCGCCTTGATCGGCGTCGGAAAAATGCGAAACCCGCTGTAGAGTTCAGGCTTCACCTCCGCCGCCGAAGCCTGCGCCGCCGCGCCACCGGATGAACCACCGAAAAGTTTGGAAAAAAGTGACATGAGGACCCTCCTGTTTGGCCGCCAGTGTGGCGGGAGGACGGGCGGAGTGCAAGCTGTCGACGTCTGACTGGAGTATGGCGAGAAAACGGGTGCATGCCGCGTTTCATGCGAGCCAAATCCGTCAGACATTTGAACGATGCGTAGCGCTTCCAAAATCGCCAGACCGCCGGCCGGTAATGCGATGCACGGCGGCCTACAGCCTTGTTTCGCAGAACCACAACACACCAAATCAAATACAGGATTGAATCCACAGTATATCTGATATATATCAAGTATAGTTGCGACCTGGAGGTGCAAATATGAAATCTATAGAGATCGAAGATGACGACTACGAATATATGAAATCCTTGGCTATTCCACTTGAAGACACGGCCAAAACAATAATTTCAAGGATTTTCTCTCAACATCGGGAGTTAAGCCAGACACCAAAAACAGCCCTGCCAAAACCTATGGCAACTGCTGAATTTCGCACGGGCAACCTTCCGAATGTAAGCTTCACAAGCATCAAATCAGCCACCATATCAGATACATCGTGCCCATCCCTCTATTGGAACGATATATTGCAAAGCATACTTGCTCGAAGCAAAGGTCACTTCGACCTTGCAGGTCTTAGAGAACTTTTGTCCCTTCAACTAAAAGAAGGTAAGCACACAGAGAATGGTTACAGATATATCGAGAGCTTGGATCTCTCATTTCAAGGCGTCGATGCAAGGAGAGCCTGCCACAACATCCAAACTCTCGCTAAAGCGCTCGACCTTCCTGTGAAAATCGTACTTCACTGGAATGAAAATTCAAAAGCCCAATATCCGGGGCAAACAGGGACATTGATATTCCCCTAAATAAATTAGGCCCCCAGATGGAGGCCTAATTTATTTACTGATCCAAGAAGCTTCTCAACTTCCGCGACCGGCTGGGGTGTTTCAGCTTCCGCAAAGCCTTCGCCTCGATCTGACGGATCCGTTCGCGGGTCACCGAGAACTGTTGCCCCACCTCTTCGAGCGTGTGGTCGGTGTTCATCCCGATGCCGAACCGCATGCGCAGCACGCGTTCTTCGCGCGGGGTGAGCGAGGAGAGCACGCGGGTGGTGGTCTCCTTGAGGTTTTCCTGAATGGCGGCATCGAGCGGCAGAACCGCGTTCTTGTCCTCGATGAAATCGCCAAGCTGGCTGTCTTCCTCGTCGCCAATCGGCGTCTCAAGCGAAATCGGTTCCTTGGCGATTTTCATCACCTTGCGGACCTTTTCCAGCGGCATCTGCAGCTTTTCGGCCAGTTCTTCCGGCGTCGGTTCGCGACCGATTTCATGCAGCATCTGACGCCCGGTCCGAACCAGCTTGTTGATCGTCTCGATCATATGGACCGGAATACGGATGGTGCGGGCCTGATCCGCGATGGAACGCGTGATCGCCTGACGGATCCACCATGTGGCATAGGTCGAGAACTTATAGCCACGGCGGTATTCGAACTTGTCGACCGCCTTCATCAGGCCGATGTTGCCTTCCTGAATGAGATCAAGGAATTGCAGGCCGCGGTTGGTGTATTTCTTGGCAATGGAAATCACCAGACGCAGGTTGGCCTCGACCATTTCCTTCTTGGCCTGACGGGCCTCTTTTTCGCCTTTCTGAACCTGCGCGACGATGCGGCGGAATTCAGAGATGTCCACACCCACATACTGACCGACCATGGCCATATCCGCGCGCAGTTCCTCGACCTTGGGGGCGTGGCGTTCAAAGAACATCTGCCAGCCGCGACCCGATTTCTCGCCCATGCGGTCCATCCAGTTCGGGTCCAGCTCGTGACCGCGATATTCCTCGATGAATTCACGGCGGTTGATCCGGGCCTGGTCAGCCAGTTTCACCATGCTCGAGTCGATCGTCATGATCCGCTTGTTGATGCCATAAAGCTGGTCAATCAGCGCTTCGATCCGGTTGTTGTGCAAATGCAGCGAATTCACCAGCGTCACGATCTCGGAGCGCAGCTGCTGATACTCGGCCTCTTCGTCTTCCGAGAAGGTGCCATGCTGGTGCAGCGTCGCGTTCATCCGCAGGTCCTGCATTTCGGACAGCTGCGCGAAATCGTTGGAAATCCGTGCGAGCGTTTCCAGAACCTGTGGCTTCAGCGCAGCTTCCATCGCGGCGAGCGACATATTGGCCTGCTCGTCGTCATCATCGTCGTCGTCATCGTCCGAAGAAATCGGATTGCCGTCGGCGTCGTATTCCTGCTGCTTGGACTTTTCTTCGCCGTCTTTGGTGGTCGCCTCGACCTTCAGACCATCGACCACGCCGTTTTCGTCATCGTCGTCGACACCACCGCCAAAGGTGGCTTCGAGATCAATCACATCGCGCAGCAGAATGTCTTCGGACAGAAGTTCGTCATGCCAGATGGTGATCGCTTGAAAGGTCAGCGGGCTTTCACACAGCCCGGAGATCATCGTGTTGCGGCCCGCCTCGATGCGTTTCGCAATCGCGATTTCGCCTTCACGCGACAGCAGTTCGACAGAGCCCATTTCGCGCAGGTACATGCGCACCGGGTCGTCAGTCCGATCCAGTTTTTCGGTCTCGGACGAAGCCACGGCCACATCGCGAGACGAGGACGCCGCAACCAGTTCGCCGCCCTTTGCCTCCTCAGAGGCGCCAGCCTCGTCTTCGTCGACCTCTTCGTCTTCGATCACGTTGATACCCATTTCCGAGAGCATCGACATCACGTCTTCGATCTGTTCGGAATTGACCTGTTCCGGCGGCAGCACTTTGTTGAGCTGATCGTAGGTAATGTAACCCTTCTCGCGCGCCTCCGCGATCATCTTCTTGACCGCAGCCTGGCTCACATCGAGCATCACGTCCTGGTCCTGATCTTCAGTCTTGGCGTCGTCGTTGTCCTTCGCGGCCATACGGCACTCCCCTTCACGTCACTTGGGCCTTCGATTGCGGCCGGGTAGATGCCCCTGCCCGCCTGATATCCTGACCCGCACGACTCGCCCGTCCCAAGGGTGAGTCGCATGTCTTCACGAATCATGTCATGCGATTCGGCGATTCGCTACCCGAATACCCATATTTCCTTAACCGTCCCTGCACCAGAGGGCAGCGAACGCACATATCTTTGTCTGTTTATCTATTTCGAATGCCCTGCGCGTCCAGCGCTCATCCATCCTTCTGCGGGTTGATTCGCGACAACAACGCATGAAAGGCGTCGCGTTCATTGCGCGACAATTCCAGCCCGTTGTCGGCCACGTCGAACTCAGTGCGGTCCTCTGTTTCAGCCTTTGTGGCCCGGTTGCGCGCCTCCGCTGCTTGGCGCAGACGCCATGTCAGTTTCTCATCATCCGCCGCCAGCATGTCGTTCAGACCTTCGTCCAGCTCTGTCTTATACCCGCGACGCGCCTTGAGCTTGGCCAATTCCTCGGTCAGGCACATTTCGGCCATCTCCGGATCGGGATGGCGCACAGGCGGTGCGATTTGCACATGGGGATGCGCCATCAATCTATCAAGGGCCTCGCGTCCGGCCATTTCAACAACCTTGTCCCGCAGCGCCCCGGCCTCCATTTCATCAACATGAGTCAGTAAGGCATGAAGCACCCGCGCGTGCTCCTCGGTTTGCGGTTGCAGCGCTTCGAGCTGCGACAGGAAGGACAGGCCGGATCCCGGATTGCGCAGCAACGTTGCCAACACCACCGCCTCGCGCATGAAATCGGCATAGCTTTCGTCGCCCGAAACAATCATCGACGCTTTCAGCCCCTCCGTCGGCACCGCAGGCGCCTTGCCGAACCGGCCACGCGCATAGGGGGCCGCTGGCATCCAGGGACGCCGACTGCCTCCTTTGCCTGCGCCGTCGTCGCCCTTGCCACGGTTGCCCCGGAACAGCTCAAACCGCATATCCTTGAGGATCTCGCCGTAATGCCCCTTGATCGAAGGATCGGTGATCGGGCGGATCGCATCACGCAGGGATTTGTCCAGAGCCGCCCGGCGTTCCGGGCTGTCAAAGACCTTGCCTTCGGTTTCACGCCGCCACAGCAGCGTCACCATAGGCACCGCGCCCTCGACCACCTCTTGCATGGCAGAGGGACCTTTGGCCTTGATCAGCTCATCCGGGTCCTGCCCTTCCGGAAGAATGGCAAAGCGCAGCGACTGTCCCGCCTGCAACAGCGGCATCGCCAGATCGATCACGCGATAGGCAGCGCGCAGACCCGCTTTATCGCCATCGAGCGCGATGACGGGTTCGGGACACATGCGCCACATCAGTTGCAACTGGCGTTCCGTGATCGCGGTCCCAAGCGGGGCCACGGTGGCCTCGAACCCCGCTTCCGCCAGGGCGATCACATCCATATAGCCTTCGGCGACGATCAGCGTCTGCCCCTTGCCGCAGCCCGCCCGTGCCGGCGCGTGGTTGTAGAGCGCCGCCCCCTTGTCAAACAGCAGCCGCTCGGGCCCGTTGAGGTATTTGGCCCGGGCATTCGGGTCCATCGCCCGCCCGCCAAAGGAAATCAGACGCCCGCGCCCGTCACGGATCGGAAAGACGATCCGGTCGCGAAAGAAGTCATAGGGATCACGTCCATCATCGGGCTTGGCCGCCACCCCGGCCTCGACCGCCAACTCGGCGGAGATCCCTTGTTCCTTGAGTGCGCGCAAAAGCGCATTGCCCGCAGGCGCAAAACCGATCTCGAAGCGTTCACGCGTTTCAGACTTCATCCCCCGCTTGTCGAGATAGACCCGCGCCATGGCCCCGCCCTGCTGGCTCAGGCTGAGACGGAAAAACCGGTTCGCCGCCTCGTTGACCTCGGCCAGTTCGCTGCGCTTGTCGGCCTGCTCTTTGGCCCGCGGGTCGCGTTCGGGCATCGGCAACCCGACTTCGCCTGCCAGCAGCTCGATCGCCTCCATGAAACCCAGGTTCTCGGTCTCTCGCACGAAAGAAATCGCATCGCCTTTGGCATGACAGCCAAAGCAATAATAGAATCCCTGTTTGTCATCGACGTGAAAGGATGCGGTCTTTTCGTGGTGAAACGGACAAGGCGCCCACATGTCACCCTTTCCGGGGTTGGACTTGCGCTTGTCCCACATGACTTTGCGTCCGACCACATCGGTCAGCGACAAACGGTTGCGCAGTTCTTCCAAGAATCCGGGTGGCAATGACATGGCGCCAAGTATCCCCTCTCTCCCGGGCAAGGTCCAGAGGGACATTGCAGCCCCGGCACTGGTCCGCCAAGCAGATAAACCACCTAAGTCCCGTTGCAAAAAACGAATCGCTTTGCGACCGAAATATGGCCGAACCGGCCAAATCCTGCCCGACTTCCAGTCAAAATGTGGCCCGCCCCTCTCCGCGCGGGCACAGCTGCGGACTAAAAGCGCTTTGATATCGAAGAATGTGACAACTTCAAGACCGGGCTTCGCAAGGCTTTACCAAACCGTTGCCAGAGCCCACACTATTGGTGCGAATGGAGACGTTCGCAGGGAAACGTTAACAATTTTGGGCAAGCTGTTTTCAGCTGGCAACGTCTGTTTCAGCGCTTTGCGAGACCCTCGTCCAGCACAGCACGCATCAGACAGCTTCGTGCAGTTCCACGTATCTGAAGACGGAACTGCGCGTCGACGATTTGGGGGAAGTGCTGCCAAGAGCAGCCAGATAGATCTATGACGTGTTTCAGGACCCATGGCGCAACGCCATGCAAGACCATACTCGGCACGACCAGAGGACTGGCTCAGACCCGGCGCCTGTTTCACCGCAATGAAGACGGCTCTCTGGTGCTGTTCAGCCTGTTCACGCTGATCATTCTGATTTTGCTGGCCGGTATCGGCGTCGACGTCGCACGCCACGAGGCCCTGCGCACACAGCTGCAGAACACGCTTGATCGCGCAGTGCTTGCCGCGGCCAATCTCGATAATACTTTGGACCCGAAAGATGTGGTCGAGGACTATTTCGCCAAAGCCGGACTTCTGGAATATCTGACCGAGGTCAAGACTGAGATCTCCGGTCAGGGTCGCCGCGTCACCGCCTATGTCGCCGCCGACATTCCCACCTATTTCATGAAGTTCGCCGCCATCGACGAACTGTCCCTCAGCAGCTCGGGTGCGGCGGAACAGGGGCTTGCCAATCTGGAGATCTCGCTGGTCCTCGATGTCTCCAACTCGATGAACAATTCCCGCCGCCTGACCAATCTGTCCAACGCCGGTCAGGCCTTTGCCCAGACGATTTTCGACAATTCGGCCCCTGATGCCGTGTCCTTTTCCGTCATCCCCTATTCGACGCAGGTGAATGCCGGGGCCACCATTTTGTCCGAACTGAAACTGAATGACCCGCATAACTATTCGCATTGCATCAATTTCAGCGCGGATGACTTTTACGACCCGAGCCTTGAGACCAAAGACATCCCCTTTGCCAAGACCTATGACCAGACCGTCTCTTTCGACCCGTTTTACAACGGCTATTACAACAGTGGGGCGGTGCTGGAGGTCTGCGACCCGAAAGCCGTAAACGCCATCCTGCCGTTTTCTCGGTCGCTGTCGGATGTGAAAAAGAAAATCCGGTCTCTGGTCGCCGACGGGAACACCTCGATCGATCTTGGCGTCAAATGGGGGGCGGCGCTGTTGCACCCCTCGGCCCGCCCACTGACACAGGCACTGATCAATTCGGGAGAGGTGGACGTCGCCATGCTGGGCCACCCCGCCGACGATACCGGCGGAACGCTGAAAGTGCTGGTGGTGATGACCGACGGCGTCAACACGACGCAGTACACCATGCCGGAAAGCTACCGTTCGGGGCCCTCGGACATGTTTCTGGCGCCGGACGGGCGCGTGTCATTTCCGACCGTCTATCAGGTTTGCGGATATCGTGGCTGGTATTACACCTGCCGCGACGAAACCCGGTGGTACGAACCCAACCGGGGCAGGTATTACGAGGATGTCTACGGCGGCTCAAACGCGGTCCGCCTGAGCTGGCCGGAAGTCTGGCGACGCTTTACCCTGGCCAGCCATGCCAACGCGCGGCGTGCGGCCTCGGGCAGCTACAACGACTATAATTTCTGGATGAACTCCACCCTCGCCGGGATCGAAAACGATGCGAAGGATGCCCGCCTGAACACCATCTGCTCGGCCGCGAAAGCCAACAACATCCTGGTGTTCACCGTCGGGTTTGAAGTGCCCTATTCGGCCCACAGCGTGTTGCGCAACTGCGCCTCTTCCCCAGCGCATTACTATGACGTCGAAGGCCTGGAAATCACCGATGCCTTTGCCGCCATCGCCACCAAGGTCACAGAACTAAGGCTGGTCGAATGATCCGTACACTTGTCCGCTTTTCCCGACGGTGCCGAATCCCCGCACGATATGTGCGCGACCAAAGGGGCACGACCACAATAGAATTCGCCCTGTTCTTCCCGCTGTTCACGATGATCATGCTTGGTGGCTATGAGATCGGCTATTACACGGTCACCCATTCAATGCTGGAACGCGGGCTGGATCTGGCGGTGCGCGATGTGCGTCTGGGTCGCATGACAGAGGTCACCCTGCCCAACCTCAAGAGCACGGTGTGCACCTACGCGCGCTATGTCCGCCATTGCGAGGACAATATTCACATCGCGCTGGAACCGATCAACGCACGCGAATTCACCCCGCCGCAAACCGCCGCAGCCTGCATCGACCGCGCGGAAGATGTGACCCCGGCCACCACGTTCACGGATGGTGGCGAAAATGAACTGATGCTGGTGCGGGCCTGCGTCAATGTCGACCCTGTCTTTCCGACCACATGGATCGGCGCGGCGCTGGAGCGCTATCCCGGTTCCGGCTACGCGATGGCGGCCATCGCGGGCTTCGTCAACGAACCGAACACCTAGGGGGCGCCAGATATGTCACATCTTCTTGCCCGCCTGCGCGAAACGCTCCGATCACGGCCATGCGCCGCATTCCACCGGCACCAGGACGGCTCAGCCTCAATCGAAGCGATCCTGATGCTACCCATGCTGCTGTTTACGCTGCTGTTTTTCCTGACCGTATTCGATGGCTTCTCGGCCAAAACCCGCGCCAACCGGGCCAATTACACCGTTTCAGACTATTTGGCCCGGCAGACGGAAACCGTCGACCCGGACTTTCTGGACGGTCTGGCCGCCATGTTCCGCTTTCTCAGCGACGATGCCGCTGTGTCTCTGCGTACTTCGGCAGTCCAGTATACGGTCGATTGGCAAGGCAACGGCAGCTACAAGCTCAGTTGGTCCTATGCCACGGGCGACATGGAGGCCCTGACCGCACAGACGTTACCCGATGTCACCGAACGCCTGCCCATCATGGTCAACGGCGAAGAAATCCTTCTGGTCGAAACCCTGCGTCCGTGGAGGCCTGTCTTCGATGTCGGGCTGACAGATTTCGTCTTTGAGGATGCCGTCATCACCAAGCCGCGCTTCGCCGCGCAGGTCCCCTTTGATGACGGGCAACCCCCAGGCGGCGGAAACAGCGACGATGACACGACGGACGACCCCAATATGGACCATGGCGGCTCGCGACATCCCTGGCGCAATCATTAAAACGGCAGACACCTGTGGCCACCGACCGTCTCAGTCGATGCGTCCTTGCCCGGCAATGCGCGCGGCGATGACATCGGCCATGGCCTTACCCTGCGATGCCGGGGTAACACCGCCCACCCCGACACGCCGCCCCAGACGCCACCAGACCCCCGGCGCCCAAGCCCGGGTGTGTGTGGTTTTGAGCTTGATCAGAAAGCCGTTGGAGGGCTTAAAAGCAAAGGTGCCACGTTCGACCGCCGCGATATCCTCGAGCCGGCAGACAACCCGACCCGACCCGTCGCAAAGCGCCTCTTCGGTCAGCACCAAACCATGGGCGCTTGCCCGCCAGACATGCCAAGCCAGCCCCAATGAGCCGACCGCCAGCACCAGCAGAAGCGCCAGCCAAGGCAGCGCCATCTCGGGCGCATCGACCGCCACCCAGATCAGCAAACCGCCCAGCAACACCAGCATGGCGCTGGCGCTGGCCCGCCGAACCGGCGAGGCCATCAGGGTCAGCTCCGTCGGTGCGGAGTGTTCTGGGCTTTGGGGGCTCTGGGACATCGGTCGGCACTCCGCATTAAAAACGTCTCCCTCCCTACCCTGTCATGCGGCCTATGGAAAGGTGCATTGCCGCCGCGCGTCTGCGCGGATAAGCTGCACCATGGCGGGCCGCCGCAGGTCCGTCGCACTCATCCTGTGTCGCTCCGCCAGAGCCGACCGCTATTGACCCGAGATTCTACAAAGCCCGGCCTGCCCATGACCCACTTCCGAACCTTCCCGATCATGGCCTCCGCCTTTCTGGGGCTCACCCTTGCACTGAGCGGATGCAGCCCGCAGCCGGATCTGTCGGGACCGATTGAGCCTCTGGACGACAATGTGCCCTGGCCGACGCTGATGGACAGCGCCGCCGTCTCTGCGGCCATTGCCGCCCCGGAGCGCAGCGTCGAAGAGACCACGGATGCGCTCGCGGCACGCGCAGCAGCGGCCAATCGCCGGGCCGACGCCCTGCGCAACAACACCGCCTTTTCCGACTGAACAGAACGTTCCCGCCCGCCTGCGCTAAGGAATGGCCGTCTCGCTGCCCTGCAGCCTGTCACCACTGTTGCGCCCTGAGACATTCGCAGCTATCAGGACGGTCAGATTTTCAAACTGACACCGGAGTCTCTCATGTCTCAAGACACGCCCAACATTGCCCCCCTGCGCCTCGGGATTGCGGGACTTGGCACCGTCGGCACCGGCGTCATCAAGATTGTCCAGCGCAAGGCCAAGCTGCTCGAACAGCGCTGCGGGCGTCCGGTCACCATTTCTGCCGTCAGTGCCCGTTCGCGCGACAAAGATCGTGGCATCGACATCAGCGGCTACGCCTGGGAAGACGACCCCGTCGCGCTGGCCCTGCGTGAGGATGTCGATCTCTTCGTCGAACTCATGGGCGGTTCGGACGGCCCGGCCAAAGCCGCGACCGAAGCCGCGCTGGCGATCGGCAAGGACGTCGTGACGGCCAACAAGGCCATGTTGGCCCATCACGGGCAAATGCTTGCGGAAAAGGCCGAGGCCAAAGGCGCCGTCTTGCGCTTTGAGGCGGCTGTTGCCGGCGGCATCCCGGTGATCAAGGCCCTGACAGAGGGGCTGGCGGGCAACCGGATCGAACGCATCATGGGGGTGATGAACGGCACCTGTAACTACATCCTGACGCGGATGGAGAACGAGGGCCTGCCCTATGAAGAGGTCTTTGAAGCCGCCAAGGCGCTGGGCTATCTCGAAGCCGATCCGACGCTGGACGTGGGCGGGATCGACGCCGGGCACAAGCTAGCGCTTCTGGCCGCCATCGGTTTTGGCACGCAGGTCGACTTTGGCAATATGGTGCTCGAAGGGATCGAACGCATCACCATCGAAGACATCCGCCACGCCGCCGACATGGGCTATCGCATCAAGCTGCTGGGCGTTGCCCAGATGACCGGTCGCGGGCTGGAGCAGCGCATGAGCCCCTGTCTCGTGCCCGCCACCTCGCCGCTTGGGCAATTGGAAAACGCCACCAACATGTGCGTTCTGGAAGGCGATGAAGTCGGCCAGATCGTGCTGCGCGGCGCCGGTGCGGGCGAAGGCCCGACTGCCTCTGCCGTGATGTCCGACGTGATGGACATTGCCCGCGGCATCCGCGTGGCGACCTTTGGCGCCCCGGCCACGACCCTGCAACAGGCAACCCCGGCGGTGGCGGCGACCCCGGCCCCCTTCTACCTGCGCCTGTCGCTGCTGGACAAACCCGGTGCACTGGCCAAAATCGCTACCGCGCTTGGCGATGCGGGGGTATCAATCGACCGGATGCGCCAATACGGGCAAGACGCCAATCCCGAGGTCGCCCCGGTTCTGATCACCACGGATTCAACCTCCCGCGCCTCTCTCGATGTGGCGCTCGAAGGCATGTCCGCAACCGGTGTTCTGGCCATGGACCCAGTCGCAATCCGCATCGAAAACGTCTGACCCCGGACCAGATCAGCATGTGCGGGCTGTCACGCGCCATTGCCACACGGCGGTATGACAGAAAGCGGCACGCTCTCAAAAGAGCCGCCGCTTTCGCATCGTGGGATATTGACCGCAGCATGAAGCATGTCTGTGCCAAAACGCCCCTTCGATAGGGGACGTGCGAGGGGAGGGAGTGCGGACGAAGTTGCTTTCGCACCGGCAAGCCTGACGACTGCTTTTCTATCGGTGATGATTACCAGAAACCTTGCAGCGCCGAAGACCGTTCAGCCCCTACAAACCGAGCGCTTTGCCTTCGCCTGCCTTTTCGATGATTTTGTCAAACCGGCTATCCATGCAGACACTCAAATCGGTGGTCACGAAACGATCATCGACAAACAAGCTGAAAATGGTCGCGGGTGTGGGCGCGTTTTGTGCTTTGTCGAGACTATCCAGCTTTACCACAGTTGCGGAAAGTCCCCGTTTCTTACAAGTTTCCCTAAGTGAGCTACCGATATGAAAGTCAGTAAAAGGGCACCGCTCTGAATAGAAGACGGTGATGCCTTTCGTGTCAGATGGAAGGCCCCGCTTGGCGCTCTCAGAGAATCTTGGAATTCCGACTGCGCCATCATCCTCATGACCGAGTGCAAGCAAACTGAAACCGCTTTCGGTCTCATCGACCTCTCGAAAGCCTTGTCTAAGAAGCCACTTCCCATCGCTCTGAAAATGCATCTTTTTCTTGCCCACGACAGATACCAATCCGGCCAAACCGGCCGCACGAGCCTCATCAAGAGCGGTTTGCAAAAGTGCCTTTCCATGCCCCTGCTGCTTAAATCGACCCGAAACCCAGAAACATCCCATCACCATCCAGTCCGGTGCCTCGACAGGCATCCAAGTGTGTTCACCTGGACCGTATTCGATGAAGACCTTGCCGCGTTCATCCAAACGGGAAAAGCGATATCCATGCTCGTACTGGTCTGAGAGCCACCGCTTCTTGGCTTTATAGCCCGTCACGCATTTCTTGTCCGAAATGGCGCAGCAAATGTGCTCGTTTGAAAGGGATCCAGGAGTAAGTGTGACAATCGACATGCTTGTCTCTTAGCAGCCGCTCGAGATTCGTGCAGCAACAAACGATAAGCGCTCAAACCAGACCTTCGCCGCGAACTGCGTGCGGGCCCGTTTTTCCTTTCTAGGACCGCATTTGACGCAAAGATCCCTTTCGTCTGACGCTCAACAGCGCGGTAAATTCTATCGCGACAGACCTTGGTTCTGGTCAGCACTGTCATCGTTTTGTCGCCCTACGACAGTATGTTAGCGCAAAATTTCGGCTGTTAGCGCCCACAATCCTGACGTGAGCTTGCCCCGTGCCACAACATGTGGTCATGAAGGAGGGCAAATTCCTTTGTCCCAGATAGGACCGACCCAGACATGTCCAACCCCATTGCCTTCCACGACCGTATGCTGTCCCTCGGCCTCGCCCGCGTGGCGGAACAGGCTGCCATCGCTTCCGCCGATTTTGTCGGCCACGGCGACGAAAAAGCCGCTGACCAGGCCGCAGTGAACGCCATGCGCGACCAGCTCAACCAACTCGACATTGCCGGCGTCGTGGTCATCGGTGAGGGCGAACGCGACGAGGCCCCGATGCTCTACATCGGGGAAGAGGTCGGCACCGGCAACGGCCCTGCCGTTGACATCGCGCTGGACCCGCTGGAAGGCACCACGCTGACCGCCAAGGACATGCCGAATGCGCTGACCGTGATCGCCATGGCGCCGCGTGGCACCCTGCTGCACGCGCCCGATGTCTATATGGACAAACTCGCGATCGGTCCGGGCTACCCCAAAGACGTCGTCTCCCTTGAAATGACCCCGACCGAACGCGTCATGGCGCTGGCCAAGGCGAAAGGCGTCGATCCGCATGAAATCACCCTCTGCGTGCTGGAGCGCCCGCGCCACGAAGAGATGATCAAGGAACTGCGCGCCACCGGCTGCGCCATCCGCCTGATCACCGACGGCGACGTCGCGGGCGTCATCCATTGCGCCGAACCCTCCACCGGGATCGACATGTATATGGGGTCCGGTGGCGCCCCCGAAGGCGTGCTGGCGGCTTCGGCCCTGAAATGCATGGGCGGGCAGATGTGGGGCCGGCTCTTGTTCCGCAACGATGACGAACGCGGCCGCGCCACCAAGGCCGGGATCACCGATTTCGACAAGATCTATTCGCGCGACGAACTGGTCACCTCGGATGTGATCTTTGCCGCAACCGGCGTCACAGATGGCTCCATCGTGCCCGGCATCGTGCGCGAACCCGGCTATTTGACCACGGAAACCATCCTGATGCGCTCCAAAACCGGGTCAGTGCGTCACATGACCTACCGCAACCCGATCAAGCTGACGCGGGACTGATCCTGAGCGAAAAAGGGCAGCGTCCCCTTTCCTCCGACAAAATTGCGCCCGCCAGATCAAATTGGCGGGCGTTTTTCTGACCGCACAGATCCAGACCAATATCCCGCGCCTGTGCTGCCGCCATTTGCACAGCGCATTTGCATCCGCCCGCGCAGTCGGCGATATAGTTGGCTTATGACTGATTTTCTCAATGTCTCCAGCTCGCTGACCGGCCGGCGCTGGGTCGGCCCTTCGGCTGATCTGGACCGTCAGGCCGCGCTTCTGGCCCAGCAATCCCGCCTGCCGCTGTCCCTGTGCCAGACACTGGCGCGCCGCGGCGTCGCCCCCGAAGAGGTCGACCGTTTCCTTGATCCCAAGCTCAAGGACCTGCTGCCAGATCCGCTGACACTCAAGGACATGGAGGTCGCCGCCACGCGGTTTCTGAAGGCCACAAAGCGCCGCGAAAAAATTGCCATTTTCGCGGATTACGATGTCGACGGCGGCACCTCTGCCGCGCTGCTGATCACCTGGTTGCGGCAGATGGGGCTGGATGCAACGCTTTATATCCCCGACAGGATCGACGAAGGCTATGGTCCGAATGAACCCGCCATGGCCGGGCTGGCGCGGGACCACGACCTGATCGTCTGTGTCGATTGCGGCACGCTATCACATGAGGCCATTGCCGCCGCCAAAGGGGCAGATGTCATCGTTCTGGACCACCACCTGGGCGGGGAAACCCTGCCCGATTGCGTGGCGGTGGTGAACCCGAACCGGCAGGATGAAACCGGGGATCTGGCGCATCTCTGCGCCGCAGCCGTGGTGTTTCTGATGCTGGTCGAGGTCACGCGCCAAATGCGCCAAAACGGACAAAAAGGCCCCGATCTGATGGCCATGCTCGACCTCGTCGCGCTGGCGACCGTGGCCGACGTGGCCCCGCTGATCGGCGTCAACCGCGCGCTTGTGCGACAAGGCCTCAAGATCATGGCACGCCGCGATCGCATCGGCCTGCGGGCGCTGGCCGATGTCGCCCGCATGGACAGTGCGCCGACTTCTTACGCGCTGGGGTTCATGCTGGGGCCGCGGATCAATGCCGGCGGGCGGATCGGGGCTGCCGATCTGGGCGCGCGGCTTTTGTCGACAACCGACCCGCATGAGGCGCAGGCGCTGGCCGAGAGGCTTGACCTTCTGAACACAGAACGCCGCGACATTGAAAACGCTGTTCGGGCGGAGGCGATGGTACAGGCCGAACAACGTGGCCTTGACGGCCCGCTCGTCTGGGCTGCGGGCGAAGGCTGGCATCCCGGTGTCGTCGGTATTGTCGCCTCGCGCCTGAAAGAGGCGACCAACCGTCCGGCCATCGTCATTGGCTTTGATGGCGCGGAAGGCAAGGGATCGGGGCGATCCGTGAGTGGCGTCGATCTGGGGGCCGCAATTCAACGTCTGGCCGCCGAAGGTCTGTTGCTTAAAGGTGGCGGGCACAAGATGGCGGCGGGCCTTACCGTGGCCCGGGATCAGTTGGAGCCCGCCATGGCCCGATTGTCAGAACTGCTCGCCAAACAGGGCGCAGGGTCGATGGGCCCCGCCGATCTCAAGCTTGACGGTCTGCTGATGCCCGGCGCCGCCACGCCAGAGCTGATCGCCCAACTGGACGCCGCAGGCCCTTATGGTGCCTCGGCCCCGGCGCCGCGTTTTGCCTTCCCGTCCTGCCAGATCCATTTCGCCCGGCGGGTCGGGGAAAGTCATCTGAAAGTGACCTTCTCAGACGGGCTTGGCCCGCGTCTGGATGCGATCTGTTTCGGGGCGTTCGACGGGCCGATCGGCCCGGCGCTTGAGAGCCACGGCGGCGCGCGCTTCCATCTGGCGGGGCGTCTGGAGTTGAACACATGGGGTGGGCGCAGCTCTGCGCAGCTGCGTCTTGAGGATGCCGCAGAAGCCTAAGCGCCGAGGCCATAGCCACACTACGACAACCGGGGCAAAGGCCGGTAAAAAATCTGTGTCAGAAGCGTAAAATTCCTCTTGCCTCTGACGCCCCCCTCCCCTAATAACCCGCCTACCGACAGAGTGGCCCGTTCGTCTATCGGTTAGGACGCCAGGTTTTCAACCTGGAAAGAGGGGTTCGATTCCCCTACGGGCTGCCACTTATACCTATAAGTGTATATTTTTGCTGATAAAAATTCAGCGCAGATTTCTCTGCCTAAGCATTGCCTTGAATGTCGAAGCGCGGCGAACGGCCCGGAAATCGCCTGCAACCATTCACGAAGACGTGACCGCATGTCGCAGCGCGAGTGGCCCGTGCCGCCACTTTCCGACCTGACACCACCAAGCGTTCGCGCGTGACACATGACGTAAACTGCGTCACTATTTGGCTGGATCGCGCTCAAGTTGTCGGGAGGTATTATGCGAAATAGAAATTTGTTGATTGCCGCGCTGTGCGGCGCTTGCTTCACAGGTGCGGGAAGCGCCAGCGCCGAAACTTTTGAAGAATACTTAGCTTCTATGGACAGAAAGCCGGTCACATTCACGGGCAAGATTTTCTACAACGACAGCAACTTTCGCTTCTATAGCAATTCGGGTGAGTTCTTCACCGTGACAATGGATGCGGGTCGCGAAATTCGGGAGCGGATCGAAGACGAGTGCCGGAACGGCAGCATAATGATTGACACGGACAAGTTATGCTCAGTCGTTGGAAGCGGCTCCGTCGAAATTCGCGGGAGCGACATTCGTTTGAGCATTGAAGCCGTCGAAAGCTTGGAGACTGGCCACCAATGAAAATCGTTCGGATCATCTTTCAAATCACTGTCGGCATAGTCTTCGGCATAGCCGCCGGGCTGGCACTATCCCCGCTGTTTGCGGCAATTTCCGACGGCAAAGGCACGGCAGGTTTCTTCATCGTCTTTATCGTAGCTATCCTTTTGGCGGCGTTCGCCCCAACAGTCCGGCGTGCGTTCGGGCGCGGCTTCTTGATCTTGGGCGCGGCCATCTTCGCGTTGCCGATTTCGACATTCATACTGTCGGGGGTCGTGTCGCATGAAATGGTCACGGGTGCCGCAGAAGCCGACAAAGGCTACGCAGCAGCGGGAAGCGTGATCGCGGGCGGCTTGATGACCAGCATCGCCGGATTGTTCGGCTTCGTGCTCGGGTCGATTAGCCTAATCGTTGGGCTGATTTTGTCACTTGGTGGACGACGGGAAGTTGTAGTTGTTGAACGGCCCCAAGCGCCAAGGGCGGAACCCACTCTACGCCGCTAGAGCATAGGACGCGCGGCATACCTCTTGCGCCCGGCTGCGATCCTTGGACGTGACCGCATATAGGGGGCAGAACAAGACGGCGGTTTCGGTCAAATCCAGCGCCAAGCCTTCGGCGGCAAGGGCTGCGTTCATGGATTGCGACGGCGACGTGATGCCCACAGCAACGACGCGGGGCATGTCCCATCGGCTTTCGGGAACGTGGTGCAAGATGTGGTGCAGCCGGTCGCTTACCGTGCCGATGCCGGTGCAGTCCCAATCTAGGCGCTGATCTAGCACAGGCGCAGAAAGGGCCACAGCGGCGCACAAGAGCGGCATGGACGCTTCCCCTATCTTGGATAGGTCAACGGCGCTGGCGGGGCTGTCAGGGGCCAGCGGTAGCAACACAGCCCAAGGCGGCACCTGCACCCAACCGTATTGGGGTGCAGGGCGCTTTGCCGGGCTAGAAGCTTCGACCCAAGCGGCCAGCTTCGCAATGTTGGCTGCGGCGGTCATGGCTTACACTTCGACCCGGCTTGCCTGTGCCGCTTCAACGACTTCGTGCGAATAGTAGGACGAATGCACGTCGCCTACGACGCGTTCGTAATTCTGCACCTTGTCGGCAAGTTCGACGCCTTCATTCAACAGCTTGAAGCCGGTCGGCGCGAAAAGTTCGACGGCTTTCAATCGCATGGTCGAATGCAATTGGTCGGTCATATCCATGAGAAACGACGGCGACGAATAGATAGTAGATGCGACTTGCAAATCCACCTTGTAGGCGTTGGATACCTTCTGCATCCCTTCCGGGGTCTTAATTTGGTCCCTGATCCAGCCCCGGATTTCGGATTGCAGATAGCCATAGCTATCGCGCGGCCCCAAGATTTCGTCGGCGACGGCCTGCCCGTCGTCTTTGAGTTCGTTGGCCTTCTTCCCGAAGATTTGGGCGTGCCGCCGCAGGTCGCTGGAAAGCTGCACGGCAAGTTCGTGCGCGGCCATGTGCTGTTGCGCCTTGTTGCGCGTCCGGTCGCCCGCAAGCTTCTGCGCCTTTTCGGTCGTCGCCGTGACCTTGGAAAACAGGGCTTCAAGGTCGTTCTTCACGCTCGGAAGCTTCTCCGGGTCGCCAAGCTTGAGGCGCAGCCAAGTGTTCGTGCGCAAGTTCTGGATCGTGTTAGCCCGCGACGGAACAAGATGAACGCTATTCCCTTCGGCGTGCCCGATTGCGGGGCTTCCCATGACGCTACGCATTGTGCCTATTTCCTTCTTCTTCTGCGATTGTTTCGCTTGCTTCGTGGATTAGTCGGGCTTGCTGCGCCATTAGCGCGGCCTGCCATTCGTCGTCGGACCCGTGGTCGGTCACGATCATGCACGGCCCCTTCGGCATGATGCCGATAAGCTGGCCTTGGGGCGTGAACCGCGCGACGGCACCGTGAACCCGTGCGGGCGGCACGCTACGGCGCTCCAACTTCGTGACGCGCGATGCCAGCCCCCGGACCATTACCGCGCCCCTTCTTCCAGCTTAGAAATGCGGTCCTCCAGCGACGAACCTTCGATCATGCGCCCAATCAAGGCCAAGGCGTTGATAAGCCGCGACATGTCTTCGATCTTCAATTCGCCGTTGATCGCGCGGCGATACTGCCGTGCGGCTTCGCGCCTGCAATCCGTCGCGCTATCCAGCCGAACGCGGGACCGGCGCGGCTTGACGGGGGTTTCGCCCCAAGCGGTTTGATCTTCTGCGGTATTCACGGGTGCTGACCGACATTCTTGTTGAAATTCCGCCACACAAGGCGACCTATTGGCAGGAAACGGGCCAGCGGGATCGTCGGTCAATCGAATTCGGACGTGAATTCAATCTCTTACAATAATAGACACAAATACTTTCTACGAACGGTCAGGCGACGATATTGCGACCCGACTTTAGGCAAGGATTAGGCAGAGAAAGTGCGGCAATAAAATGCTGAGTCGTTACATGTGGTTGCGATGTAGAATGGCAGCCCATACGGCTACCAAGTCTACGACAGGCGCTTTCTGCCTTCACCTCCGGGCTTTTTCAGTCTGCGCTTTGCGACACGCTTTGGTGCCCGCTTTCTGATCTTCCCCACAGGGGTCAGCCCCTGCACCGCTCGGATACGTTGGGTCATGGTTTCGTCGGCTACGAGGGTCGGGATATAGCGTTCGCCGCCGTCAACACCCCGGCGACGGAGAATGCGGCGCATGTCGCTACGGGCACCGGGAATGTGCGCAACGGCGAACAAAACCAAGCCGGAAAACCGCAGCCGTTCCACGTCATCTATGGTGTTGAGCATGTCCAGATACTTCGCAGTCGCCATTTGCTCAAAATTTGGGAAGTAGAACCGGGGCTGCGCCATGAGTTGTTCGGCCATCTTGTAGCTGTGCCGAAGAAGCTTCTTCGCCCCAACCCGTTCGCACAGTTCAAAGATGAAGCTTTCACCTGCGCAGCGTTCTTCGGTCACAAGATACTGAGTGCACCCCGACAAATACGCTGAAACGAAATACATGTATCGGTCGAAAAGCACTTGTTCCACCGCGTCGGGCGAATAGCAGCCGCGTGAAAGGATCACGTCTTCGGCCATGTCGAATAGGTCCGAAAGCCTGCTATGGGTGATTGCGTCGTGAACATACATGGCGGGGCGGTCCTTTCTCTAAGGGATCACAATCACAGCCGCCACAGTCACTCTCTCTGTTACTACTGTGACGGGGGGTATCTAGACAGGGCTACCCATTGTGACTGTGACTAGTGTGATGGGGGGGTATCTAGGAGGAAAGCCGGGGTGTCGGTCCATGCGGGCAAGGCATACTTTCCGTAGCCATGCCGGAAAACGCGCTGTGCCTTGACCATTCGTTGTAGGGTTTGGCGCACGTTTTCGCCCGAAAGCCCGGTCGCTTCTTCCATTTCCTTCGGCGTGGTCGCGCCCTTTATCATGGCGTCGATTAGGATTTTCTGTGTGTCGCCTGCGAAGGCTAACAACGCCCAATGCGCTGTTGCGCACGCCGCCGTCGGCGACCCTTCCCTTTGCGATGATATGCAAGCCGCGCCCAGACGGCGATTGTTCGGCGTAGGTGTTGAACGCCCCGAAGATGCGTTGTTGCCCGTCGGACGGTCCCGCGCCTTCGGACACGTCAAGGTCAATGCCTACGAACGGGTCGCTATCGGTAAACACGAAACCGACGCCTGCGCACCGCCCGGCGTCGGCTATTGCGCGGGCTTGGTCGAAGCTGCCCCATGTAGTAGGGTCAGACACGTCGGCTAGCTGCCCCGTGTGGGGATTGATCGGGCGTTTGGCTGCGTCGTGGCATACCCATTGGGGATACGACCGCAGTTCTTCGGGTATGTTCTCAAATGCGGTTTGGGCGGTCATGTCGTGCCTATTCTTAGGCAGGATTTAGGCAACACAGTGCGTCCCTGCGCTTTTCTATATTTTTCAGGTAACTACGACGGGGTATGGCAGCGGGTGCAGCTACCATAGCGTTACGCGTTGCTTCGCGCGGCCATGAGTTCAGCGACAAGTTCGCGGATTTCGTCGTTGCTGCGACTAGCAATGCGGGCGGCTAAGACGGCGTTGCACTCACGCGCGGGCCATGCGCTCGATTTCTCGCCAAGCTTGATCGGGCGCGGCCACCGCCCTTCCGCCATCGCCTGATAGAGCGTAGGCCGGGCCATGCCGGTCACGGCGCACACGTCCTTCGTGCGCAGAAGGGCGTTCGGGACAAGCTGTGCGGGGGTGAAGGCGGTTCCGGGCTTGCCGGTGTCGGTCGTCAGGGCGGTCATGGTCTAGGTTCTCCACATGTTTAGGCGTGTCTGCCTGTCATGTGACGAACCTACCGACGAGCCGGGGATGCCCGATAAGACCCAACTGGCGGAAAGTTACGCGCCTGAGTTGGGATTGCGGGCCAGCTTGGCCGCGTGTTCGGCGGGGCGATACCAGCCGCTTTGGATTTCGTAGATCGCAAGGGCTTCTTTGACGGCACGACCGAACGGCGTGGAAGGTTCACGCGTGTTGTATGGGTCTTTCCCAAGCCCAATGTTGCGCCCGGTCGCCGTGAAGACCCGCGCGACGGCGCACGCAATCACCCGCGCCCGTTCATTCCGGCCCCTTGTTGCCGGGTAGGCTTGCGGGGCCGCAAAATACTCTGCGACGCTAGCTTTGGACAACAGGTCGTCGCGGACTGCACTTAGATCGAAAGCCGAAGCATCGTCGTCTATCTTCTTAGCCAAGTTGCGCAGGTTCTTCGCTTCGCGCTTGGCTTTGCCTGTTTCCGAACGTTCGGCTGCCCACAGCGCGAAGCCTATCAGGTTGCCGAATGCGGCTTCTACGTCGGCGACGGTGCAGCCGATTTCTTTTGCCAAGGCTTCGTGTCGTGGGTCGGTCATAGCGCGCCCCGCATAGGCACGACGTTCGCCACCGGCTTTTCGCCATGGCAGAAGCCCGCGAACGCTTCCATCATGGCGCGGCGTTCTTCAACAAGGTCGTCGCGGCGGTAGCGTTGTTCGACTTCGTTGCCGACATTGTGGGCAAGGGCAATCTCACTCTGGATATTGTCGAAGCCGCGCTTTGTGCAGAAATCCTTGAAGGTGCTGCGCAGCGCGTGCGGGACAGCGGGGCGCGGCTGCGGTTCTTCGTCGGGGTCTTCGGGCGTGGTCAACACGTTCGGGTCAACCCAACCCTGCCCGTCTTCCTTCAACTTCGCTTGGTGCATCCGCTTCATAACTGCGGATATGGACATGTCCGACATGACACCACCACGGGGCGCGGGGAAGACAAGCGCCTTTGGGTCTTGGTGTTCGGCGTCGAAGTGCGGCAGCGCCTTCAACAGCGCCACGGCGGCTTCGGACAATGGCACCGAATGGGCCTTCTTCATCTTCATGCGGGCTGCGGGGATCGTCCAGACCTTCGCCTTTAGATCAATCTCGCCGAACGTCATGCCGCGCACTTCGCCCGACCGCGATGCGCACAGCGTAGCGAATTCCAACGCCCGTGCGGCGATGCCTTCGCGCTTGCGCAGTTCGGCGAACCATGTGGGCAGGTCCGATTGTTGAATTGCCGGATGGTTCGCGGCCTGTGCCTTGCGTTGGTTCTTGATCCAGATTTGAAGCGCACTTGTGGAAGCCGGGTTGTCGGTTTCGCGGCACCCTTCGTCAATCGCCCATGCGAACACGCTTTCCATGCGCTGCCTGACCCGACGTGCCGTATCGGTCTTAGTTGACCAAATCGGCTTCAAAACGTCCTTCACGTCGTCAATGCTAATCGTGCCCACAGGCTTCGCGCCTAGCTTCGGAACAACGTGAAGGTCCAAGCTGGACCGCCATTGCTTGCGATGCTTGTCGCTGGACAGGTTCTTCTGAATGTAGTCGGTCTTCATGTATTCGCCCAAGGCGTCGGCAAAGGTTACGACCTTGGGTGCGTCCGGCTTGTTCCGCGCAACCTTGCGTTCTTCGACGGGGTTACGGCCTTCGTCTACCATTTCCCGTATCTCGAAAGCCTTGCGCCGTGCTTGCTTCACGGTCAGGCCGCGACGCTGCGGCATGTCGCCGGTTGGCGGTTCGACCCATTTGCCAATGCCGGTGCAGGACGTTTTGCCGTTCAACGTGAAGAACACCTCCCATGACTTCGACACACGTTCTTCGCCTGCCTTCGTCGTGTGTTTCGTGACCCGAAGCCAAAGCCCGTCGGCAAGGTCGTCGCGGATGCGCATGACCGTCTTGCCGGGTTCCGGCCCGGTAATCACCTTCACCTTCTTGTCGTCTAGCTTTGCCATGCGTCCGATCCTTTGCCTAATCTCTGCCTAAGAAATCTGGCAGAAGTAGGCACCCATTTCAAGACGCAGATAGACACTGAACTTCCGCAAGTAACTGTTAACGTTTTGTATTTCATACGGGTCTAGACACTGGCAGACAATATGATGGAAGCCCTACGGGCTGCCACTTTTCCCAGCGAAGCGCTCAAAGAAAACGATTGGTGCCCGCCACGGCGACGACGTGGCCATTTCCAGCCACGTCTTGAGATTGCCGTTCTTTCCTAGCTCTGCCCGTCCGTGTCGACCTCGACCACCACCGACATCCCTGGCGCCAGCGCACCAGCTTTGTTCTGTCCCGGATCGATCGAGATATGGACAGGCAAACGCTGGGCGATCTTGGTGAAATTCCCCGTCGCATTCGACCCGCTCAGCAGGCTGAATTCAGACGCCGTCGCCGGAGAAAACGCGTCCACCTTACCCGTGAAAACCTGCCCACCCAACGCATCCACGCTAAAGCGCACCGGCTGACCGATCTGCAACCCATGCAGGCTGGTTTCCTTGAAATTGGCAATCACCCAAAGATCGTCAGCGACATGGGAGACCAGCGCCGTCCCGGCGGTCACATACTGCCCCAAACGCACTGACACCTGCCCCAGACGCCCATCTGCTGGCGCGCGGATCACCGTGTTCCCCAGATCGATGCGCGCCAGCGCCACAGCGGCCTCCGCGCTGTCAATCGCGGCCTCGCGGGCCGAGATCTGCACCTTGGCGCTATTGATATTTTCGCGCTGCACATCGATTTGCGCCGTGGCCTGCTGCACCGCGGCTTGCGCCTGCTGCAAGGCCAGTTCGATCTGATCCGCACTGGACTGCGAGGTCACCCCACGCGCCTGCAGGGTCTGCGCCCGTTCCCAGTTTGCCTTGGCCGTGGCCAGCGCCGAGACCGCCGCCGCGTGAGAGGCCTTGTCCGAGCGAAGCACTGCTTCAGACGAACGCACATTCTGTTGCGCCACTTCCAGCGCCGCCCGGGCCGATGCCAGTTCGGCCTTGGCCTGCGCCAGCCGTTCGCGGTACCTGCGGCCATCCAGTCGCGCGATCACATCGCCCGCCTTGACCGTTTGGAAATCCTGCACTGCCACCTCGGTCACATAGCCCGACAATTGCGGCGCGACACTGGTGACCTTACCCCGCAGATAAGCGTTTTGCGTGGTGGGCTCTGCCGGTGAAAAGGGCGGCAAATGCCATGCGAACAACAGCAACAGAACACCGGCAAGGCCGATGACCGCCACAGCGAGGGTCGGAAGAAGATGTGGTTTCGTCATTGTGCGTTTTGAACTTGTTCTTGAGAAGGAAGGGGGTGACGGCGCGCGACCCAGGCGTCGCGCAAAAGATGAAGGATCAGGGCCACCGCCGCGCCGACGGCGACGACAAAGGTTAGGAAATAGGCGTCATTATAGGCCATGACATAGGCTTCCTGAGAGGCCCGCGTGGCCAGTTGCGCGACGGCCTGAGCCTTGAGCTGGGCCATGTCGGCAGCCTGTGTGGCCATGGCCTGCACCCGCTGGGTTATCGCAAGGCTCGTGGCCGCATCGGTGGCCTGCAGGCCCTCGGTCAGCACCTGATAGTGAAACGCCTGGCGGGCGTTGATCACCGTCAGAAAGACGCCCGAGCCGACCACAGCCCCAAGGCTTTGCGTCGAGATGAAGATGATCACGAAGGACAGGATGTAATTCGGCCCCTTCTTGAGCGCGGACAGCAACCCGGCCATCATCGCGGGCGGCATGAACAACATGCCTGCAAACCCGATCAAGGCCTGAGACACGATCATCTGTTCGGGTCGTGTGTCGATGGTGGCATGGCTGTCCATCCAGGCACCGACCGAGATCAGCACGAGCGCGGCAAGATGAAACTGCGGTTCCCGCGTGGGCTTCAGCCAGGCGACACAGGCCACCGCCCCCACGATCGAGGCGCAGACGATCACGGCAAACAGGGTCGTCATCTGTTCCGGGGCCACGCCCAGCACTTGAAACATGCGCGGCGCGCCTGAGCTTTGTTCCGACAGGATCAGCCGAAACAGCAGCAGGGTCCCGGTCAGATGCAGGATTTCCGGTGACATGATCCAGCGCACATCGATCAGCGGCGTTTCCCGACGCAGTTCCAGCGCGACCACCAGTGTCAGAGACAAGACTGCCAGCACCGTCATCGCCCCGATCCATGGGGCGTCCGTCCACCAGTGAATGGGTCCCATGACAAAAGAAATCGTGATCCCGGCAAAAGCCGCTGTGATCAGCGCAAAGCTGAGGAAGTCGAGGCGTTGAATGACCTTCTGATGGGGCACTGGGCGCAGGGGCAGCAGAAACACCGCCGCAAGCGAGGCCATGGCCATGCCCAAAACCATCAGATGCATCCAGCCAAGCCCATAATCACCCAGCAGACTGGGCGACAGAACCCTTGCCAGATTGGGCGCGCTCATGAAGAACATCATCACCAGCGGCAGTCCCAAACGCAATTTCCAGGCCTGTGACAGCGGCTCAAGCATATAGAGAAACGCCAGCGTCGACAGCGGAGCCGCGGCCATGCCCGACAGCACCTGCACCACCAGCGCCGAACGGAAGTCGGCGATCCAGACGGAGGCAAGCGCCACCAGCACATAGGCCACGATGCTGATTTCAGCGAAGCGGCGCAGGCCATATTGTGTCCGGATCTTGATCAGCATCATCGGCAGCGCCGCGCGCGGGATCATATAGGCGGCCATCAGCCAGCTCGCCTGTGTCGTCGTCACCCCGATTTCACCTGCGATCTGGCGCAGATTGCTGGTAACAAACCCCTGCCCCAGCCCCTGGCACAGCGCCAGCAACATCGAAGCCCCGATATAGGGCAAGGCCTTGCGCAGCGGATAGCCCGGTGCGGGGGCCGGTGGCGCGGGCTGCGCCGGAGTCTCCGCAGTCGCCTCGCTCATTTGAGTCCCAGCTTGACGGCGTTTTGCGTGATGGTCTGCAAGGTGGCGCGGGTCACGGCCTGATCCTCTTCGGAGACGCCCGCCAAAAGATCCTCGCTGATCTGTTCAAGATAGAAGCTCACCTTGCTGGATTTGCCCTTTTCGGTCAGAAACAGCGCCCGCTTGCGCGCATCCCGCGCCAGACCACGCCGTTCGATGAAACCGGCCTCGTCCAGTGCATCCAGTTGCCGTTTCAGACTTGGGGCCTCGATCCCCATGGCCGCAGACAGCTCCGCCTGCGTTGCCCCTTCCATACGCGCCAGACGGGTGACGACGCGCGCACGCGACATGGTCAGGCCAATGTCCTTGGCGCTGGCGTCATAGTGCTGACGCAACTCACGCATCAGGCGCAGGAAGACATCAAGAAGGCGGGTATCATCCGTCTGTTCAGACATGGATTCGGACATGGGCAAACTCTCTGTGAGGTCACACCCGGGCAGAGGACTCCCGTCCCGCGCAGATGGGTCAGACAGGCCGTGACCCGGATTGTTAGCATGAAAACTATTTATCACGCTAAGCTTTTAGATCAAGCACAGAGACAACACGAAATCTGTGCGTTTCTGCAAATCCTAAATGCGCGGATACTCCAGACGTGGCGCGCCACGATGGGCAAGACGGGCCTCGAACCCCGCTGTGCAAAAGGCCAGAAGCCCTTCGATATCGCCTGCCTGACGGCCTGCCAGCGCATCAATCCGCCATTGCGAGGTGATCAGCGCCAGCATGGCGGAAATGGCATAGACATAGCCTTCGGCCAAATGCTCGCGCTGCGCCTGCGGATGCAGTTCTGCCAAGGCCTGCAAACAGGCGCCTGCCGCCGGGTCGAAGTATTTTTCCGACAGCTCATGCCAGCGCCGGTCTGACGACACGATCGCAACGAGCCGCACATAGGACAACCACTGCACATCACCGCCCATCGCCTTTTCGACATAGGGCTCGATAAAGCTGCGCAAAATGGCCTTAGTCGTCAGCGCATCCGCCGCCCGTGCCTGCTCCAGCGCCTGCAATCGCAGCTGCGAAATCGTATCGGCACGCCGGTCGATCACAGCCCCGAAGAGCGCCTCTTTGCCCCCCCCGTGGTGATGCACCAACCCGACCGGAACATCCGCCTCTGAGGCGATATCACGAATGGTCGCGCCATCGAATCCCCCGCGCGCAAAGACCCGTTCGGCAGCATCCAGGATGCGCTCTCGGCTGGCCATGGCGCGCTTTGAAGGCCGTCTTTGTCTTTGTTTTGGCTCACTTGGCTGATCGATCATAAAAACTCTTGCTTATTTTGAACGCACGTTCAACATTACCACAGAGTATCCGGGAGAGATACAAGGGAGGATTAACATGAACACGCAAAAGGGCCAATTGGCCCTCATTGGTGCTGGCCCGATGGGGCTGGCTGCGGCGAAAACCCTGTCGGAGCAGAACATCGCGTTCCAGGGGTTCGAACTGCACAGTGATGTCGGTGGCCTTTGGGACATCGATGCGCCGAACTCGACGATGTACGAAACGGCACATCTGATTTCCTCGAAGACGATGACCGAATTTCGCGATTTTCCGATGGAGGACGGGGTCGCGGAATATCCGTCTCACCGCGAAATGGCGCGCTATTTCCGTGCCTTTGCGGAGCACTTCGACCTGAAACGCCATTATCGCTTTGGCGCGGAAGTCACCGGCATCACCCCGATTGGCACGGATGGTGACGGCTGGCGGGTGGCATGGCGCGACGCCGAGGGCAGCCATGAACAGATCTTCTCCGGCGTTCTGATTGCCAACGGCACGCTGAGCGAACCCAACATGCCCAGCTTCAAGGGCGATTTCGCAGGCGAAATCATCCATTCTTCGCAATACCGCCACCCCGATCAGTTCCGGAACAAACGGGTTCTGGTAGTCGGCGCGGGCAATTCCGGCTGCGACATCGCCGTGGACGCGATCCACCACGGACTTTCCTGCGATCTGTCGATGCGTCGCGGCTATTATTTTGTGCCCAAATACGTTTTCGGCAAACCCGCCGACACCATGGGCGGCAAGATCAACCTGCCGATGTGGCTAAAACGCCGTATCGACGGCACCTTACTGAAATGGTTCGTGGGGCAGCCCGAGAAATACGGTTTCCCGAAACCGGACTACAAGCTTTACGAAAGTCACCCGGTGGTGAATTCTCAGGTGCTTTTCCATGCTGGCCATGGCGATCTGAACGTACGTCCCGACATCGACCATCTGGACGGTAACACCGTATTTTTCAAAGACGGCAGCCACGCCGACTATGACATGATCCTCGCCGCAACCGGCTATAAACTGCACTACCCGTTCATCGACAAAACTTTGCTGAACTGGCAGGGAGATGCGCCGCATCTTTATCTCAACGCGATGCATCCGACGCGCGACGATCTGTTTGTGCTGGGAATGGTCGAGGCCTCGGGCCTTGGCTGGCAGGGGCGTCATGAGCAGGCCGAAATGATCGCGCGCTATATTGACGGGCTACGTAACGGCACCGAAGCCGCGAAAGCCTTGCAGGCGGAAAAGGCCCGCAACTTTGAACGTGCCACCGGCGGCATGGCCTATCTCAAGCTGGCGCGCATGGCCTATTACGTCGACAAGGCCACCTATCGCAAAGCGGTCAACGGCTGGATCAAACGCTTGTCTCAATCCAGCCCGCCCAGCCCCACACCGCACAGTCAGACAGATGCGGTGGCCTCATGAAACCGGCTGCGTTTGTGCAGGTCGATGACATCACGCTAAACTTCAGCTCCGGGTCGCTTACGCTGCTCAACGGCATTCTGGCCATCGTGATGTTCGCCATCGCCATCGATCTGTCGCCTTCGGATTTCAGCGCGCTGCGCAAACGTCCGAAGCCCCTTCTGGTCGGGCTGTTTTCACAGTTCGTCGTGCTGCCCGCCCTGACCTTTGCTCTGGTCTGGATTGCCAAGCCCAGCGCCTCAATCGCGCTCGGTCTGATCCTTGTCGCGGCCTGTCCGGGCGGTAATATTTCCAACTTCATCACCCATCGGGCGGGCGGAAATTCCGCGCTTTCGGTGTCGATGACAGGCGTTGCCACCGTCGGCGCGGTGTTTCTGACCCCGTTGAACATTGCCTTTTGGGGCGGGCTTTATCCGCCCAGCCGTGCGATCCTGCGCGAAACTCACATCGATCCGGTCATGGTGGCGATCACGGTCGGGCTGATGCTTGTCCTGCCGCTGATCCTCGGCATGGTTCTCCACGCCAGACGTCCGGCGTTTACCGCAAAAATCCGTGGCCCATTGCAATGGATTTCCATGGGCATCTTCGTCGCCTTCGTCATTTTGGCACTGGCAGCCAACTGGAGCTATTTCCTGCAGTTCGCGGCGCTGATCGCCGGCCTGGTGGTGATCCACAACGCGCTGGCCTTCAGCGGGGGTTACCTGACCGCCACACTTGCAGGGCTGTCACCCTTCAACCGCCGGGCCGTCACCATCGAAACCGGCATTCAGAATTCCGGGCTGGGTCTGGTTCTGATCTTTGCCTTCTTCCACGGGCTGGGCGGCATGGCCATCGTCGCCGCGTTCTGGGGGATCTGGCATGCCATTTCCGGCGGCACGCTCGCCTATTTCATGTCGCGCAAGGAGGCCGCACAATGACCCGTATTCTGATCACCGGCGCCTCTGGCATGATCGGCCGTGTGCTGGTGCAAAATCTCGCAGCTGAGGCCAGCCACGAGGTGATCGCCACCGATCTGGCACCCCACCCCGAGCTGCCCGAACAGGTTGCCTTTCACAAGATGGACGTGACATCGGAGCGCGATGTCTCTTGCGTCATCGGCCAATGCCGCCCGGACACGGTGGTGCATCTGGCCTCGATCGTGACCCCCGGACCCGGCATGGGGCGAGATCTGGCGTATCGCGTGGACGTCGAAGGCTCCCGCCATGTGATTGACGCCTGTCTTGCCCATGACGTCACCCGGCTGGTCGTGACCTCTTCGGGGGCAGCCTATGGCTATCACGCCGACAATCCGGTGCCACTGCGCGAAAGCGATCCGGTGCGTGGCAATCCCGAGTTTCCCTATTCCGACCACAAACGCCAGGTCGAGGAAGACCTCGCCCGGGCGCGGCACGATCATCCCGAGCTGCAACAGGTGGTGCTACGTGTCGGCACTGTGCTGGGCAAGGGCACAGAGAACCAGATCACCGCGCTGTTCCGCAAACCGCGCCTGCTGGGCATTCGCGGCTCGGACAGCCCTTTTGTCTTCATCTGGACCGAAGATCTGGCCCGCATCCTGCTGCGCGCAGCCACCGACGGGCCTGCGGGCATCTACAACGTCGCTGGCGATGGCGCGCTTGGCATCGAAGATCTGGCCGCGCGCCTTGGCAAACCGGTCCTGCGGCTGCCCGCAAGCCTGCTGAAAGCGGCACTCGCCATTGCCAAACCGCTGGGGCTGTCGCGCTACGGCCCCGAACAGGTGCGGTTCCTGCAATACCGCCCCGTGTTGGAAAATGACGCTTTGAAGGCGGGCTTCGGCTATCAGCCGCAGTTGTCGAGCGCGGAGGTGTTCGATTTGTGGTGTCGGGAGACGCTGGTATGAACGCCACAAAGAGGCACAAGCAAGCCGTTCTAACCGGAGCGGCCGGAGGTCTGGGACAGGCGTTATGCCGTGCGCTGACTGCGCGGGGATTTCATGTCTACGCGCTGGATCTGCCGTCACAGGCGCTGAGCAACATTGCCGGGCCTGCGATTACGCCCTTGGGGCTTGATCTGACCGACAGCGGTCAGCTCGGCCACGCCGTGCAGCAGATACTGAGCGCTTGCGACGGGGTGGATCTGGTCCTGCACTGTGCGGGGGTCAGCCACATTCGCGCCTTTGCCGACAGCAGCGTAGAGAGCCACCGCAAGGTGATGGAGATCAACCATTTCGCCGCCGTCGCGCTGACCAAGGCGCTGCTGCCTGCAGTCCGGGCCGCGCACGGGGTGCATCTGGCGATTTCTTCGGTGGCAGGCTTTGCGCCGCTTTATCATCGCACCGCTTACGCAGCCTCGAAACACGCGATGGAGGGGTTTTTCAAATCCCTGCGCTCTGAGGAAGCGGCCTATGGCGTCGATGTGCTGATCGCCGCCCCCTCGTTCATCGCCACCAATCCGGGACGCCCCGAAAGTCAGGCCGATGGCACCACCCGCCCCGGTGCGGCAACCGATGGCTTTGACCAGATGAGCGCCGAAGAGGCTACGGCCGTGGTCCTGAGGGGCTACGACAAGCGACGGGCCTTTATTCCCGTGGGCCGCGTGGCCAGGCTGAGCGCCTTGCTAAACCGCCTCTCCCCCGCCTTTTATGAGCGACAAATGCGGCGCAAGACCGGCGCCTGACACGCGCCGAAGCCGCGTGTCAGACCATCAAAACCACGCGCCGCCCCCGCACTTCGGCCACCTCCACCTCGGCGTCGTACAGATCAGACAGCCCGGGGCCTGTGATCATCTCTGAGGGCGGGCCTTCGGCGTGGAGCTGCCCCTCTTTGAGGGCGATGATGTGATCTGCATGGGCCGCCGCCACAGTCAGATCATGCAACACGCAGACCACGGTGCGCCCGGCCTCGACCTCTTCACGGGCGATCCGCATCACACGGCGGGCATGGGCCAGATCGAGATTGTTCAGCGGCTCATCGAGCAACACCACGTCGGCGGCCTGCGCAAGTGTCATGGCGATCAGGCTCCGCTGACGTTGCCCGCCCGAGAGGGTGTCCAAAAAGCGATCCGCGTAGCTGGCCAGATCAAGCCGCACGATGGAACGCCAGACTTCAGCACGATCATCTTCACCCAGACGGCCCTGTGAATGCGGATAGCGCCCGAAGGCCACCAGATCCGCCACCGTCAGCCGCGGCGTGATCGTCGTCGACTGCCGCAGGATCGACAAATGCCGCGCCAACTCCGGCCCGGCAAAGCTGCCCAGAGGGCGTCCATCCAGCAACACGGAGCCCGAGGCCGGCTCCAGCATCCGGCCCAGTGCGGACAGCAAGGTGGACTTGCCCGCCCCGTTCGGCCCGACCAACGCCGTGAGTTTGCCCTTGGGGATGCTCAGGGACACATCCTTGAGGATCGGCGTATTGGCAACATGGACGCAGAGATTTCGGGTCTCGATCATCGGCGGGAACCTTTCAGGATCAGGACAAGGAACAACAGCCCGCCCAGCGCCTCGATCACGACCGAAACGGAGGTGGACAGTTTCAGCACCCGTTCAAACAGGGTCTGGCTGGCGATCAGGATGGTCGCCGCAGTGAGCGCGGAAAGCGGCAACAGCAGCGCATGACGCCATGTGCCTGCCAGCCGATAGGTCAGCGCCGCCGCCAGCAGGCCGAAAAACACCACCGGCCCGACGAGTGCGGTCGACACCGACACCAGAACCGCCACTAGCCCGAGCATCAGCCGGGTTTCGCGATCATGGTTCACCCCCAGCGCGATCGCCGTATCGCGTCCCAGCGCCATGACATCGAGCTTGCGGTGGCGCAGCATCAAAAGCCCGCAGGCCAGCAGAGTGACCGCCCCTGCGATCCACAAAAGATCCGTGTTCACCGCATTGAACTGCGCGAAAGAGGCGCTTTGCACCACAGCGAATTCCGACGGGTCGATCAGCCGGTTGAGAAGCGATGTCAGACTGCGAAACAGCACTCCGAAGATGATCCCGGTCAGCACCATTTTCGACAGATCGTTGCCCCTGCGCAAAAGCGCCCCGAACAGGACCATCGCCGCGATCAGCATCACGCCGGTTTCGACGATGAACTTCTCGACCGGCGGCAGGCTGGCATATCCAACGCCCGACAGCGTAAAGACCAGCCCCGTCTGCAACAGCAGATAGAGCGCATCGAACCCCATGATCGCCGGGGTCAGGATGCGGTTGGCGGACAGGGTCTGAAACACCACCGTCGAGATCGCGACAGAGGCCGCCACCAGACACAACGCGATCAGCTTGCCGCCCCGAAAGCTCAGGACAAAACCCATGTCGCCTCTGGCGCCGATGGTCAGATAGGCCACCGCGGCAAGGGCGCAGGCAAGACCCGCCCAGATCAGCGGGCGCATTTGGCGCGTATGATGAAGATTAGCGTCGGGCATGGAGCAACCACAAAAACAGCCCCGCACCGAGCACACCCAGCACCGTGCCGACAGGAATTTCATAGGGAAAGCGCAGCAAACGTCCGACAATGTCGCAGGCCAGAACCAGTGCCGCCCCGCTGAGCGCCACGATCGGCAGACTGCGGCGAAGGTTTTCGCCCACCAGACGGGCGACGATATTGGGCACCACCAGCCCGACAAAGGGGATCATCCCGACCGTGACCACCGTCACCGCAGTGACCCCGGCCACGATCGCCAGCCCGGTGATCATCACCGTGCGATAATCCAGACCAAGCGCCGTGGCCGTGTCTTCGCCCATCCCAGCGATGGTGAAGCGATCTGCGTAGAGATAGGCCAGAATGCCCAGCGCACCCGCGATCCAAAGGAACTCATAGCGGCCGAGCATGACGCCTGAAAATTCGCCGTTCATCCAGATGTCGATGTATTGCAGCAGGTCGTTCTCATAGGCCAGAAAGGTCGCCGCCGCGCCGATGATGCCGCCATAGACGATGCCCGACAGAGGCACCAGAAGCGGGTCTTGCGGCGGCAGGCGGCGCACGATCATCAGAAAGCCCGCAGTGCCGATGAGGGCCGCAGCGGTGGCACCCGCCATCTTGAGCCACAGCGCCGCTGACGGCATGAACAATGTCACTGCCACAAGACCCAGCCCGGCTGCCTGCCCCGTGCCTGCGGTCGCCGGCTCGACGAAGCGGTTGCGCGCCAGCATCTGCATGATGACACCGCCCACCGCCAGCGACGCCCCGGCCAACAGGGCTGCGGCCGTGCGCGGCGCGCGGCTGACCGCCAAAAGCCAGAGATTGCCATCGCGCAAAGAAGCAACCCCCGTGAGCAGGCTCACGAGGATCAGAACGGCCAAACCGCCAATCGGCAGAAGGCGTGTCATGAAAAAGGACTGTGTCATATCTTGGGATTTGGCCTTGGGATCTGGCCTTAGGAACCAGCGAAAGGTCTGCCTGGGTCACAGCGGCTCTGCGCCGAAAAACGGCGCATTACCGGTTCAGGACGCCGCACCAAAGGCTTTGGTGAGGATGTCGAGCGTGTGACGCATCGAGTTCACCCCACCGCCGGACAGGTACATCTCGCCCGCGTTCAGATAGACCACGTGGCCTTTCTCCCAAGCCGTCGTCTCATGCACCAGCGCGTTGTCGAGCGTTGTCTGGGCGCTGTCGCCTTCGGCATTGATCGCCGCCACGCGGTCGATCACCAAAAGCCAGTCGGGGTTCACGTCATGGATGAATTCAAAGGACACCGCTTCGCCGTGATTGCTGACATCCAGCCCTTCGGCAGCCTCGGGCAGGCCGAGCGCGTCATGGATCCAGCCAAACCGCGATCCGATACCATAGGCGGCAATCTTGGGTCCGTTGGTCAGGATGATCAGCGCTTTGCCTTTGTCCTGAACTGCGGACTGTGCGGCGGCAAATTCTGCGTCCAGTTCGGCGTGGAGCTCTTCGGCTTTCTCCGGTTTGCCAAACAGCGCGCCATAGGTGTCGATCCGCTTGCGCATATCAGCGACCAGATCCGCCCCGATGGTCATATCCAGCGTCGGAGCGATCTTGTTCAGCGCATCGACCTGCGCGGCGGAGCGCCCGCCGGCAATCACCACATCGGGCGCCAGAGCATGCAAGGCTTCAAAATCGGGTTCGAACAGCGTGCCAAGATCGCCCTCATAGGATTTCAGATCGTCAAGGTAGATGTCGTTGATCGACCCGGCGATCGGCACCCCCAGCGCGTCCAACGTATCGAGAGCGGCCATGTCATACACCGCAACAGTGTCCGGGCTGTCCGCCAGCGTGACCTCGCCGCGCGCAGTCTCGACGGTGATCGGGTCCGCCCAGACCGGAGCGGCGAGCGTGGCGGCGACGAGGGCCCCTGCAAAAAGGTGTTTCATGCGGTTCTCCAGTGTTGAACGCCATCGCGGCGCTATCGAGTCAATTTCCGAGTTTTTTGTTAGGGTATTGATCCGGAGAGGTCCAGCGCATATTCCGATAAAAACACTAGGAGTTTTCGATGAACGCCACCGGCCAGTTTCACACCCCGCATGCCTCGAAATATCTGCAACAGCTTGCCAAACATTTCTCCCATAAGATCGAAGTGAGCTTTACCGAAACCGACGCAGAGCTTGCGCTGCCGCCGGGATCGGCCACACTTCACGCGGACAATCAAACACTTACGGCGCATATTTCAGCCGAAGACGACGCAGGTCTGGTGCGCGCCAAATCGATCATCGACAAGCATCTCGAACGCTTCGCTTTCCGCGAAAACTTTGAAGCCATGGACTGGCAGTCCACCTAAGCCCGGTACCTGAGCCCAACACCGCGCCCCTGCTCACCAAACCTTGACCCCGGATCTGTGCCCCGCCCCGTGAAAACGGACCCGGGGCAGAACTTGCATCTTGCCGCCATAGGAATGTTATATTATCACAAATAAAATGTGATGATATTACGTAATGGAAACAAGCATGACCGACAAACTCCCGGTGACCGTCCTCTCCGGCTTTCTGGGCGCAGGAAAAACCACGCTTTTGAACCACATCCTGTCCAATCGCGACGGGCTGCGCGTTGCGGTGATCGTCAATGACATGTCCGAGGTGAACATCGACGCCGATCTTGTCCGCGCCGAAGGAGCGCTGACGCGTGGCGAAGAAAAGCTGGTCGAAATGACCAATGGCTGCATCTGCTGCACCCTGCGTGAGGATCTGCTGGTCGAAGTGCGCCGACTGGCCGAAGACGGGCGTTTTGACATGCTGGTGATCGAAAGCACCGGCATTGCCGAGCCTCTGCCCGTCGCGGCCTCATTCGAATTCCGCGACGAAGACGGGCGCTCCCTGTCCGATCTGGCGCGGCTCGACACGATGGTGACGGTTGTCGATGCCGCCAACCTGCTGCGTGACTATGCCAGTCATGATTTCCTGTCCCAGCGCGGGGAAAGCGCAGGCCCCGGCGACGATCGCACGCTGGTCAACCTGCTCACCGACCAGATCGAATTCGCCGATGTGATCGTACTGAACAAAGTGTCTGACACCCAGCCTGCCGAACTGGCCGCCGCGCGCACGATCCTGCGTGCGCTGAACGCCGACGCCAAGATCATCGAAACCGATTTTGCCCGCGTCGACAGCGCCGAGGTTCTCAACACAGGGCTGTTCGACTTTGACCGCGCTCATGAGCATCCGACATGGGCACAGGAGCTCTATGGCTTTGCGGATCACACGCCCGAAACCGATGAATATGGGATCACCTCCTTTGTCTATCGCGCCGAGCGCCCCTTTGTCCCGTCAAGGATCAAAGCCTTCTTTGACAGCCCGCTGCCCGGGGTGGTGCGGGCAAAGGGGCATTTCTGGCTGGCCACCCGCCCGGACTGGGCCGGGGAACTGTCCATCGCCGGCCCCATGGTGGCCGTCACCCCGCTTGGATTGTGGTGGGCCGCAGTGCCTGAGCGCCATTGGCCGGAAAGTGAAAAAGAGCGGATGCGCGCCCGCACTGCCGGCGAATTTGCCGACCGGCGGCAGGAACTGGTGTTCATTGGCAGCGCGTCGGACATGAATGAAACGGATTTGCGCGCGCAACTGGATGCCTGCCTTGTGCCCGACATCTCTTTTGCACCGGAGCGCTGGCAACATTACGCCGACCCCTTTCCGCAATGGGGCCGTCAGGCATGACCCGCAAAACCCGCAATCTCACCAGCCGGCTGGCGCGACGCCGGGCCCGCAACCCGATGGCCGATCACGACCGCCTGCCCCGCGCCGCGCGCCATTGGGTGAGCCAGGCCGCCCTGCCCTGGAGCGCGGCCTCGGTCGCCCGCATCTGGACACGCGCCATGCGCGAAACCGGATCGGAACAGGTTGCGCTGGCCCGTCTTCAGGCCGCGGAACAGGCGACTTTATGCCGCGAAGCCGCAGAGCGCCCGTTGCAACTTCTGCCCAAACCGCCAAGGATGACCCCCACAGGGCCCAAGGCATCATGAAACGCAGCTCATTCAAGGACACACCTATGAAATTCCTGACCACTTCCGTTCTCGCCCTGATCTGCGGCACCGCCGCATTTGCCGAAGACCATGACCACCGCGAGCTGGCCGCCCATGTGCATGGCACCGGACAGCTCGACATCGCACTTGAGGGCACAGCACTTGAGATCCTGCTGACGGTTCCCGGTGCTGATCTGGTGGGCTTCGAGCATGCGCCCACCTCAGAGGCGGATAAGGCCGCTGTGGCCGAGGCCGAAACAAAACTGGCCGATCCGCTGAGCCTGTTTGGGCTGAGCGCAAAGGCCAACTGCCGGATGGACGATGGCCATTGGGGGCTGGGCGACCATGACGCGCTTCATGCGCATGACCATGAAGACCATGCGGACGACGAAGACCATGAGCATGAGCACGAAGCCCATGAGGATCATGACGAGCATGCCGATGCAGTGCATGAACATTCCGAATTTTTCGGCCATTACAAGCTGACCTGCGACACGCTTGATGCCGCGCCAGTCCTGACCCCGGCCTATTTCGACCTGTTTCCCAATGCGCAGAAACTCGACATCCGTATGGTCTCGGACACAGGCGCACATGCGGCGCAGGTGAACCGAGAGGCCCCGGAAATCTCGCTGAAAGACCTGTTCTGACATGACATCTTCCCCCGCGCTGATCCTGACCGATCTGAGCTTTCACTGGCCCGGCGACGGCTTTGGCCTGAGCGTCCAGGACTTTGTCATTGCGCGGGGGGAACGTGTCTTGCTGCTGGGGCGCAGCGGGTCTGGCAAATCGACGCTATTGTCGCTGATCTGCGGCATCAATCGCCCCGACCGGGGGCGCCTTGAGATCGACGGGCAGGATTTGGGCGGCATGCGCGCCGCCGCGCGTGACCGGTTCCGTGCAGACCACATCGGTGTGTTGTTCCAGCAGTTCAACCTACTGCCCTACGCCAGCGTGGCCGACAACATCCTGTTGCCTCTGCGCTTTGCCCCGGCCCGGCGCAAACGCACGCCGGAGCCTCTGGCCGCGGCGAGCGCGCTTTGCGACCGGCTTGGTCTGTCCCCCGATATCCTGCCCTCCCGCGCGGGCCAGCTGTCGGTCGGCCAGCAACAGCGCGTCGCCGCCGCCCGCGCCCTGATCGGCGCCCCGCCGCTGATCGTGGCCGACGAACCGACATCGGCGCTCGACGCGGATGCGCAGGCGGCCTTTCTCGATTTGCTTTTTGCCCAATGCGCGGCAGCCGGCACGACGCTTTTGATGGTCAGCCATGACGCCCGCCTTGGGCCCCTGTTTGATCGCACCGTGGCTCTGTCGCAGGTCGCACAGATCACCCGGACTACAGCACAGGAGGGAAGCGCATGATCCTGCGTCTCGCCTTTGCCTCGCTACTGGCGCGGCGTCTGACTGTGGCGCTGACGGTGCTGTCCATTGCGCTTTCTGTCGGCCTGTTTCTGAGCGTCGAAAAGATCCGCACCGGAGCCCGCACCAGCTTCACCGACACGATATCAGGCACCGACCTGATCGTTGGCGCGCGCTCGGGCGCGGTGCAATTGCTGCTCTATTCGGTGTTTCGCATCGGCAATGCCACCAACAACATCACCTGGGACAGCTATCAGGACATCGCCGCCATGCCCGAAGTGGACTGGATCGTGCCGATTTCACTAGGCGACAGTCACCGGCAGTTTCGGGTGATGGGCACCACGGACGCCTATTTCGACCACTACAGATATCGGCGCGACCATATGCTGAAACTGGCGCAGGGCGCCCGCATGGACGATCTCTTCGACACAGTGATCGGCGCGGATGTCGCCGCAACGCTGGGCTATAAGGTCGGCGATCCGATTGTCGTCGCCCATGGTCTTGCCTCTTTCACCGAACATAGTGACACGCCGTTCCGCATTTCCGGCATTCTGGAAAAGACCGGCACACCGGTCGACCGCACAGTCATTGTGTCGCTAAAAGCCATTGAGGCCATCCACGTCGACTGGCAGAACGGCGCGCATATCCCCGGCCAGACAACACCCGCCGATCAACTCCGACAGATGGACCTGACCCCGACCGGGATCACGGCGGCAATGATCGGCACGCAGTCGAAACTGCAGGTCTTCGGGCTACAGCGCGCCATCAACACCTATGACGAGGAGCCGCTGCTGGCGGTGCTTCCTGGCGTGGCCTTGCAAGAGCTGTGGAGCATTGTCGGCATCGCCGAGCTTGCCCTGATCGCGGTCTCGGTCATGGTGGTGATCACCGCTCTTCTGGGCATGACCGCGATGATCCTGTCCGGCCTGTCGGAGCGCCGGCGCGAAATGGCCATTCTGCGCGCCATGGGCGCCCGCCCGCGCGTGATTTTGGGGTTGCTCATGTCTGAGGCGATGGTCATGGCACTGTTCGGCGTCATCCTGGGACTGGCGCTGACCTATGGCGGGCTGTGGGCCCTGCGGCCGCTACTGGACGCGCGCTTTGGCCTATGGCTGCCCCTGCCCCCGCCGACCCTCATGGAAATTGCCACTTTGGCCGGGGTGATTGTCGGCGCCGCCTGTGCGGCTGCGCTTCCGGCAATTCGGGCCTACCGCATGTCGCTTTCTGATGGCATGATGGTCCGCAATTGAGGAGACCCCGATGACACTGCCCCACCACCTGTCCCGCCGCCGGTTTTTGTCGACCTGCGCTGCCGGATCTGCCGTCCTTCTGGGCCTGCCGCGTCTGGCCAGCGCAAGCGCGCGCGAAATCGGCTGGGAGGACCTGATCCCCCCCGGCGTACCCTATGCCGAGGTCATCGGCGAAGGCTATATGGACGAGGAAACCGACGTCTGGCGCCCGGTATTTGACAAGAATGCCACGCGTCTCAATCCCGGGGTGACGGAACAAACCATTCGCCTGCCCGGCTATATCGTGCCATTGGAGCTGGATGGCGATGCCGTGTCCCAATTCATTCTGGCCCCCTATGCCGGCGCCTGCATTCATGTGCCCCCGCCCCCCGCGAACCAGATGGTGTTGGTAACCCCGCGCAAACCCTGGCCCGTGGATAAATCCCTGGATGCGATCTGGGCAATCGGAGAGCTGCACCCCGAGCTCTCCGACACCGGTCTGGCCACTGTGGGTTACCGCATGCAGAACGCGGAAATTGAGCTTTATGAATGGTAAAACGCGGGGGGGCGCGCGCCGTAGGACGGAAAAATGAAATTTCCCTCAAAATCCCTCTTGCGCTCCCCGAACACCGCGTCTAAACACCCGCTCACGCCAAGCGCGGCCCGTTCGTCTATCGGTTAGGACGCCAGGTTTTCAACCTGGAAAGAGGGGTTCGATTCCCCTACGGGCTGCCATTGGCGCGATACTCCCCCTAAAATCTCTGACCCAAACGCCCAATTACGGCAGCCCCTTTGCTATCGCTTGACCTGTGTCGCGCATGGCAAAGCCCATCTCCGCAGCCAAAGTGGCCCCCGCTGCAATCAGCGGAGGCCTGCAGCACTGGAGGACAGGTCTTTGGAGGCAGCACTGTCCAGTGCCGCACCTGCGCATGTCCCTACCGGCCATGGGGGTATTGCCGACACGGACCGATGCGAGGGGGGGACTCCGCCCGCCTGATTCGTTCCCTAAGACAGTCACAAGGGGCACAGCTGGTTTGAGACAGCGGTCGTTCCCCTTTTCTCCCCACAGAAAAACCGTGTGCCCCAAGGTCGCGCCTCCATGGGGTATCTCGCTCTGTGGCCACTCGCACACAGTGTCAAACCCGCAGATGCACCTGCGATCAGGATGCCGCACAATCGCGGCCCACGACAGCTCCCCATTCGATCAGGAGGACCTAAATCAAATGATTAATAAAGCCTTAAGAAAGCTTAGAGCAAATTCTGTCATTAGATATATCATGGAAATACCTTTTCTTTCGGACGTCCCTCTGAGCCCTCCGAAATGCGACAGTTTCAAGGCAATCTGCCACAACGGAAAAACCGCCAACTCACCATTTTGCAACATTTTTTCCAATCCCCCTGAGAAATATGTCAAAACTGTGTTACGCTACGTCATCCAGGACGAGCGTCGGGCCGCTGTTTGTGTTTTAGCCCGACGTCTCTGGAAAAGATTTGTCTGATCGATTTTGCGGATTTGGGACCACTCAATCGTGCGAGGCAGGCCGCAAGGCTCCTCAGGACACTCGGCCCGGCTGGCAGGTCATCGCTGCTCGGCCTGTCGGACGACTTGGAGGAGGAACGTGTGTCACATACATCCAATGTGCCAGCGCTTGCGGAAACTCGCCCGCAGGCTAGGGGTATCGTCGTGTTCGTGGGATCCCAACAGGCGTTTTCGGATGCCTTCCTGCGCACTGTGCAAGCAGAAATTCCCTTTCTGTCACCCATTCGCCTGCGCCATCTGGACGCGCTGGAAAACTATGACCCCCCTGAAGGCGCGCGCATCTGGCTGGTCGTGATTGAAAACCGGCTGATCTCAATGACGGGAAATGTGACCCGGGCGCTGCGCCGTGCACAACAGGATTTGTCCCGCACCGACCAACCGCGCCCACAGGTGGCCATGGCCTGCAATAACCAGCGCTGCACCACGCTGGACCGTCGGACGGCGGCCAACCTGCTCTACGCCTATCGCGCTGTCGACGGGTTCTGCGGGGTTCTGCCGATGTCCCGCACCATGGATGTCTGGCTCGACATCCTGCGCCTGTTCCTGAACCGCGGGTTCTACTACCCGGCGGAATTGTTTCTGGACATTCTGGAACAGACCGAAACGCAGCCTCACCACGATATGACCGCGCCGACACCTTCGGGGGCCCTCATGCCGCATCTGACACGACGTGAAACCGAAGTGATCGAACTGGTCGCCGGAGGCTTACAAAACAAACAGATTGCAGCACAACTGGATTTATCGGAACACACCGTTAAACTGCATATCCATAATGTGATTTCAAAATTGAATGTGCGCAATCGAACCGAAGCCGCTATGCAATATCTGCAAGCTCAGGACGGGCGCGCAAGCAGCGCGTAACCCACATGAGCGCGCCGACAGGCAAAACGAAAGGTCCGCCATGCTGGTCAGCCAGCTCTTGATTGCCATTCTTGCCGGAATTCTGGGGGTGGTCGCCCTGCGCGGTCTGCAAGTGCCTTGGCATTGGGCCTGGCTGGGCTACCCTCTTGGGGGAACGCTGGGCTGGCTGATTGCTGCGCTGGCCGTCTACCTTTTCACGCGCCGCAAAGCTCACGGTACTCAGGACAGAGCGCCGTCTCCGACCAAACATGTTTCGAAATGAGGACGCGGTCGTTCCGCGGTTAGGCCTGCGCGCTTAACGACGGCGGCAGGTCGATTTCTTGCCGAAACCCGCAGGCGAGCAGACCCAGTTGCCGTTGCCCGGCGCCCGGGTCGTGTCAGACGCCAGAACACGCATCCCTGCCGGGGTGCCCTTTTGCATCCAGTCGAAATAGGCCACGCCCTGCCCCGCGCTGGTTTTCACCACGCCTGAAGGGGACGGCTGCGTTGTCTTGGACGTATCGGCCACAACGGCCTGCGCGACCAAAAGGGAGAGGCCACAAAAGGCCGCAAAGGGAAGGATCGATTTCATAGCTGCTCAGCCTCGAATTTACGTCAGTGACGCCGTCCTGCGCACGCCCTGACCGGGATGTTCATCATCACTTGATAAACTTAAGGCTAAAGGTCAATTGAAACGCGGCCGGGGCGAAATCATGGCAAGAGTTGGGCTGGAGCCAATAAAAAACGCACGGGACCGTTTCCCGCGCGTTTTCAAATCTGTAGAAGCACTCCTCAAGCAGCATCCATCAGAGGCGGAAAACCGCCCACATTGCATTTTAAGCAGCGATGCCGCCTATTTCAGCACCTGGTTCTTCACCCGCCAGTCCGGCATTCCGAAGCCTTCGGGCCAGGGGTAGACCTCCGTCTGATTGAAATAGAGCACGCCCACGAGGTTCGGGTATGCATCGTTTTCCTGACGCACCTGCGCATCCCAGGCGTCGACATAGTCCTGCGTCCCGACATAGCCCAGTTCCGCCACGACGACCGGCTTGTCAAAGACAGCCGCCCGTTCATAGCGCGGTCCGAACACATCGTCGAAGTCGCGGTCCTGACCGTATTTTGCGCGGTCCCATGCCTGCAGGCCAAAGACCGACAGCCCCACCAGATCCGCATACTCATCTCCCGGGTAATACTGGCTCATCGTCTCTTCGCCCAAAGGCGACCACATCACACTGATGTTGGGTGCGCGGCTGCGGCACAGATCGATCATCTTGCGGTAAGAGCGAATATAGACATCGGGTTGCCACCCCGCCCAGATGAACTGTCCGGAGGCATCATCCATTTCATGCATGAACCGCAGCGTGACCGGGCTTTCCAGTCGCCCCAGCACATCGCAGATCGCGATCATATTGGCGTCGTAGCGCCCCTGTTCGATGCCGTTGCGCAGATAGGTGACCGTGTTGCGTTCGCTGCGCGACCATGTCCAGGGTTCCAAAGTCACCAAAAGCGCGCGACCACGTTCCCGGGCATAGTCGTCGGCATCGTTGAGCGAGGGCAGATAGACGTCCTCCCAGGGCAGGAACAGATGTTCGATCACCACCTGCCCGTCCGCGGCGAAATCGCCGTCAGGATCATAGACACCGAAAGGCAGGCTTCCCGGCGGGGCCGCAGAGGCGCCTCCGGTCCCCAAGGCCACCCCCATCGCCACGCTGAGGCCAAGCCCCACACCAGCGGTGCGCAGAGCTGTCAGATACTGTGTCCAATTCCGTGTCATTGTTCTCTCCCTTCCTCACTGTGTCCGCCTTTGCCCAAGCCGCGCCATTGCGGCGCGAACCGGATGTGTACGTCTCCAGCACGCCCCATCCCGGCGCCGGACACCACATATTCAACTTCTCCAACCTGGAAAGGCTCCAGCCCGAAGGCGAGCGCCTGAAGGCTTTCCGGCCCTCTGAGCACGACACTCCAGACGCCCAGCGCCACAAGCGCCGCCGTCAGGGTCGCATAGCCAGGCAACACCCGCCGCATCTGCGCAAAGGCCCCACGTTGGCGGTTCTCGACGAGATGGCGGGTCAGGATCACGACCAACAGCGCGCCATAGAGCACGGCATTGAGCAACGAGAGCAGATAGAACCCCCGCGCCTGCGTGACATTGCCGACCAAAACCACCGGGGCGAGCGCGCCCAGCGCCAAAGCCACGTAAACCGCCATGATCTTGCCCGGCAGACGCGCGCTGGCCGCCTCGCCCTTGGGCGTGATGCGAAAATCAACAAAACGACCGCTCAGCCGGTCCCGGATCGCCATCAGGCATCCCCATGTGACCCAGGGCCATTGCAGCAGGACAAAGAACGCTTTTTCCCAGGCGATCACCTTGGCATCGAAGGGGCGGAAAAAACCGTCCCTCTTCATCTGATAGGCAAAAAGCACCATGAGGGCGAGCGACGGCAGCGCATGCCCCAGAAACGCCGGATAGGTCACATCGGCGAACCGGATGTCGAAACTCAGCGCCAGGATCGGCAGCAGATACATCATCCCCATGGTGAGGGCGAACATCGCATACCAGCTCTGACACAAGATAAAGAGCAGCCGTAACCGCATCGGCAATTGGCGCAGGTATCTTGGCGTGTAGCGTAGCAGCAGCGACATCAGCGACCGGGACCATTGGAATTCCTGTGTCACCAGATCGGGCAAGCTCGCCGGCCCATCGCCCACCGCGATGGCGTCCATGGCATGCACCCCGCGCCAGCCCGCCGCCGCCAGCAGCATCGTGGTGGAATGGTCCTCAGCCAGTTCCGGCCCCAGACCACCCGCCTCGAACAGCGCCTTGGTCCGCACCGCATAATGCGACCCGATGCACATCGGCGTCAGCACCGCGCTGTAACCCGCCTGAAACACACCGTGAAATGCCGCCTCGGCAAAAAGCCGCGTGCGCGCCGCCCAGCTTTGCGCGGCATTGGCCGCGCAGATCGACGGCGCGGACACATAGCCCACCTTCGGATCGGCAAAGGGGCGCAGGATTTCCCGCAGATACCCCGGGTGCGGCACATGATCTGAATCGAGCTGACTGACAATATCGTAGTCGCGATAGCCCCAATGGTCATAGAAATACGCCAAATTGCCCTCTTTGCAGCGGGTGCGGCGCGGCCATTCGGCACGATGATAGGCGGCGATCCCTTCGCGGGAAGACACGCGCACCCCATGGACGGCGCACCAGTGCAAGGTCTCTTCATCTGGCGCCTCATCGGCCAGCCATGTGTCATGCGGATAGGATTGCGCCAGCATCGCAACAAGTGTTTTTCGCACCACCGAGAATGGCTCTGAGGGTGTCTTTGTGGTGATCATCGCCACCCGCCACGTGCCCGGCTCGGGGGTGGGCGCAACGGAGCGGCGCGCGCTCAGGAACACGACTACGAAATACAACTGCATCCCCCAGATCCAGAGCATAGCCAGCGTCACAACCGCGGAACGCAGCCCCAGCATATGCGCTGGTTGCAGCCACCACCCCCAGAAAAAGGCCGCCGCCAGCAGCCAGAGCATCGCCAGCAGCCGATAGCGCAGGGCCCTTGCCCCGGTCGTGACCGGGGCAAGGTATGGCCTGGGCTCAAGGGCGGGATGGGCAAACTTGCGCCGGGCCATATCACATCTCCATTGTTTCGCGGGCAAACCACGGCGCGGCATCCGCCACCATGCGTTCCAGCGCGGTCAGCTCTGCCCGGAACCCAATCGCGCGCGCAGCCAAGGACACATCCGCGGTCAGGGCCGGGGGATCTCCCGGGCGGCGCGCACGCCACTGAACCGGCACTTTGCGACCGATCACGGCCTCCACGGCGGCAATCACCTGCCGCACAGAGGCCCCGCGCCCTGTCCCAAGATTGACGGCAAGGCTTCCGCCGCCCTGCGCCAGATGCGACAGGGCAAACAGATGCGCCCGCGCGAGATCCTGCACATGGATGTAATCGCGTACACAGGTGCCATCCGGTGTCGGATAGTCAGACCCGAAGACCTGCAATGGCCCCGCCTGTCCATAGGCCGCCATCAGTGTCAGGGGAATAAGATGCGTTTCCGGGTGATGCCATTCCCCCAGTTCCCCTTCCGGATCCGCACCGGCGGCATTGAAATAGCGCAGCGCCGCAAAGCGCAGGGACGAACTGGCAGCCGCATCGCGCAGCATCCATTCACAGATCAGCTTGCTGCGGCCATAAGGGTTGATGGGCTGTTGCGGCGTCGCCTCGTCGATCGGCAGATGTGGCGGCACACCATAGGTCGCACAGCTGGACGAAAAGACGATGTGATCGACACCGGCGGCCTGCATCGCCCCCAAAAGCGCGGCCATCCCGCCAAGGTTGGTGTCGTAATAGCGCAGGGGCATCTGCACGCTTTCCCCGACATAGGCAAGCGCTGCGAAATGGACGACCGCCTCGATCCGGTGGCGCGTCAACGCCCGCAGGACCGCGCCGCGATCGCGCAGATCCGCGATTTCCAGAGGGCCCCATTTGACCGCCTCGCGATGCCCGCGCGACAGGTTGTCCAAAACCACAGGCACCCGCCCGCTTTGCGCCAGCAGCTTGCAGAAATGCGATCCGATATAGCCCGCCCCACCGGTGACGAGCACCCGTTCCGGACAGGTCATGCGACATGCTCCTCTTGATAAAGGGGGGCCGTGCGGCGGGCCTCTTCCAACTCGCGCCGGAAATACACTGCCGTGGGCAAAAGCCCCTGCTGCAATGCCACCTCTGGCCGCCAGCCTAAAAGCGTGCCCGCGCGGGTGATGTCGGGACAACGTTGTTGCGGATCGTCCTGCGGCAGCGGCAAATGCACGATGGGGCTACGTGATCCGACACTGCGCAACACAAGCTCCGCCAGCTCCAGCATGGTGAATTCGCCCGGATTTCCAAGATTGACCGGGTCGTTGATGCTGACCAGCTCGGGGTCGGCCTCCATCAGCGCGATCAGACCGTTTAACAGATCGCCGACATAGCAGAATGACCGGGTCTGCTGGCCATCGCCATAGATCGTCAGTGGCTCCCCTTTCAGCGCCTGCACCAGGAAATTCGACACAACCCGTCCGTCTTCGGGATCCATCGCAGGGCCATAGGTGTTAAAAATACGGGCGATGCGCACATCCACTCCGTGACGGGCATGCATTTCATAGAACAGGGTTTCCGCGGCCCGCTTGCCTTCATCATAGCAGGCACGCGGACCGACCGTGTTGACGCGTCCGCGATAGCTTTCCGCCTGCAGCGGACAGTTCGGATCGCCGTAGACTTCGGAGGTGGAGCTTTGCAAAATCCGTGCCCCTTTGGCGCGCGCCAGCTCCAGCAGGTTCATCGACCCGGCTATGCAGGTCTGAAACGTATGGATCGGGTCGCGCTGATATTTGGGCGGCGAGGCCGGACAGGCCAGATTGTAGATCTGTGCCACCGGCCCTTCGATCTGAAACGGCGTCACGATATCATGCTCGATAAACCGGAAATGACCATGACCTTCGAGCGCGGCCAGGTTCTTGCGCCGCCCCGTGTCCAGATTGTCGATGCAGATCACCCGATCGCCTTGATTGATCAACCGGCGGCACAGGTTCGAGCCGATGAACCCCGCGCCGCCCGCTACCACGATGGTCCGTCCACGCACACTGTGGACCCGATCGAATTTTGGCGTGAATTCTTGTAAAACAGACATGTTCTTTCCCCACGTTTGGAGAACGACAGTCAAAGCGGCAGCGTCAGTCCGCAGCGCAGGCTGCGACCTTTGTCATGGCCGGGTCTGTCATTCTGAAATCGCCTTGTCCCCACGCAACGCCTCCCGCGCTGACCGTGAACACAAGCTCCCGTGGGAAAATTCTAGGCTTCACTCAATTCCCGCGAAACCTAGCTCTTGGGTCTAAAGGGTTTAGATCGTTCGGCTAGCCCCCTCCCCATAAGAGCTATGGCCGCCTTACCCCGTGTCGCCCGTCACCTCCGCGACCGACATGACATCGGCTGGATCATCGTGCATCGCCGCCACAGGGTCGTGAAAACAGGCGCGCCCGCGCCCGCCTTGCTTGGCCCGGTAGAGCGCAACATCGGCATCGGCAATCATCACATCGGGATCCGGCGTCGGGTAGAACGCCGTTGTCGTGATCCCGATCGAGGCTGAAACACGACACGTTTCGGTGCCGTAGGGCAGCGGCTGCTCTATTTTCGCGATCAGCCGTCGGGCAATCTCGATCAACCGCGCCTTTTCGGCCAGACCGTCAAAGACGAGAATGAACTCATCCCCGCCGATGCGGGCCGCAGTGTCGCCGGATCGGGTTTCAGAGGTGAACACCTCGGCCACATGACGCAGGACCATATCCCCGGCGCCATGGCCCAGACGGTCGTTCACCGCTTTGAAATGATCCAGATCCACCTGCATCAGAGAAAAGTGCAACTGATCCTGCGCCATCCGCTGCAGCACGCGGTCCATCGCCCGACGATTGTGCAACCCGGTCAGCGGATCCGTCTCGGCCTCTTCTTCCGCGCGCCGCTTTTCGCCGTTGAGACGCCGGTTCAGGTCTTCGGCCTCTTCCAGAACGGCGGCCTTGGCCTCGATCACATAGAGCAATTCGATGGTCAGATCCGTGTGGGCGAAATCTCCGGCGCTCAGCCCATACTGCGGCACCGCCTCCGCCACGGAGATCCCGAAAGACAGGTTCAGAATGCAAAGATCCGTATCTTGCACCGTCACCGCCATCCCCTTGAGATCCGTGTACGGTGGCTGACGAAAGGTCAGAAACAGTCGTGTCGCCACAGACACTGGCCCGGTCCCCTGCCCGCGCCCATGGTCGCGAATCTCGAACACCTCATCGATCCGATGCCCCACGAGCGTTTCGGCCCCCCGCATTTTGTCCAACGTGCGCCCGACACTGCAGATGACGCCGTCTGGATCATAGATCAGATGCATGGGCATCAGCGCGTCAAGCATGCGGTTATCGAATTCGTGCTGCCCCATCAGACCGGCTGCCCCCGTGCAGCCAGATCGAACTGCCGCCCTTGGGAAAAATTTCTGTCCAGAACGGTGATAGTGATTTCTTCGACCGGCGCGTCCGACCAGCCCCGATGCGTCAGCATCGCCAGCACTCCATAATCATCCGCCATCGCGCGTGTCATGCCCATCAGGACAAAGCCAAATCCCGGCAGGTCACTGCGGCAGGACATATGAAACCGGTCAGGGCCGCGGGCCTCGACGCGCAGCACCGGCACTTGCAACTGAGGCAATGCCAGTCCGACGCGGCCTTCCAACTCATTCAGGGAAAACAGAAACTCTGTGAAATCTTCGCCACCGAAACGCAGCAGCCGCCGCAAGGCTTCGACATTGGGATGCGACACCAGATAGAGACCGACGTCATCGAGAAGGCATTCCAGAGGCTTGCGCAGATGACGCGCGGCCTGTCCCAGCGCATGCAGCGTGATGTCATTGGGATAATCCAACAGGGCCTCGAACCCCGCGTCGCGCAGGTTGGCTTGACGCGCGATCAACGCCCAACGGTCTGCGCCATAAATATCGCGCACGAAACACTGAAGCGCGCGATTGACCAATCCCAGCATCTGTCTGCGCCTCGTCAAAATCCTGCAAATGAGAATCAGCTTAAGCCCAACAGAATAACCAATCGTTAAGAAATCAGGCCCCGGTCTGTGCCAGCCAATCGGGCAAGGTCGCAATGGTGTCGAGCACCACATCGGCATGGGGGCGCAGGTCTTCGGCGCGGGCTACGCCAGTCAGAACCCCGACCGTGCGCATGCCCGCCGCGCGCCCGGCGTCCAGATCGTGCAGACTGTCGCCGACCATGACACAGGCCTCGGGACGTACCCCCAACAGCGCCGCCGCCCCCAGACAGGGGCCGGGAGCGGGTTTGGCCCCATAACCGCTGTCATAGCCCACCACCGCTTCAAAGGCCCCGGCGATCTGCATATGCTGCAAATGCAACCGGCCTGAGGCTTCGAAATCATTGGTCACAACGGCCAATTTCAGCCCCGCAGCGCGCAGTTGACCGCAAGTCTGATGCAGCGCAGACACCGGCGCCGGAGCAAAGCTGGCCTCTTCGGTCTCCAGCGCCGCCAGCAAAGCCGCGTCGCTCTCTTGTGGAAAAAAAGGCCGCAGCAGGCGCAGAATATCATCCGGCGCTCCGGCCACAACCGGGCTGTCATGCAGGAACTGCACCGCAGCCATGTCAAAACCCAGTGCCGCCGCCACCGGACCCGTCTTGTCCGGGTCTGCCGCGCAGAGTCTCAGGATGGCAGCATGGGCCCAAGGCGCCCAGCTGGCCTGAAAGTCCATCAACGTGCCATCCTTGTCGAACAAGATCGCCTCGGGGGGCAGGTGAGCATGCGGCATGACGCGTTCCTCAGGTCCAGTGGATAGTTTCGCCGCCGGGCAAGGCCTGACGTGCACGCAGTGGATCGTGGGGGTCGAGCCCCGTGGCCATGGCGCAGCTTTCCACCCAGGCATCATCCATGGTGACGAAATCCAGAACCGCCGCAAGAACCTCGGGCTCTGCGGCGCGGGCTTTCAGCTCTGCCGCATCCATGCCGGATGCCCCCAGAAAGACGGGAAAGACTTCCTCGTCTCCCGCCAACCACGCCAGCACCTTCAAAGCGATGAGTTCCGCTGCCTCTTGTCGCATTCCGCCGTCTCCCTGCTCACCGCTCCTTACTCCCGCAGTTCGGGCACAGACGCAACCGGCAATAAGCCCCGGTCACCTCCCTGAGGCTTTCACGAAAAAAGGCGCCGCGGCGCCTTTGATCTTGGAAACCTGTCGACCGGCTCTGTCTCAGTCTGCGGATTTCATGTGCTCGGGGCGGTCCCTGCCCTCAGGACCATGCCGGCCATGCGGCGGGCGTTTGAGCATTTCATCCAGACGCTCGGCATATGCCTGGCGGTCCTCGGCGCTCATCTGGCCAATCTGCTGTGCAACCAGTCGTGCCCCGATTTTCTGCGCCTCGGCGAACTGGCTCTGCTGTTGTTGCAAGAGACTTTCGAATGTCGCGGCATCGAAATCTTCCGATTTCAACTGGGCGACCATGGCCTCAAAGGTGGCCCCGACTGCGGCGCGGGCTGCGCGCGGATCGCCTGCCTCGCGAAAGAACGACCGACCGAGGGCGCGGCGGTCCTCTTCGGACAGAGCCCCGACAAAGGGACCGAAGCCGAAGTCGCGGGCGCCCCGCATCATCTCGACCCGGTCCTTACCGTCATTCCAGCGCAACACCGCACCGGTCACCACGCCGACCACGGCCAGGTTCAGCGCCAGCGACAACACCAGAACCACACGGCTCCAATGGAACCGCGATGTCTTTTTCGCAGGTGCGTTTTGTGTCGTGTTCATCCCTTATCCTTCCGCAGCCAGAGTGTAGAAGCTCGGCACAAGATCATCCAATTCGTAGCTGCCCAGGTCCGCAACAGTGCTGCTGGCCGCCAGATCACCGGAGGTCGCCAGCGTCGCCACCGCGCCGGGGGCCCCCAATCCGATGGCCAGCCCCGCAACCCCGGCCGTTGCCAGACCCGCCACGGAGCGCCAGCCACCCAATGCAGCCACCATGGCCGCAATTACCGGATGACGCGACGGGGCGGGTTGCGGAGGCTGCTTCTCACCAAAGCGCGCGGCCCGCTCCGTTTCGGCATCGGCCATGATCCGCGCCAACAGATCGCCAGAGGGTATGGGCGCAGCCTCCCGTGCCTCGGCAAACAGCGCCTCAAGCGCCAGATCATCGGGCGCCGCATCGCGTTTTTTGTCATGATCCGTCATCTTCGAACCCCAATGTTGCGCGCTGATCGGCCAATGCCTTTGCCAGCGCCCTCTTGCCGCGCGCAGTCAGACTTTCGACCGCTTCGACACTGATCTCCAAAACCTCGGCAATCTCAGGATTGCCCAACCCTTCGATGTGGCGCAACACCACAGCCTCTTTTTGCCGCTCCGGCAGGCTGTCCAGCGCGCCTTGTAGCGCGTCCATCCGCTGGCGCTGCATCAGCACCGCCTCTTGCGATGGCCGGTCGTCTTCGGGTTCCGCGATCTCATCCAGCGCTGATCCGCGTTTTTTGCGCAAGCGATCGGTGCACAGGTTGGTCACGACCCGATAGAGCCATGTGGTCACCTTGGCCTCGCCCTGACGCCAGTCCGGCGCGATCTTCCACAGCCGCAACATCGCCTCCTGCGCGACGTCCTCGGCCTCGGCGTGATCCTTCAGAAGGCGGCTGGCATAGCCCAGAACCCTTGGCGTCAACCGCAGGGTCAAGGCACGCGCCGATGCCGCATCACCGTTGCCAAAGGCAACCAGCAAAGCTTCGTCCGAAGCATCGTTCAGGGCGTCAAAGGGCATCTGCATCACCGGCCATTCGTACCGTATACCATTTCACTCGTCCATCGCGTTGCGCGGGCGAGGGAGACCCCGCCCGGCAGATCTGCATCGGTTATTGCGCAGAGCCTTGCGGCGCTTTCGGCTGACCGTTCATCGGTCCGTTCCCCGCGTTGGGACCTTGCCCCATGCCGCGACCTTGACCTTGGCGCTGACCGTGGAACTGGCAATCGCCTTGTCCCATGCCACGCACATGATCACCACGCATCATGCCCTGACGTTGCCCCTGACGCATATGGCCCATCTGACGAAGGGCCGTCAGTTCGTCTTCGCTCAGCGTGCCATTGCCGTCGCGGTCCAGACGATCAAACATCGTCATTTTCGGAGGCGATTGCAGTTCTTCTGCGCTCAACACGCCGTCACCATTGGTGTCACGCGCCGCGATCATCGCCGCTGCGCGGTCCTGCTGACGCTGCACACGCTGAGCTTCCTGATGGACGAAAAGCTCATCGGCATCCACGGTGCCATTGCCATCGGCATCGATTTCCGCAAAGCGCGCGGCTTTGAAAGCATCAAGTTCGTCCTGCGAGATCTCACCGTCACCATCGGCATCGACCGTGGCAAAGTCAAAACCGGGACCGAAGGGCATCCCCGCCCGATCGCCCATCATGCGCATGGCACCGGGCTGCCCCATTTGGCCGCCCATCTGCGCTCCCATGCCTGCTTTCGGCCCAGGCTGGCCCTGCCCTGCAGCAAAGGCTGCAACGGAGCCGCCCAAAACGGCAATCAGTGCGACAGCGGAGACAAGTGCTTTACGTTTCATAACATGTATTCCTTATATCAAAGTGGTGCTCTGCACGGGCCGTTGTGTGGGCGCGGCGCCGCGCTCTGATAAGTATAAAACGGAGCGATTGCGGGTTTCCGTCGCCGGTTCATCGGAAAAATGTCTCGCATGAACTCCAAAAGCCAATATGGTGGGGGCCACGCGACATCGGGACGCAAGGACAATCGGTCGGCTCCTCAATAAATCTGTCGCGCTTAAAATACCGCCCGGTACCAGTCACGAGAGGCGCACGCACATGTATGAAACGTCACAGGCAACTCTGCCATCCAAGCCACATTCCGTCTGTCATGAAGAGACCGCGGATGGAGAGCGGGAATTGCGCCCGGCACTGATGCGCGGGTGGAAACGGCGCTGCCCGGCGTGTGGCGGCGGACCGATGCTCAAGGGCTATCTCAAGGTGCGCGACGAATGCCCGGTCTGCGGGGAAGCGCTGCATCACCACCGCGCCGACGATGGCCCGGCCTACCTGACCATTCTGATCGTCGGTCATCTCATGGCCCCTCTGCTCGGCTGGGCCTTCATTGAATTCCGGCCCGACCCGCTGGTGCTGATCGCGATCTTTGCCACCGGCACCGTGGCACTGTCCCTTTATCTGCTGCCGCGCCTGAAGGGCGTGATCGTCGCCTTTCAATGGGCCAAGCGCATGCATGGCTTCCACACAGAAGATGGCTGACCACCGCCCTGTTGACCAGCCTGGTTATCCAGGTGTGCTACCGGGGCATGTCCGGCGCAGAGACCATCAGAGGTTTTTCAAAGTGTACCCGGCTGTAGCCGTCACTGACGGCGCGGTGCGTTTCGCGAAACCCAAGCTTGGGATACATCCGCAAAGGGCCCTCCATCACGGCATTGGTGTAAACGCGCAGGACCTGCGCCCCCTGGGCACGGGCACGGGCTTCGGCCTCATGGGTCAGACGACGCGCCAGCCCCAGCCCCCGAGCCCGCGCATCGACAGCCAGAACGTCGAGCATCACGCCGCCGTCCTGTTGCACATAGGTGTAAAGCACCCCCAAAATGTCAGAACCGCGTGCGGCGACACAGACCTGCCCTGTCGCAATCAACGCCGCATAATCATAAAGCGCAGGCGCCGGTGGCTTGCCGATTTCAGGCGTGTAGACCGCAAAGGCCTCCTGCACGAGCGCAGTCACATCTGCAGACTCCCCTGCCTCAGCAGGACGTATGTCAATCGGATCTGTCACGCGGGGTCTCCCTTCATGCAGTTTCAAGCGGGTAGGGACAGACGCTCTGAGTGTTGCCTCTCCGCTGTCTGATTATCGTACCGCTTTAGACAACAGGAGGACCAGAGCGCCAAATCCATAGAGCCAAAGCCACCGCCCATGAACTCTGCCCGAATATGCATCAAAACGCCGCTTGCAAAACCCCTGTGCACGCGCGGCAAACGCGGGTGATTGACAGTTCGGAACGCAGAGGAAATCTTGGCCTGACTTTGAAAGGACCCTGCCATGACCACCCCTGACGTTCCCGATTTCCCGCTTCTGGATCTTTCCGCCTTCGCCGCAGCCGATGCCGAAGGAAAAGCTGTAATTGGTGCCGAAGTTGACCGCATCTGCCGGGAAACCGGGTTTCTGGCGGTGACCGGCCATGGCGTGCCCACCGACACGATTGAGGCGCTTTGGAGCGAGGCCCGCGCCTTTTTCGCCCAATCCCCCGAGGCCAAGCATTCGGTCGCACCGACTCCGGGCGGCCCCTATGGCTATCTCGGCCCGGGCACCGAAGCGCTGGCCAAATCGCGTGGCGAAGACACCCCCCCAGATCTGAAGGAAAGCTTCAACGGCGGACCTGCCGCCATCCCGCCGGGGGAAACCGATCCGGACGCTCTGGCCTTTTGCTACGCGCCGACGCCCTTCCCCGATCTGCCGGGCTTCAAAGACGCATGGCGCAGCTACTATGCCGAGATGGAAAACCTCGCCGCCCGGATCATGGAGGTCTTTGCCGTGGCACTGGGGTTGCCGCAGGACCATTTTGCACCGGTGATCACGACGCCGATTTCAGGCATGCGCGCGCTCAACTATCCCGCACAGGACAAGACACCCGAGAAAAACCAGCTGCGTGCCGGGGCGCATACCGACTATGGGTCCCTGACCATCCTCTTACCGGAGCCCGGCTCACGCGGGCTGGAAATCCTCACCCCGGAAAAAGAATGGCGTGGCGTGCCCCCGATTGACGGCGCCTTCGTGATCAACATCGGCGATCTGATGACGCTGTGGACCGGGGGCCGCTGGACCTCGACGCTGCACCGTGTGGTGACGCCGCCGGACTGGGCGACGAAAACTCGGATGTCGATCGCCTATTTCCATCAGCCCAACTGGCATGCAGAAATTAAACCTCTTGCCGGAGAAGCAACCGACAGCGTGACCTCCGGCCCCTATCTGATGAGCAAGTTCGCCGCTGCGAACGGCTGATCCGCCGTTGGGCTGAGAAAGCTCGTCAGGCCAAGAAAACACCAAAAGGGCGCGAAAGCCGCACCCTTTTTATATGGCGTTCCCGCCCCTGCCCTGATGGACCCGTCACCCTTTGCGGGCATCCGGATGCAGCGAGCTTGCCAAAATATGATCCGCCTTATGTACTACATGCCCGGCATGCCCCACGATCAGCGGGTCGGGATGACCAATGACGCTTTCATCCTTGTCGGGATATTCAATTGCGCTGAGGAAATGTTTCATGCATTCGATCCGGGCGCGCTTCTTGTCGTTCGACTTGATGATGGTCCAAGGCGCATCGGCTGTATCGGTGTAGAAAAACATTGCCTCCTTCGCCTCGGTATAGTCGTTCCATTTGTCGAGCGACGCCTTATCGATGGGCGAGAGCTTCCATTGTTTCAGCGGATCCGATTCACGGGCCTTGAACCGACGCTGCTGCTCGGCCTGGGTCACCGAGAACCAGTATTTGAACAGGCGAATGCCGGAGCGCGTCAGCATCCGTTCGAATTCCGGCGTTTGTCGCATGAATTCAAGGTATTCGTTCGGAGTGCAAAACCCCATGACACGCTCAACGCCCGCGCGGTTGTACCATGAGCGGTCATAGAGCACGAATTCGCCACTGGTCGGCAGATGTTCGACATAGCGTTGGAAAAACCACTGGCCTCGCTCGCGGGTGCTGGGTTTGTTCAGCGCCACGACGCGCGCGTGGCGCGGGTTGAGGTGTTCCATGAAACGCTTGATGGTGCCGCCCTTGCCTGCGGCGTCGCGCCCTTCGAACAGCAGCACAAACTTGTCCCCGGTTTTTTGTGCCCAGAGCTGGGCCTTGAGCAACTCCGCCTGCAACGCCACTTTGGTGGCCTCATATTCGCGGCGGGTCATCTTTTTGCGATAGGGGTATTTGCCGCTTTCAAACGCCTCGCGAATACGGTCCGGCGTCACGGTGGGGAAATGCTTGGCGCTGGTCGCGGCGACCGGGGCCTGTGGCGCCTCCTCGGGCGTGGAGGACGGGGCCTGTGCTGCCTGCGGGGCATTGGCGGATGTCGTCATGGGCGTTTCTCCGATCTGTGCATGTCACGAGACTGTCACACTTAAACCTGAACCCATCCTTGATCTGAGGCAAGGTTTTTGCCCCCGCGCACGGGCCGCTTGCGCCACTGCGCCTGCAATGGTCTAATCTCTACTCAAATCACAATCACAAGAATCGAGCGCAATCTTTCATGTCCGACGATCTGCTGGCCGGTGCCAACCAATCCTATGACGCCTCCTCTATTGAGGTTCTCGAAGGGCTGGAGCCCGTGCGTAAGCGGCCCGGCATGTATATCGGCGGCACCGATGAACGTGCCCTGCATCACCTCGTCGCCGAGATCCTCGACAACTCGATGGACGAGGCCGTGGCCGGTCACGCCAACCGCATCGAAATGACGCTGCACGCCGATTATTCCGTCACAATCACCGACAACGGTCGCGGCATACCGATCGACCCACACCCCAAGTTTCCCGGAAAATCCGCGCTTGAAGTGATCCTGTGCACGCTGCACGCGGGCGGCAAATTCTCTGGCAAGGCCTATCAGACCTCCGGCGGTCTGCATGGTGTCGGCTCCTCCGTGGTGAACGCGCTCTCCGATCTCATGGTGGTGCAGGTCGCCAAGAACAAAGAGCTGTTCGAACAGCGCTTTTCGCGCGGCATCCCCGAAGGCCCGGTCGAAAAGATCGGAGCAGCCCCCAACCGGCGCGGCACCTCGGTGATGTTCCATGCCGACGAAGAGATTTTCGGCAAACATCGCTTCAAACCCAAGCGGATGTTCACGCTTGCCCGTTCCAAGGCCTATCTGTTTTCCGGCGTGGAAATTCGCTGGAAATCCGAAATCGATGATGGCGAAACCCCGACAGAAGCGAGTTTCCACTTTCCCGGCGGTCTGGCCGATTACCTAACCGAGACGCTGGGCAAATCCTCGACCTATGCCGAGCGCCCCTTTGCCGGAACCGTGGAGTTTCAGCCCCGCTTTGGCGTGCCGGGCAAGGTGGAATGGGCGATCAACTGGACGCCCGCACGGGACGGATTCATCCAGTCCTATTGTAACACCGTGCCCACACCCGAAGGCGGCACCCATGAAACAGGTTTCTGGGCCGCGATCCTCAAGGGCGTGCGGGCCTACGGCGAACTGGTGGGCAACCGCAAGGCCAAGGACATCACCCGCGACGACCTGATCACCGGCGGCTGTGCGCTGGTGTCCTGCTTCATCTCGGACCCGGAATTCGTCGGCCAAACCAAGGACCGGCTGGCCACGTCAGAAGCCGCGCGTCTGGTGGAAAACTCTGTGCGCGACCATTTCGACAACTGGCTGGCGGCGGACACCAAATCCGCCGGGGCGATCCTCGATTTTCTGGTGCTGCGCGCCGAAGAACGGATGCGTCGGCGTCAGGAAAAGGAAACCCAGCGCAAATCGGCCACCAAAAAGCTGCGCCTGCCCGGCAAGCTGACCGATTGCACTGCCAAGAACCGCGAGAACACCGAATTGTTCATCGTCGAGGGGGACAGCGCGGGCGGCTCGGCCAAAGGCGCGCGCAAACGCGAAACACAGGCCCTGCTGCCGCTGAAGGGCAAGATCCTCAACGTGCTTGGGGCAGCCTCCAACAAGCTCAGTTCGAACCAGGAGATCAGCGATCTCTGCGAGGCGCTGGGCGTCGGCATGGGCACACGGTTCAATGTCGAAGATCTGCGCTATGACAAGATCATCATCATGACCGACGCGGATGTCGACGGGGCCCATATCGCCTCCCTGCTGATGACCTTTTTCTACACGCAGATGCGGCCGCTCATCGATCAGGGGCATCTCTATCTGGCCTGCCCGCCTCTGTACCGCCTGACGCAGGGGCCAAAGCATATCTATGTCTCTGACGACACCGAAAAGAATTACTGGCTGGAAAAAGGTCTGGGCGGCAAGGGCAAGATCGACGTGCAGCGTTTCAAGGGCCTTGGCGAAATGGATGCCAAAGACCTGAAAGAAACCACCATGGACCCGAACACCCGCAAGCTGATCCGCGTCACCATCGACGAGGACGAGCCGGGCGAAACCGCGGATCTGGTGGAACGTTTGATGGGCAAAAAACCGGAATTGCGGTTCCAGTACATTCAGGAAAACGCGAAATTCGTCGAAGAGCTGGACGTTTGATCCATCGCGCGGCCCCGCGCAGCGCTGTACAAATCATCAAATCCCCGATTTTTCCGGCGCCGCCGGGCCCGGAGCATTGCCATTAAGAAATCGTCATGTATGCGTGATTAAAAGCCGCAGAGCAGGCGCGGACTCGCCCATGACGCCGATGCAGATTGACAGGAAGGATACCACACGATGAGCTTTGACAAAGATGCCCAGGACTGGCTGGAGGCCGAACTTGCCGACACGCTGGACGAAGAATGGGAAATCGAACTCGAAGATTCCATCCTGTCGCGCGAAATCAAGAAAATTTACCAGAAAGAGCATCCCGACATGCTCGAACGCTCGGTCTATTTCCGGGAGCTTCTGCGCCTGCAGGCAGAGCTGATCAAGCTGCACGACTGGATCGAACACACGGGCCAGAAAGTGGTCGTGTTGTTCGAGGGTCGCGATTCTGCGGGCAAAGGCGGCGTGATCAAACGGATCACCCAGCGCCTGAACCCGCGTGTGGTGCGCGTCGTCGCCCTGCCCGCGCCGTCGGATCGCGAAAAGTCGCAGTGGTATTTCCAACGCTACGTGCCGCATCTGCCCGCGGCGGGCGAAATGGTGCTATTCGACCGCAGCTGGTACAACCGCTCGGGCGTCGAACGGGTGATGGGCTTTGCCGATGAAGACCAGGTTGAACAGTTTTTCCAAGACGTTCCCGAATTCGAACGCATGCTGGTCCGCTCCGGCATCAAGGTGATCAAATACTGGTTCTCGATCACCGATGAAGAACAGCAGATGCGCTTTCTCATGCGTATTCACGACCCGATGAAACAGTGGAAACTGTCGCCGATGGACCTGCAGTCGCGCATCCGCTGGGAAGATTACACCAAGGCTAAGGAAGACACGTTCTTCCGCACCAATATCCCCGAAGCGCCGTGGTATATCGTTGAAGGCAACGACAAAAAACGCGCCCGGCTAAACTGCATCGATCACCTGCTGTCGCAGTTCGACTATTACGAGATCGAACACGAAGAAGTGCATCTGCCCGAACGGGTCTACAACAAGGACTATGAACGCGCCGTGCTGCCACCGGAACTCTATGTGCCACGCAAATACTAAGGTCTCATCGTCGCGCATGCCCGTGCGGCGATGACGTTCGCGCGAGGCGAGTGGGAAAGCGGTCCGAATGGCTTTTCCTTTCGCCCAGCGGCACCTATATTCATCGCTATGTTTGGTGATCTTCTTAAAACCCTGCTCCAACCGAGCCCGCCGCAACTGCAGGATACGGATGCGCGTCTGGCGCTTGCCTCCCTATTGGTGCGTGTGGCCCGCTCTGACGGCAGCTATGACCCGCAAGAGGTGCAGCGCATCGAAAAGGTTCTGGAGCAGCGCTATGAGCTGTCGCCTTTCGAGGCCGTCGATCTGCGCCGCAAGGCCGAACAGCTTGAGGCCGAAGCCCCCGACACCGTGCGCTTCACCAAGGCCATCAAGGAGGCCGTGCCCTATGAGGACCGCGAGAGCGTGATCGAAGGCCTCTGGTCGGTCGTTTTGGCCGATGGCGTGCGCGATGAGGAAGAGGATGCCCTGCTGCGCCTTGTGGCCAATCTTCTGGGCATAAACGATCGCGACAGCGCCCTGGCCCGCAAACGGGTGGAAGCTCGCCTCTGAGCCTGTGCGGCGCAAAGGAATCACTGTTGGGATAGCGCCCTTCGCAACCGGCTACCCCTGACCAAATCTTTGCGATATGTGAAAAAATCCGCTACATGGCGGTGCGGGGATTGCGAAACCCGCACAAGGGCTGAGCGGCACAGCATGATTTGCACAAGTTGCAGGCAGAACCTAACGGCATATTGCTAATCATTATTGCATCTGCCTAAGATTTCGACCTAACTCTTGGCGATGTTGACCAAAAACTCAAATTCCGAAATGCCTGTCATCGAAATCCGTGATCTGCACAAATCCTACGGAGATCTTGAAGTTCTAAAGGGCGTTTCGATGACCGCACCGCGCGGGCATGTCGTGTCGCTGATCGGTTCTTCGGGATCGGGCAAATCCACCCTGCTGCGCTGCGCCAATCTGCTGGAAGACAGTCAGCGCGGCGATATCCTGTTCGAAGGCGAACCGATCGGCTGGAAAGGCGAAGGCCTGCACCGGCGTCCGGCAGACCGCAAACAGGTGCTGCGCATTCGCACCAACCTGTCGATGGTGTTTCAGCAATTCAACCTCTGGGCCCATATGACCGTGCTTGAAAATGTCATGGAAGCCCCGATCACCGTGCTGGGCCGCGACCGGAAAGAGGCCGAAGCAAGTGCCCGCGCCTATCTCGACAAGGTTGGCATCGGGGACAAATGCGATGTCTATCCGGCGCAGATGTCTGGGGGCCAGCAACAACGGGCCGCGATTGCGCGGGCGCTGTGCATGGAACCCAAGGCACTGCTGTTCGACGAACCCACCTCCGCGCTCGATCCCGAGCTGGAACAGGAGGTGATCAAGGTCATCAAGGCCCTGGCCGAAGAAGGGCGCACGATGATGATCGTGACCCACGACATGCGCATGGCCGCCGATATTTCCGATCATGTCGTGTTCCTGCATCAGGGCCTGATCGAAGAAGAGGGCCCGCCTTCCGACCTTTTCGGGTCACCGAAATCCGAACGCCTGCAACAGTTTCTGAGCGCGACTGTTCCGGCCTGACCAAAGCGCTACCAACGGGAGACTAACCAATGAACAAACTTATTCTTTCCGCTGCTGCCCTGGCCCTGATGGCCGGTGCTGCCTCAGCTGAAACCGTCCGTCTGGGCACCGAGGGCGCCTACCCTCCGTACAACTACATCAACGATGATGGTGAAGTGGACGGTTTCGAACGTCACCTGGGCGACGAAATCTGTGCCCGTGCCGAACTGGACTGCGAATGGGTCACCAACGATTGGGACAGCATCATTCCGAACCTTCTGTCCGGCAACTACGACGTGATCATCGCAGGCATGTCGATCACCGAAGAACGCGCGGAAAAGGTGGATTTCTCTGAAAACTATACGCCGCCGTCCTATTCCGCCTATGCCGCCATGTCTGCCGACGTGGACCTTGAAGGCGGTGTGATCTCGGCGCAGGCCTCCACCATCCAGTCGCAACATGTTGTCGACACCGGTGCGACCCTGCTGGAATTCCCGAGCTTTGAAGATTCGCTGGCCGCCATGCTGTCAGGCGAAGCCGATGCGATCTTTGCCGACAAAGACACCCTCGTACCGGTCGTCGAAGAAGACCCGAACGTTGTCTGGGCAGGCGAAGATATTGCGCTTTCCGTTGGCATCGGCGCGGCTTTCCGCAAATCCGATCCGGAACTGCGCGCCAAATTTGACGAAGCGATCACCGCGATGAAAGAAGACGGCACGCTTAACGAGATGATCAAAGAGTATCTGGGCGAAGACAGCCCGGTCTTTGAATAAGAGCCAAACTGCGGGACCGGTTTCGACCGGTCCCGTCGACGCCCCGAGAAATCCGGGCCTGCCAGACGAGGTGTCCCATTTTTTCCTATTGCGCAGAACCTGACACGCTGTCCGGGCTCACATGGCTTTCCTGCTATCTGACCACGGGCAAACATCTGGCGTTCTATTCGTCTTTTGGCACGGTGATCATCCTGTTGTTTGTCACTGCCCCTCTGGCGCTGGCCTTCGGCTTTTTCGCCGCGATGGGCAGCCGCACGCAGTTTCTGCCGCTGCGCTGGATCTCCCAAGGCTATATGGCGATCGTGCGCGGCGTGCCCGACATTGCCTTTTTCCTGTTCTTCGTCATCGCCCTAGATCAGGGGATCGAATGGCTGCGCCATCAGGTCAAATGTTCAGACTGGGATCAGCCGATCCGGCAGGGCAACGACTTTATCGTCTGTGCCGCAGCCAAAATGCCGCTCAATTCTGCCCCTGAAACCGTGCACCAGATCTACGGCTTTGCGCTGGCGGTGCTGACCTTTGCCATCGTTTTTGGCGCCTTTGCTGGCAACGTGCTGGCCGGGGCCATGCGGTCGGTGCCCCACGGGCAGATCGAAACCGGCGAAGCCTATGGCATGACACACCGCCAGACCTTCTGGCGCATTCTTGTGCCACAGATGTGGATCTACGCCCTGCCCGGCCTGTCGAACCTGTGGATGGTGCTGATCAAGGCCACGCCGCTGCTGTTCCTGCTGGGGATCGAGGACATCGTCTATTGGGCCCGCGATCTGGGCGGCACCAAGACGGCACGCTTCACCGACTATCCCCATGGCGACTGGCGGATCTGGTATTTCTTCGGGCTGCTCGTGTTCTATCTGCTGTTCACCAAACTGTCGGAAATCGTGCTGGCGCGGATCACCCGCAAACTGAACCATGGTCAGGCCACGACCGGCGGCGAAGCCCTGCGTAAGGGGGCCACCGCATGAGCTGTCTTCAGACCATCGCAGATTACGGTCTGCGCTCGATCGGCATCGGCGAACGCGTCTTGCCCCGCAGCGACATCACCCTGTGTGACCAGTTCACCCTGATCGGCTCGGGGATGCTGTGGAACATCTATTTCGGCCTTCTGGCCGTGCTTTTGGGCTTTTTCTCGGCGACCGCTCTGGCCATGGCCAAAAACAGTGACACATGGATCCTGCGCAAACCGGCGGAATGGTTCATCTTCGTCTTCCGCGGCTCGCCGCTGTTCATCCAGTTCTTCTTTGCCTATTTCGTCTTCCTTGCACTCAAGCAGCAGCTTCCGGGACTGGGCGCGCTGACCGACCCTTGGTTTGGGGCGGCGATTGTCCTGTGGTTCAACACCACGGCCTATTCGGCGGAAATCTTCTATGGCGCGCTGCAGTCGATCCCCAAAGGCGATGTCGAAGCCGCCGATGCCTATGGCATTTCCGGCTGGAAACGGTTCCGCCGGATCATCTGGCCAACGCTGTTGCGCCTGGCCTGGCCCGCTTATACGAATGAAGCGATTTTCATCTTTCATTCTACGACTCTGGTCTTTTTCTCCGGCTTCCCGGCTCTGCAGCAAAAGGGCGACGCGCTCTATTACGCGTCCTATTTCGCCGACAAGACCTTTAACCCCTTCGTGCCCTATCCCATTCTGGCAGGGTATTTCGTGCTGGTCACATTGGTGATCATCACCCTCTTCGGAATCGCGAACCGTCGGCTGAACCGGCACTTGCCGCAAGCCAAACGGCCGCGTATTCGCTTTCGCCCACAGGTGATCAGATGATTACGCAGGACAGCTGGCTGGCCCGCAACCCCGACGTCAAAACCATTCGCGTGGCCGCCGCCGATCTCAACGGCCAGGCCCGCGGCAAACGCATGTCAGCCCGTTTCGCCGATAAGGTCGAACATGAAGGCACACGCTTTCCCCTTTCCGTTCTGAACCTCGACATCTGGGGCGAAGACATCGAAGACAGCCCGCTGGTCTTTGAAAGCGGGGATATGGACGGGGTGCTGCTGCCGACCGAACGCGGCTACACGCCGATGCCCTGGCTGGAAGGCGGGCCCACGGCCCTTTTACCGATGTGGATGTTTATGGAAGACGGCCGCCCCTTCGACGGCGACCCGCGTCAGGCATTGGCCCGCGTGCTGGAACGCTACAAGGCCAAAGGTTTGACGCCGGTCGTGGCCACGGAGCTCGAATTCTACCTGATCGACGACAGTTCCCGGCAATTGCGCGTGCCGCGCTCGCCGCGCTCCGGCAAACGCCGCCCGGGGGCCGAGACACTGGCCCTGCGCGCGCTCGATGCCTTTGATATCTTTTTCACCGACCTCTACGAGGCCTGTGAGGCCATGGACATCCCGGCAGACACGGCCATTTCAGAGGCCGGTCTGGGGCAATTCGAGATCAATCTGGTCTATGGCCCCGACGCGTTGAAGGCCGCTGATGACGCCTGGCTGTTCAAACTGCTGGTCAAAGGGCTGGCGCGCAAACATGGGTTCGCCGCCTCCTTCATGGCGAAACCCTATGAAGACTATGCCGGAAACGGCATGCACACCCATTTCTCCATGCTCAACGAAGCGGGCGAAAACATCTTTGACGACGGTTCCAGCGCGGGCACCGATATGATGCGCCACGCCATCGCAGGCTGCCTGTCCGCGATCCCGGATTCGACCCTTCTGTTTGCCCCCCATGGCAACAGCTTCGATCGCCTTGTGCCCGGTTCCCATGCCCCCACCCGCATCTGTTGGGGCTATGACAACCGGACCGCTGCCGTGCGCGTCCCCGGCGGGTCCAGCAAGGCGCGTCGGATCGAGCACCGCGTGTCGGGCGGCGACGTCAATCCACACCTGATGATTGCCGCCATCCTTGGTGCAGCACTCATCGGCATGGAAGACAAGATGAAAGCGCCGCCGCCGATCACCGGCAACGCCTATGTCCAGAACTTGCCGGAGATGCCGGGCGATTGGGGCACCGCGATCGACACCTTTGCTGCCTCCAAGCTGATGCGGCGAATCTTCCCCGAAGAGTTGGTGCGCAATCTGACCCTGACCAAACGCCAGGAACTGCGCGATTCCGAAGAACTGACCCCGGAAGAGCAGGTCGCGCTCTACCTCGACACAGTCTGACCAGATCAGCGCCGCCCACCCCGCGCGCCCTCTTGCGGGGGCGACACGGACAGGCTACCGTCGGCACGTTCCAAATGTCTTGGTGAGCTATGAAAATCGGCATTCTGCAATGCGGACACACGCCCGACCCTGTGGCGGCAAATCACGGGGATTTCGACCAAATGTTTCAACGGCTTCTGGCACCCTACGATTTTGAGTTCGAGGTCTGGAATGTCGTCGACATGGACTTTCCAACTGGCCCCGACGCGGCGGACGCCTGGCTTCTGACCGGCTCACGTCATGGCGCCTATGAAGATCACCCCTTTATTCCCCCGCTTGAGGCGCTGATCCGAGACATCTATGCCTCTGGCAAACGCATGCTGGGCATCTGTTTCGGGCACCAGATCATCGCACAGGCGCTCGGTGGCACTGTCGAAAAGTTCCAGGGCGGTTGGGCTGTCGGACGGCAGGCCTATCAACTCGCACCGCTGGGAGACATCCACCTGAATGCTTGGCATCAGGATCAGGTCACCCGCCTGCCCCGGGATGCCGAGGTCATCGGCGCGAATGATTTCTGCGCCAATGCCGCGCTTGTCTACGGCGATCGCGTGTTGACAGTGCAGCCGCATCCGGAGCTGTCAAACTCCATCATCGTGGATTACCTCAAGGCCAAGGGCGACGATCCGACCTATCCGCGCGACATGATCGCCACCGCCACCGCCGACACGGCCAAGCCCACGGATGACGCGCGTGTCGCTAAACTGATGGCAGCGTTTCTCAAAGACGGGCGGGAGGCCCTGAACTGATGGATTTTCTCGACAAGCTGCCCGATGCGGCGCTGGATTTCATGAACGGGCGCAAACTCGATGAGGTCGAATGTATCGTCGCCGACCTGTCCGGGATCGCGCGCGGGAAGGCCATGCCAGCGCTGAAATTCGCCAAGCAGAAGCACTTTTACCTGCCAAATTCGATTTTCCTGCAGTCGATCAACGGCGATTGGGTGGATGACGAAGACGCGCCTTTCACGGAGCCCGACATGGTTCTGGTGCCGGATTTCGAGACCGCAACGGCGGCCCCCTGGACGGCAGACTGCACCCTTCAGGTGATCCACGATGTCCTGACGCAGGATGGATCTCTGATGCCGGTTGCGCCGCGCAATGTGCTCAAACGCGTGGTCGAGCTGTATCGCAAACAGGGCTGGGCCCCGATCGTGGCGCCTGAGATGGAGTTCTTTCTGGTCGCCCAGAACACCGACCCCAACCAGCCGGTCGAACCGCCAATCGGGCGCACCGGACGCCGGGCGGCGCAGCGTCAGGCCTATTCCATGTCCGCCGTGGACGAATACGGCCCGATCATTGACGACATCTATGACTTTGCCGAGGCACAAGGGCTGGAAATCGATGGCATCCTGCAAGAAGGCGGCGCCGGGCAAATCGAAATGAACCTGCGGCATGGTGATCCGGTCAAGCTGGCCGACGAAATGTTCTATTTCAAACGGCTGATCCGCGAGGCCGCCCTGCGTCACAATTGCTATGCCACTTTCATGGCGAAACCCATTCAGGACGAACCGGGATCGGCGATGCATATCCACCATTCAGTGGTGGACATCACCACGGGCGAGAACATTTTTTCCAACCCCGACGGCTCCGAATCCGAAGCATTTCTGCATTTCATTGCCGGGATGCAAAATCACCTTGCCTCGACCATCGCGATCCATGCACCCTATGTGAACAGCTACCGCCGCTATGTGCGCGACTTTGCCGCCCCCATCAATCTTGAATGGGGGCGCGACAATCGCACCACCGGGCTGCGCGTGCCGATTTCAGGCCCAGAGGCCCGTCGGATCGAGAACCGCCTGCCCGGCATGGATGTGAACCCTTATCTGTCCATCGCCGCCTCGCTGGCCTGCGGCTATCTGGGACTGATAGAACGACGCGAACCGCGCGAAGAATATATCGGGGACGCCTATGCCTCGGCCGATGGCATTCCCGGTACGCTGGCGTCGGCGCTGGATCTTCTGGAGGGATCCAGCCAGATCCAGGAGGTTCTGGGGCGCGAATTCTGTCACACCTACACCCGGGTGAAACGCACCGAAAACGATGCCTTCCTGCAGGTCATCAGCCCCTGGGAAAGAGAACACCTGTTGTTGAACGTGTGATGTGACGGAGCGGGATCGCCTGCGCTTTACCGCAGGACGTCCCCGCCCCAGCACAACGCTGACAGCGGTTTCCGCCAAGCTTCCCGTATGAATTTTTTGCAAAATCCCGCTGGCGCCCCCCCGGCGGCAGTAGATTTTTGCGCGGAACACACATACAATAAATCCGAAAACTCTTTTAAGAAAAGGTGCAGATATGTCCCTCGGGCCCAATGTCTACGACGCAGAACCCATCCCCGCCGACGCCCGCGAAGAGGTCGAACGGCTTCTTCTGTCCGGGGATCTGTTTCGCTACACCGCGCCCCAAAATGCGCCTGTGACCCTTCTGGAGCAGGAATTTGCCGCGATGCTGGGGGCGAAATACGCGCTCGCCGTGGCCTCTTGTTCCGCCGCGCTGTTTCTGTCGCTCAAGGCCCTTGGCCTGCCCCGCGACGCCAAGGTCCTGATCCCGGCGTTCACCTTTGCCGCCGTGCCTTCGGCCATCGTTCATGCCGACTGCAAACCGGTTTTGGTCGAATGCGGTGACAACTACCGGATCAATCTCGACGATTTCCACGCCAAGATCGAAGACGCCGACGCGGTGATGATTTCGCATATGCGCGGCCATACCTCGGATATGGATGCGATCAAGGCGGCCTGCGATGCCAAAGGCATTCCGCTGATCGAAGACGCGGCCCATAGCCTTGGCACCGTCTGGGACGGGCGGAACATCGGCACCATCGGCAAGATCGGCTGTTTCTCCTTCCAGTCCTACAAGCTGCTAAACGCGGGAGAGGGAGGGATCATGATCACCGATGATCCTGAAGTCTTTGCCCGCGCCGTGATCATGTCCGGGGCCTATGAACACAACTGGGCCAAGCACAATCCGCAACGCGACAATGCGCTCGTGGCGGCCTTCGATCGTTGGCAGAACCAATTACCGCTCTACAACACCCGGCTGTCAAACATGTCCGCCGTTCTGGTGCGCCCGCAGATCCAGGAGGTGCCGCGCCGCGTCGCCGACGGGCGCCGCAATCACGACCATGTCGCCGCCCGGCTGGAGGCTTCGCCCTTTCTGACCGTGCCGGCCAAGCTCGACAAGGAAGTGCGCGCGCCTGACAGCCTGCAATTCAATCTGGTGAATTTCTCGCAAGAGGAAGCCCGGCAATTCCAAAGCGCGGCCAAGGCCCGCGGCGTCTCGGTTCAGGTCTTTGGCCTGTCCACGGACAACGCCCGCGCTTTTTGGAACTGGCAGTTCCTAGGGGACACCCCCGACCTGCCGTTGACCCGCGAAATGCTGTCCAAGGCCTGCGACACCCGCCTGCCCGCGCGCCTGTCCCTTGAGGATTGCGATTTCATCGCCGAGGCGCTGCTGCATGCGGCCGAAGACGTCAAAGGCGTTCGGGCCGCCGCAGAATAACCGCTGGGCCCGCACCGAAAGAGACCAAGGCCGCTCTGCACGAGCGGCCTTTTTTTCATATCCGATCCCGATGTCAGTGCTGATATCAAAGCACGGTCAAATGACCGTCAAGCCAGGGCGTCCTGGCAACCAGCGGGGCGACCACATGGGTCTGCAGCAACGGGCGCAGATGACCCACGATCTCGCTGGCCATTTCCGGCACCCCGTCGCGCCGCACGGTCAACGAAATACGCCGCGCCAACGGAGCTGTCGGCAGAGGGATCACATCAATCCCATCGGCAAACCTGCCCGCGTTGAAGATCCCAAGGGATGACAGGATCGTCCAGCCATTGCCATTGGCCACCATCGCCAGGATCGCACGGTAGCTGTCCAGTTCGAACCGGTGTGGCGTCGTCTGCCCCTGCAGGGCAAGATGTTCGGCCAGCATGCGCCCCATCGCATGGCGTCGGGTGTATTGAATGAAGGGCAGATCCTTCCGGGCCGCTTCGCGCCCTCTGGGCACTACCGCCACGAAGGGATCCTGCAACAGCGGGTGGCTGTCGGACCAATCCGCCCCGGCATGCAGATCCGCGGCAACGATCACATCCAGCGCGCGGTGCTCCAGACGGTCGACCAGACGGTGCGACGGCCCGGTTTCCAGCTCGAACCGCGTATCCGTCAGCGTATCGGCCATTTTGGCAATCAACAGTGGTGTCACCGTGGCCTCAAAATCTTCGACCATGCCAAGGCGCAACTGCCCCAGCTGGCTCAGGTCGAGACCGGCAATTTCAGATCGCGCCCGGGCGGCTTCCAGCAGAATGCTTTGCGCTCGGCGCCGCAGCACACGCCCGGCTGGCGTCAGGGTCATGGGGCGTTCGCGCCGGTTCACCAGCTCGGTGCCCAGAGCGGCTTCGAGGTTGGAAATCTGCTGCGACACAGCCGAAGGCGAAGCCCCCAACCGCTTGGCGGCTGTGGACACGGCGCCCTCCTCGGCCACCGCCAGAAAGACCTCAACGCCCCAGAGCGTCAGCCGCCCCACCTTGTCACTCATCCGCCGTCCCTTTTGCCGTGCTGTGTCGCATCCCCTGCTTAGGCATCCCGGGGATCGCTGTCACGAAAAACCCCGCCGGACTGGCGGGGTCTGTTCGTCTGTTTTCTCAGTTCACTGAAGCTTTGACAGCTTTTCCTGAAGTTCTGCCAATTGCTTCTTGATCTCGCCAAGGTCTTCCTTGCCTTCCTCCTCGGGCGCGGGGGCGGACCAGTTGCCGGCCATGCCGCCGGTCATCGCCTTGAGAAAGGCTTCCTGCTGCGCCTGCATCGCTTCAAAGCCGGGCAGCGAGCCTCCTAAATTCTGCATCATCTGCTCCTGCCCCTGCCGCAGCATGTCAAAGCTCTGCTGCAGGAATTGCGGCACGACGGATTGAATGTCTGTGGTGTAGCTGCGTACCAGATCGGTCAGCACATTCAAAGGCAGCACGCTTTCGCCCCGGCTTTCATGTTCTGCAATGATCTGAAGAAGATACTGGCGGGTCAGGTCGTCACCGGACTTAAGATCGACAATCTGCACATCGCGACCTTCCCGGATGAACCCCGCGATGTCTTCCAAAGTGACATAGTCGGAGGTTTCCGTGTTGTAGAGACGGCGCGACGCGTAGCGTTTGATCAGCAATGGGTCTTTTTTTTCTGCAGCCATACGATGTTAAAAGCTCAGGGCTCCCCTCCCTTATTTGCAATGCAGCAAGCCTATGCGAGCGCCATTTCAAAAGCAAAAGATTTCCGCCGCATCAGGGGAACGCCGGTCTGCCCAAAAAAACGGGCCCACAAGGGGGCCCGTTTGCGGATCGCTGTTTCCTGGGAGGCTGGAAACAGCGATCGAAGGTCTTGCACCTTACTTCGCCGTCGCTTTTTTCGCGGCTTTGGTCAGATCGTCGGTGGCCTTTTTGGCAGCCGCCGTCACGTCTTCGCCCATGTCCTTGCCAGCGGCCATAACCAGTTCGATGGTTTCCATCTGAACTTTCTTGGCGACCTCGGCAAACGCGGCCATGTTTTCAGCAGCCATCTCCGCCTGGGAAGACGCGAAATCGGTCATCGCCTTGGTGTAATCCGTGGGCTCATCTTTCACGACGGTCATGTCGGACACTTTTGCGAGCGTGTCTTTGGTCCACTTGGACGAAATCTCGGTGGATTTCTCAGCAGCTTCAATCGCCACTTTGGACAGTTTTTCGCCGAAGGACGCCTGGGTTTTGAAGCTTTCCTGCATCGCGCTCATGTCGAAAGGAAACGCGCCCATCATGTCTTTCATCATCTTGCTGAAGTCGTCGGACTTGGCCATATCTAATACTCCGTATCAAAGTCGAAACATAAGCGGCCCATACCGGGTCTCCGCTTCAGATACAGGTCCCGGGGAGGATCGACCTCTGCCCTGACGCCTCTGCATCCGTGTACTCAATATGGATGCTGCGCTGCAGCAAATCAAGGCCTTTTTTGCTGCAGCGCAGCATATGGTGAAAATCGATGGCTAATCAGGGTGTTGCTTCCATGCGAACATAGCTGCCCGGAGCGTTGCCCAAAACCTGCCCCTGCGAATCACCGACCTCCCGCGCCGGGATCATCTTGCCAGACTTCGGCGCGAGCCATTTTTCCCAACGCGGCCACCAGGACCCCTCATGGAACTGGGCCGTATCTTTCCAGGTCTGTGACGGCAGGGTCAGATCGCTGTTGGTGTAATGCCCGTATTTCTTTTTCGAAGGCGGATTGACGATCCCGGCGATATGACCCGATTGGGAGAGGATGAAGGTCTTGCTCTTCGCCCCCATCTGACCGATCCCGGCATAAGAGCTGGGCCAAGCCGCGATATGATCGGTTTCACAGGCGATGGCACAGAGCGGCACATCGACCTCAGACAGGTGCACAGTGGTGCCACAGATGTCGAACCCGGTGGTCGCCAGACGGTTTTCCTGACACAGACCGCGCAGATATTCGACCGCCATACGCCCCGGCAGATTGGTCGCATCGCCATTCCAATAGAGCAGGTCAAAGGCTGGCGGCGCCTTACCCATCATGTAGCTGCGGATCGCCGGCTGATAGATCAGATCGTTGGACCGGAGATAAGAGAACGTGCGGTTCATATAGAGCGACTTCATCAAACCAGTGCGCTTGGCCTCGGCCTCAATCCCATCCACGAAATCATTGTCGAGAAACACACCGAATTCGCCAGGATCGGAAAAATCGGTGAGCGTGGTAAAGAAAGTGGCCGATCTCACCGAGGTGTCGCCGCGCTGTTTCATCAAGGCCAGCGTGATCGACAGGGTGGTCCCGGCGATACAATAGCCGATGACGTTGATTTTCTTTTCGGCGGTGATCTCTTTGACCTGTTCAATCGCGGTCAGAAAGCCCTCTTCGACATAATCGTCGAGCCCGACATCGGCATAGCTTTCATCCGGGTTGACCCAGGACACCACGAAAACGGTATAGCCCTGCTCCACGATCCAGCGGATCAGTGAATTCTGCGCCTGCAGATCCAGAATGTAGAATTTATTGATCCAGGGCGGGAAAATCAGCAGGGGCGTTTTGTGTACCTGCTCGCTGCGCGGTGCATATTGGACCAGCTCGAACATCCGGTTGCGAAACACCACGGCCCCTTCGGTCGTGGCAATATTTTCTCCCAGCCGAAACGCCTCTTTGTCGGCAAGGTTGACGATCATCTCGCCATGGTGCTCTTCAAGATCGTGCACAAGGTTTTCCAACCCCTGCACAAGGCTTTCGCCATCGGTGTCGATGGCCTGCTGCAACGCATCGGGATTGGTCGCCAGAAAATTGGTCGGTGCCAGCATGTCGATCATCTGGCGGGTGAAGTAATCGACCCGTGTGCGGTCATGTTCGCCGAGCGTCTCCAGATCGCCGACCGCCGTTTCCATGGCTTCGGCATTCAACATGTATTGCTGTTTGAGAAAGCTGAAATAGGGGTTGGTGGACCAAACCGGGTTGGCGAAACGACGATCACTTGGGGTCTCATCCTCTGGCGGCGCCAGATCGCCCTGCACCAGCTTCTGTTGCGCCTCGACATAGTGTTTCAGCGTCTTGCCCCAGTAGCCAACCTGATGCTCGATGATCCGGGCCGGATTGTTCACCATCTCGGCCATGTAAGCGGCTGCGGCTTTGACAAACAGCTCCTGCCCCGGCCCCTGAAGCGCCTGCGGCACAGGTTTTTTCTGCGCCAGAGCCGCGGCGAGTCGCTGGGACAAGGCCTCGATCTTGGTCACATTCGCGTTCAATTTTTCGAAATCCGGTGTCCGTTCCGCCGCGGATTTCCCTGTTTTGACGCTGGTCTCCCGGCCCATTTCGCCACCTCCCATCATTTTGCACTTGCAGCATTTGCTAATGCTGTAAGACTATATGAATACGATAACGATAGACTGGGCCTGTGGGAAGGCGCTCTAAAGCCGCCCGAGACACTTTGTGCCAGACCCCGACCAGGGAGAGAACGCATGCGCTATATGGCGACCTACGACATGATGGAAACGATCCGGACCACCAACCAGTGGCTCGGCGCGACGGCGCAGGCGCTTGGCTCCTATCCGGCGACGGCAATGCTGCCCAATCCAATGTTCCAGTGGCTCGCTGCCTGGGGCGAGGTCACCGAGCGGTCGTTTTCACGCATGGTGACGAAACCGGACTGGGGCATTGGCTCTGTCGTGGGCGAAGACGGCCGCGACCATCTGGTCGATGTGGATGTTGAAATCTCCAAGGCCTTTGGCGACCTGATCCATTTCAAGGTTCAGGGCCGTCCGGAAATGGCACGCAAGATCCTGCTGGTGGCCCCGATGTCGGGCCATTACGCGACGCTCTTGCGCTCGACCGTGGTGTCGCTTCTGCCCGATTGCGAACTCTATGTCACCGACTGGCACAACGCCCGCGACATTCCCGTCTCCGAAGGCAAATTCGATGTCGAGGATTACACCCTCTACCTCGTCGAATTCATGAAGCATCTGGGCCCCAACACCCATGTGATCGCCGTTTGCCAACCGGCCCCGCTGACGCTGGCCGCCACCGCCTATCTCGCCGAGGAAGACCCCAAGGCACAGCCGCGGTCGCTGACACTGATCGGCGGTCCGATCGATCCGGATGCAACCCCGACCGAGGTCACGGATTTCGGCAATCGTGTCACCATGGGCCAGTTGGAACATGCGATGATCCAGCGGGTCGGCTACAAATACAAAGGCGTCGGACGCAAGGTCTATCCGGGGCTGCTCCAGCTCTCATCCTTCATCGCGATGAACGCGGAAAACCACGCCGACGCCTTTTCCAACCAGATCCAGCGCGTCGCCAAGGGCGAAGCCTCAGAACACGACAAGCACAATAAGTTCTACGACGAATATCTGGCCGTGATGGATATGACGGCAGAATTCTACCTGTCGACCGTGGAACGGATCTTCAAAGGGCTGGAGATCGCCCAGAACCGCTTTACCGTTGCGGGCAAAAAGGTCGACATCGGCAAAATCACCGATGTCGCGGTGAAAACCGTCGAAGGCGAAAAGGACGACATCTCCGCCCCCGGCCAATGCGTTGCGGCACTTGATCTTTGCACCGGTCTGCCGGACAGTAAGAAAGCCTCTCATCTGGAACCCGGTGCGGGCCATTACGGGATTTTTGCGGGCAGAAGCTGGCGCAACAACATCCGGCCACTCGTGCTGGATTTCATCGATGCCAATTCCGGCCCCCGCGTCGTTGCCGGCAAAGATACCGACAGCAAGAGCCGCAAGACCGCCAAGGCAAGCTGACGTTACGGCTGCCAGCGCCGAGCGTACACCCTAGCGCAGCACATAGGGCGCGTCGGCCTCAAGCCAGGCGCGCAGGGCCCGCGACACGGTTTGAGGCGCCTCCAGCATGGGCAAATGCCCGGCCCGTTTGATTACCAGAAGCTCTGCACGCGGCATCAGCTGGGCGATAAATTCCTGTCTGCGCGGCGGGCAAATCGTATCCGCCTCGCCGCCGATCACCAGGGTCGGAATGCGCGCCCGGCGCAGGACATTTTGCTGATCGGGTCGCCGCTGCATGATCCGCGACTGTGCCAGATAAATGTCCGGCCCCGCCTCCATCGCCATATCGACCCAATGGTCGCGAATGGCATTGCGATAAGGCGACTCGGCCAGAGCCGTCGACGGCAGCTCTTCCAGCAGAATCTCCCCGAACCGCCCGGTTTTGGCCTTGATCATGCGCGGCTCGCGGGCCGCCGCCATATTCGGTGGCTCGGGCTGCGCACTGCCGCATATCAGGGCCAAACGGCCGACCCTCCCCGGTGCGCGCCGCAGGATTTCCGCCGCAAGCGCCGCCCCCAGATCATGTCCAGCCAGAGCGAATTTCGGGGGTGCAACAGCAAGGATGGCATCGGCCATATCCGTGAGGGTGTCGCCCTGCAGCGGCGCGGCCATGACAGCATGTGACCGGCTCAGATCGGTAATCTGATCGGTAAAGACGCGCGCATCCGCCAAAAACCCGGGGATCAGAACAAGGCTTTCCGTCATCTACCGCACCTTTCCACCGGTTGCATCCCTGCTGCTATCGCCCGCTCAGACCCGTGCCAGCACATCAAAGATAGCCGCCTCGATGGTCTTCAGGCAATCCGGCGTCGAAAAGGAATGATCTGCCCCCTTCACAAGGGTCAGGCGAATATCATCGCCCTGCGCATGGGCCAAAAGCGCGTTGGCAGTGTCCACGGAGACAGAGCTGTCCTCGGTGCCCTGCAGGAACCGCACCGGAAACGGCAGCGCCAGTGCAGAGCGCATGACAAGCTGCGCCCGTCCATCTTCGATCAGCTTTTTGGTGATCGGATAGGGCTGATCATACCCGGAGGGCAGCATGACAACGCCTTTTTCCATAAGCTCTGCCTGCTGGACTGCATCAAAGCCCGCCCAAAAGCCATCTTCGGTAAAATCCGGCGCGGCGGCGATGGTGACAAGCCCCGCAACACGCGCGTGCAGTCGCTTGCACATCAACAGGGAAATCCAGCCCCCCATGGAGGAGCCAACCAGCACCTGCGGCCCTTCGGTCAGGGCCTCAATCGCGGCCTGCGCATCTTCGGCCCACTCCCCGATACAGCCTTCTTCGAAGGTCCCGCCACTTTGACCGTGGCCGGAATAGTCAAAGCGCAGATACGGGCGGCCCTGTGCGGCAGCCCATTGCTCCAGCGCAACAGCCTTTGTGCCGTCCATGTCGGACATGAACCCGCCCAGAAACACGACCCCGGTGCCCTCGCCCTCCAAACGATTGTAGGCGATGCGACGTCCGGCGGATGTTTCAAGAAAATCGGTCATATCAGGCTCCCTTTTCACCTAGAGCTAGCGCCGCAGCACGGGCTTGGCAATCCATCGCCGGCGCCTCCTCCCAAAGCGCGGCGCCTTTTACATTGACTTCACCCGCACGACATAAGACATAGAGCGCACACATATACCCGCAACCGGGCGCTTGGTAGGCGCCAAACCGACGAGGAGAGCCGACATGGCACCGATTTCTCTCACATTTCCCGATGGCAATTCGCGCAGCTTTAACGCTGGCGTGACCCCCGCCGATGTGGCCGCAAGCATTTCCAATAGCCTTGCAAAGAAAGCGATCTCCGCGTCTGTCAACGGTCAGCACTGGGACCTTCAGTGGCCGATCGAAGAGGACGCAAGCATCGCAATTCACACCCTGCAGGACGATGGTCCGGCGCTGGAGCTGATCCGTCACGATCTGGCCCACGTCATGGCCCGCGCGGTGCAGGAGCTTTGGCCCGACGTAAAAGTGACCATCGGCCCGGTGCGTGACAACGGCTGGTTCTATGATTTCGACCGGGAAGAGCCCTTCTCTCCCGAAGACCTCGGCGCCATCGAAGCGCGTATGAAAGACATCATCAACGCCCGTGACGCGGTGAAAACCGAAGTCTGGTCGCGTGCCGATGCCCTGAAATACTACGAAGACCGCGGCGAACCGTTCAAAGTGGAACTGGTCAACCGCATTCCCGAGGGCGAAAACATCCGCATGTACTGGCACGGCGACTGGCAGGACCTTTGCCGCGGCCCGCACCTGCAGCACACCGGACAATTGCCCGCAGACGCTTTCAAGCTGACCCATGTGGCAGGCGCCTATTGGCTGGGCGACAGCTCTCGCCCGATGTTGCAGCGCATCTACGGCGTGGCCTTCAAGAACCGCAAGGATCTGAAAGCTTGGGAACTCATGATGGAGGAGGCCGCCAAACGCGACCACCGTAAGCTGGGCCGCGAAATGGACCTGTTCCACATGCAGGAAGAGGCGCCGGGTCAAATCTTCTGGCACCCGAACGGCTGGAAAATCTACACTACGCTGCAGGATTACATGCGCCGCCAGCAGGAACGCGACGGCTATGTCGAAGTGAACACGCCGCAGGTGGTGAACCGGAAGCTGTGGGAAGCCTCCGGCCACTGGGACAATTATCAGGAAAACATGTTCATCGTTGAAGTCGACGAAGAACATGCGCGCGAAAAAACGGTCAACGCGCTCAAGCCGATGAACTGCCCCTGCCATGTGCAGGTGTTCAATCAGGGTCTCAAATCCTACCGCGATCTGCCGCTGCGCATGGCCGAATTCGGCTCCTGCAACCGCTATGAACCCTCAGGCGCGCTGCATGGCATCATGCGGGTGCGCGGCTTTACCCAAGACGACGCGCATATCTTCTGCGAAGAAAAGCATATTGAACCGGAAACCAAGAAGTTCATTGAATTCCTTGCAAAAATCTATGCCGATCTCGGATTCAACGACTGGTCGATCAAACTGTCGACCCGCCCCGAAAAACGCATCGGGTCTGAGGAAAGCTGGGATCACTCAGAGGAATCTCTGGGCAACGCCTGTCGCGCGGCTGGCTATGACTATGAGATCCAGGAAGGCGAAGGCGCGTTCTACGGGCCGAAACTTGAATTCGTGCTGACCGACGCCATTGGGCGCGAATGGCAATGCGGGACGCTTCAGGTGGACCCGAACCTGCCCGAACGGCTGGACGCCAATTACATCGGTCAGGATGGGGCCAAGCATCGCCCGATTATGCTGCACCGTGCGGTTGTCGGATCGTTCGAACGTTTTATCGGCATCCTGATCGAGAACTCGGCCGGCAAACTGCCGTTCTGGCTGGCTCCGCGTCAGGTGGTCGTTGCCTCGATCGTGTCCGAGGCGGACGATTACGTCAACGAGGTGGTCGCCGCGCTGAAAGCTGCCGGCGTGCGCGCCGAGGCGGACATTCGCAATGAAAAGATCAACTACAAGGTCCGCGAACACAGCCTTGGCAAAGTGCCGGTCATTCTGGCCGTGGGTGCGCGTGAGGTCGAAGAAAAAACCGTCACCCTGCGCCGTCTTGGCGAAAAGAAAACGGCCGTGGTCGCGCTTGACGATGTCGTTGCCGAGCTGAAAGCTGAAGCCTGCCCGCCGGATCTGCAGTAAACACGTTGCGGCGCGGTATTTGCCAGAGCCAAACGAAAACTGGCCGTCCCTTACGGAGCGGCCAGTTTGCTTTTGGGGTTTATGATATAGGAAAACCTGCGCTCAGCGCCCGCTCACTGCGGACCACCGGCACCAAAATGTGCCTTGGGTTCATCGGGCTTGCCCGCCGCAATCGCCAAAATCCCCCCAAGCAGGCAAAAACCGATGGGGAACATGGTAAAGACGTTGAAACCATAGCCGGCATAGAGCAACCCGCCCCCGGCCAGCATCAGCAGACCGCCCCACAGGGCGCGCACCCGCGCCATGGCTCCGCCCGCAATCGCCAGAAGAGGGCCGAAAAAGCTTGTCCAGCGGATCAGGTCGACATTGGCCACCTGCTCAAACAGCCCCTCGACCTCGCCCCAGTGGTCGATCGCTTCGGTATAGCCATAGCCGAAAAACCCGACCACCATCCCAATCAGCCCGCCAACGAGCCCCAATACCAACGCGGCATTGCGCATCACCTTACCTCCAAACTCTTACCTGCCTTAACTAGGCAGCCCTGCCAGACAATTAAACCGGCCCGCCACTTAAAGAAGCGCGATCTGCACGTCCTTCGCCCAGCCCAGATACAACTGCCCGTCCCGTTCGATCACCGGGCGCTTCATCAATGCCGGATGTTCTGTGATCAGATCCAGCATGGGGCGCGCCCGCTCTGCCTCGTCCAACCCGCGCCATGTGGTCGAACGGGTGTTGAGAATCTTCTCGCCGAACGCGGCATGAAACCGTTCCAGATCGGCACGCGACAGGGGATTTTCCCGCACATCCTGCAGCTCTGCCCCCAATGCCTTGACCGCTTTGCGACAGGTATCGCAGGTCTTCAAGCCGTAGATTCGCGTCATTTTGGCCTCCTGAGCTCCGTTTCCTTGCCGAAATGGCGGCATTTTACGCAAAAATGCAACCTACAGCGGGTGTCATAAACTTGACGCTTGCCTTTATTCCGACTTCGTTCAAACATTTCCCATGTGACTGCTGACTTCTGAACGACCGCTCCTTTCTACGGGGCAGCTGGAAGACATGGAAGACCTGGCTGCACCGGCCCGTCGCACGTTGCGGCGGATGAAACTAGAGGAGACACGGATATGCCGACCGGCACCGTCAAATGGTTCAACACGACTAAAGGCTACGGCTTTATCGCGCCCGACGATGGCGGCAAGGACGTTTTCGTCCATATTTCCGCTGTGGAGCGCGCCGGGATGACCGGCCTCGCCGACAACATGAAGATCGGTTACGAACTTCGTGAAGGACGCGATGGACGTTCGTCCGCGTCTGATTTGCAAGCTCTCTGAGCTTCAATTCAGTTGAGATTTCACGGCCCCGGACTTAGGTCTGGGGCCGCAATTTGTTTGCCGTATCAAAACCGACCCGCCCGGAGCCCCCCATGCCGACGATCCTGACCTTTGGCGACAGCAACACTCATGGCACGCAGCCGATGCATGAACGACCCTCCCCGCTGCCCCGGCTGAGCCGGCGTTGGCCTGTGGTCATGGCCGAACGGCTGGGCTGGGACCTGATCGAAGAAGGCCTGCCCGGTCGCACCTTTGCCGCGCCGGATCCGGAAATGGGACCGCATATGGATGGGCGTCTGGGGCTATTCATGGCGCTGGAAAGCCACGGTCCGATCGACGCCATGACCATCATGCTGGGCACCAATGATCTCAAGGCGCATTTCGAGGCCACGCCAGAGGAAATTGCCCAGGCCTGCGGTTTTCATCTGGATGTTGCCCTCTCAGAAGAAATGCAGATGCGTCATGGTGGCTTTGAACCGCTCCTGATCCTGCCGCCGAAACCCACGGCAACGGGCTGCCTTGAACAGACATATGCCGGTGTGGGCGCCAAGGTGGATACCGTGCAGGACGCCATGCGGGCCGAGGCCGAGGCCCGTGACATTGCAGTCTTCGATGCGAATACAGTGATTGCCGCCTCTGACATCGACGGCGTACATTTCGACGCCGCCGCACATGAAAGATTGGGCGCAGCCATCGCGACGTTCATCCTTTCAGAAATCGACGAGGGCGCATAAGCGCGGCAGGCTCTGCCTTAGCGCAGCCATTCCACCGCTTCGCAGGCCGGGGTCTCTGCGCGCAGGGCGATCCGGGACACTTCGCGCCAGTCTGCCGCCTCAAAGGCCGGGAACCATGTGTCGGCCTCTGCGACTTCGGTGTCGACCTCGGTGATCAGCAGCCGATCCGCTAACGGCAGCATTGCCTTGTAGATGCGATATCCGCCCATGCCGTAGATCCGCGCGCGCCCCTCGGCCCGGGCAAACGCCAGCGCCTCCTCCACTGTGGCAAAGACATGATCATGATCGACGCCTTGCGACGACACCACAATGTTCAGACGATTTTTCAAAGGCTTTGCAAAATCGGGCAGACTGTCCCATGTGTGCCGCCCCATAATGACGGCCCCACCCATGGTTTCGCGCATGAAAAATCGCATGTCTTCCGGCGCTTCCCAGGGAATGGTGTTGCCCTTGCCAATGGCTCCGTTGCGGTCGCGGGCGGCGATCAGCGTGATCATGAACCGGCTCCCCCTCACACCGCCACAGGGGCTTTGATGGCCGGGTCCGGATCGTAATCGCAGACCTCGAAATCTTCGAATTTGAAATCGAACAGCGACGTCACATCCGGATTGAGCTTGACCTGCGGCAGCGCCTTGGGGCTGCGCGACAACTGTAGTTCCACCTGGTCCATGTGATTTGAATAGATATGCGCATCGCCGATGGAATGAATGAAATCACCGGGTTCATAGCCCGTCACCTGCGCCAGCATCATCAGCAAAAGCGAATAGGAAGCGATGTTGAACGGCACCCCCAGAAACATGTCCGCCGACCGCTGGTACAGCTGCAGATGCAGCTTGCCGCCCAGAATTTTCACCTGCCAAAGCGTGTGACAGGGTGGCAGCGCCATGTGATCGACCTCTGCCGGGTTCCAGGCCGACACAATCAGACGCCGGGAATCAGGGCTGGTGCGGATGTTGTGCAACAGCGTCTCGATCTGATCGATGGCGCCGCGTGCCCCACCCGGCCATTTGCGCCATTGCGCGCCATAAACAGGCCCCAGATCGCCGTTTTCATCGGCCCATTCGTCCCAGATCGTCACCTTGTTGTCCTGAAGGTAGCGAATGTTGGTGTCGCCGGACAGAAACCACAGAAGTTCATGAATGATCGCACGCAGATAGAGCTTTTTCGTGGTGACCAGCGGAAAGCCGTCAGAGAGCGGATACCGCGCCTGCAAGCCGAAATAGGACCGTGTGCCCGTCCCGGTGCGATCGGTGGTATCGACCCCCTGCGCAAGGATGGTTTTCAACTGGTCATGGTATTGCTGCACGGCTGCGCTCCCAAGATATGGTGGTATGTCTTCACGACACTATTACCCACGCACAGGGGGATCGCCAAGTCGGAACGGGCCTGATGCATGGATTTCCTGCGCCAAGACGCTAGAGTTGTCGCCAAGCGAACAATGGAGGACAGCATGCGCTATCTGCACACGATGGTCCGGGTCAAGGATCTGGAAAAAACAATGGGCTTTTTCGAACTGCTCGGGCTGAAGGAAACCCGCCGCATCGACAATGAAGGCGGCCGGTTTTCGCTGATTTTCATGGCCCCCGAAGGCCAGCCGGAATGCCCGGTGGAGCTGACCTACAATTGGGACGGCGACGATGACCTGCCCGCAGACAGCCGTCATTTCGGGCATCTCGCCTATGAGGTCGAAGACATCTACGCCCTGTGCCAGAAGCTGATGGACAACGGCGTGACGATCAACCGCCCGCCGCGCGACGGGCATATGGCTTTTGTCCGTTCGCCCGACAACATCTCGATCGAGCTTTTGCAAAAAGGCGACAGCCTCGCCCCGGCAGAGCCCTGGGCCTCGATGGAAAACACAGGACATTGGTGATGGGCGGGATGCGGCGCGCCGCCCCCCATCGGCGGCAGGTCGCGCTGTGTCTGGCCCCGTTGTCTCTGGCCATGATCGCAGCAACAGCGGGTATCACCGCAGCCGCAGCGCAGGCCATGACGGCAGAAGAGCCCTGTCGTCAGGCGCTTGCGCTGGGTTTGGATGTATCAGGCTCAGTCGATGCCGAAGAGTGGCAGTTGCAGATCAACGGGCTTGCCCGGGCACTTGGCAGTCCGGATGTGGCCCGCGCCCTTTTCGCGATGGAGGACGCACCTGTCTGGCTGGCCGTCTATGAATGGGCCGGAGACAGCGCCCCACGTGATCTGGTGGCTTGGACCGCGCTGCGCAGCCCACAAGACGTGCGGCATGTGCAAGCGGCCTTGCGTGCGCAAACGCGTATCCCCCATGCCCCGGGGACAGCGATGGGGGCCGCCATGCAATACGGCGGGCAGCTTTTGGCCCAGCGCCCGGCCTGTTGGCGGCACACGCTCGACATCTCCGCCGATGGCCGTTCCAACATGGGTCCCCGCCCCGAACGCGTACGCCTGCAGCCCGAGCTGGCCGAGGTGACAATCAATGGGCTGATCGTGTCGACCGGATCGCACACCGCCCCGCCAAAGGCCGTGGACAAAGAGCTGGCACAGCTTTCGACCTATTTTCAGGGCGCTGTGATCCAGGGCTTTGGCGCCTTTGTGGAGCCAGCGCGCAGCTATGCCGATTACGAACGCGCCATGACGCAAAAACTGCTGAAAGAGCTTCAGACGGTCGCCATCGGATGGTCTGAAATCAATGGCGCAGCGCAGGGCCTGCAAAGATAGATCCGACCCCGTCAATGCAGCATCAGTAAATGTAGCGGATTTGATCGCCCCAATAGCGTTCAACACGGGACAGAGAGCGGTTCACGTCTTCCAGATCCTGCGAGGAAATGATCTGTCGCGCCAGAATGCCGTGCGAATGGCGCAGGAACATGTCGACCACGACACCGCGCAGTTCCAACCCTTTGTCCGTCAGGCTGACACGCACCGACCGCCGATCGGCCTCACTGCGTTGGTGGTGCATATAGCCCATATCCACCAGCTTCTTAAGATTATAGGACACGTTCGATCCCTGATAGTAGCCACGACTGCGCAATTCACCCGCCGTGACCTCATTTTCGCCGATATTGAACAGCAAAAGCGCCTGAACCGCATTCACCTCAAGAATGCCAAGCCGTTCGAATTCATCCTTGATCACATCCAGCAACAGTCGGTGCAGACGTTCGACAAAGGCCAGCGCCTCAAGGTATTGAGACATGAAAAGCGCGTCGCCGGATCCTGTGAAGGCTGTGGTCATCTGTCTGCCTCTTCGCACGAATGGTTCGTGCCAGAGTCACTGCAAAACCCCAAAATTCCGTTAATTACAGGAAAGATAGCGCGCCTAGCGCAAAGCTGTCAGCCTTTCACGCCCCAGGACGCGTGATCGGCATCGGCAATCAGCCGCTCCAGCATCGCCCTGAGATGTTCGGGCACGGGCTTCAATCCTGTGGCATAGGACAGCAGGTCCTGATCGTGCTCATCCATCAGCTGCTCGAACTCATCCAGCTGGGCCTTGTCCATCTCGGCCAGATGGGCATCGGCATAGCCCCCGATCAGCAGATCCATTTCCTTGATCCCGCGCCGCCATGCGCGGATTTTCAAACGCTTGCGCCGGATGTCGAGGGGTTCCTCGAATGATGCGGTCATGGTGATCTCCCGTTACTTGGGGCTTTTTGCACCTCCCGACGCAATATCGCAAGAGCGTGTCTTGGCCTGAGACCGGATTTGGCGTTATCACTGACGCGATACAAACCGAATTGGATGCATTCCCATGGCCTTCCTGTCTGATACCCTGTCCCGCGTAAAACCGTCCCCCACCATTGCCGTCTCCAACAAGGCGCGCGAACTCAAGGCCGCTGGAAAGGACGTCATCGGCTTAGGTGCGGGCGAACCCGATTTCGACACGCCCGCGAACATCAAGGCGGCGGGCATTCGTGCCATTGAGGACGGCAAGACGAAATACACAGCGGTCGACGGGTTACCGGAGCTGAAAGAAGCGATCTGCGCCAAGCTCAAACGCGACAACAATCTGGAGTATACCCCGGCGCAGGTGTCGGTGTCAGGTGGCGGCAAACAGGTGCTGTTCAATGCGCTGACCGCAACGCTCAATCCCGGCGATGAGGTGATCATCCCGGCGCCTTACTGGGTGTCTTATCCGGACATGGTGATGCTTGCAGGCGGCACGCCGGTCGCCATCGAGGGCAAGCTGGAAAATGCCTTCAAGATTACGGCAGATCAGCTAGAAGCCGCAATCACGCCCAAAACGAAATGGTTCATCTTCAACTCCCCATCGAACCCGACGGGCGCGGGCTATTCGAAAGAGGAGCTCAAGGCGCTGACCGACGTGCTGATGAAGCACCCGCATGTCTGGGTGATGTCAGACGACATGTATGAACACCTCGCTTTCGACGGGTTCGAATTCTGTACCCCGGCCGAGATCGAGCCGGGTCTGTATGAACGCACGCTGACCGTGAACGGCGTGTCCAAGGCCTATGCCATGACCGGCTGGCGCATCGGCTATGCGGCAGGCCCAGTTGAACTGATTGCCGCAATGCGCAAGGTCCAGTCGCAGTCGACCTCCAACCCCTGTTCGATCTCGCAATATGCCGCTGTGGAGGCCCTGAATGGCCCGCAGGATTTCATCGACAGCAACAATGAAGTCTTTGTACGCCGGCGCAACATGGTGGTGGAGATGCTCAACGCTGCAGAGGGCATCACCTGCCCGACGCCGGAAGGCGCCTTCTATGTCTATCCCGACATTTCCGGTTGCCTTGGCAAGACCTCTGCCGGCGGGGTCAAGATCGACTCGGATGAAACCTTCGCGACCGCCCTGCTCGAAGAAAAAGGCGTCGCCGTGGTCTTTGGGGCAGCCTTTGGCCTGTCACCCAATTTCCGGGTCTCCTATGCCACCTCGGATGCAGCGCTGAAAGACGCCTGCACCCGCATTCAGGACTTCTGCGCCACGCTGATCTGAGCGATGGCCAGACACTTCAGGGCGTCCGCCCCGCCGCGGACGCCTGCCACAACGATTGGACCCCTGCATGAGCCTCGATTTGCCCGACTATTATTTTCGCGTCCGTGAGAACGGTGCCTTTGTGTTTCGTCTGGACACGGAAAACCGCCAGCAACGCATCGAAATGGATCAAATCGCGGTGGTGAACATCAAGAACGGCGAAATCAAACCCCATGGCGGGCGCGAGCTAAGCGCCGAGGACATGACGGCCATCACCGAGTGGATGGAGGCCCGCCGTGCGACCTTGGCAGACCGGGACATCGACGACATTCTGCGCACCGTGGATCATCTCAACCTGACCGCCCATTGGGCGCAGTCCCGCGCCTCGGAGGATCAGCTGGAGGCCGTCACGGACCAATTGCTAATGGCCATGCACGATCTGCGTCAGGTGCTGGTGCGCAAGAAATCCGAACGTCTTTTGAAAGCCCGCTCAAAAGACTAAGCCCGCCGCCCGACCCAAGGGCGCAGCCTTATCAGACGACCTTGGCAATGCGGGACTTCAGTACCCAGAAACGATGGCTCATCAGCGCCCAGGCAATGGTCAGCCCGATGATAAAGCCCATCCAGATGCCGCCCGCACCGAAGTCGAGGATAAAGGCACAGAGATAGCTGGCCGGCAGACCGATGCCCCAATAGCTCAGCCCGGCAAACCACATCGGCACAGCAGTGTCATGCAAGCCGCGCAGCAGGGAAATGGCAACCACCTGCCCGCCGTCGGAAAACTGCATCAGCGCCGCAAAGGCGACAAGCACCCCACCAATGGCCAGAACCTCCTGACGGGCGGGTTCGTCGGGCGCAATGAACAGCCCGACCAGAAGATCCGGGAACAGCAGAAAAAAGACGGTCGACAGGGTCGCCATCAGAAGCGACAGGAAGACGACAACCTTGGCCCCTTTGCGCAGGTCTGCCTCATCGCGGCGCCCCAGCGCATTGCCAACCCGGATCGTTCCGGCCTGAGACAGGCCGATCTGGGTCATGAACGCCAGTGAGGTGAGCTGCATCGCGATGCCATGCGCCGCCAGCGAGGCGGTGCCGATCCAGCCCATCATCAGCGCTGCCGCGTTGAACATGCCCACCTCTGTGACCGAAGTCAGCCCGATCGGCACCCCCATGCGAAACACGGTGCGAAACATCGCCCAATCGGGTTTGAACGGATTGCGGAACAGGTCGTTTTCCGGTGTCGCGATCTGGGCGTAGATCGCCAACACCGCCACCATCAGCAGATTGACAATGAGCGAGGCAATGGCAGCACCCACCACGCCCAGCTCCGGCATGCCAAAATTGCCAAAGATCAACATGTAGTTGAGCAGCGCATTGACAGCGACGGCCCCGACCACGGCGACCAGAACGACGCGGGTGCGCTCGAGCGCCGAGAAATAGGACCGAAAGACCGCCACAATCAGCGCTGGCACCATCTCGATCCCGGCAATGACCAGAAAGGGGCGCGCCATGGCGGCAATATGCGGTTGCTGGCCCAGCGTCTCAAGCACGCGCGCGGAAAACCCGAAGATCGGATAGATCACGACCGCAGCAATGACCGACAGCCAGATCGCCATGCGCGTGGCGCGGCGCACCGTGGTGGTGTCCCCCTGCCCCGAGGCTGTGGCCACCAGAGGCATCACGGCAAAGGCAAAACCCGCCAGAAAAATGAACAGCAGAAACCAGAATCCCGAGGCCAGAACAAGCGCGGCAAGTTCATCCAGACCATACCAGCCCATCATGATGACATCGGTCATATGAACCGCGAATTGTGCGATCTGAGAGCCGGCCAGCGGCAGACCCAGCAAAAGAATTTGCTTCGCGTGCTCGAGATATGTGCGCTCTTGTTTCATATCAGGGGCTATAGGTGGCTTTGATCAAACCGCCTAGTCAAAAATTGTTTTGCAGTACATCAAGTGTCGTGACGGTCACGTTACGGTCAGCTCTACCCGGCTCAGCGCCGCCGCGCCGGACGCAAACGACTGATATCATAGCCATTCCAGGACAGGATGCCATGGACTGCCTGCTGCCGGTCCGCGGGAAGCGACATCTCGCGCGACAGCACATGTGCGGGTCCCGAGGGGGAGCCGATCACCGCCACATGATATTCCGCATCCACCCAGAGCACCCAAAGTTCGTCCCCGGCAAAAGCGTATCTGCCCGGCCCGATCCGGCGCGCCAGCCCCTGACGCGGAGCGCCGTCGGCACAGGGGCCTTCGGTGACCATCAGGTCGCCGCTCTTTTGCACGGTGAAGGTGATCGCGCCAAGGACACAGGACGCCCCATCGGGCACAAAGGCTTCGACCTCATACCAGCGACCGGAAAACTTCATCGGGTCCAAAGTAGCAATCGACGACATGGCCACGCTCGCATCGCGCGTTCCGCTCACGGTCGGGGCGCCAGAGGTCAAACAGCCACTGAGCGCCATCAGCGACAGCGCCGCGATCAATCCACGCATAGCGTCCCCCTGCGCCCTTCGGCGTCCAAAAGATCGTTGCAGCCGAACAGAGGCGAGATCGGCGCACAGGTCCCCGAACGCGCCAGACAGGTGTTCGAACTGCAATCGCTGGATTTGCGGCAGGATTTCCCGGCGTCGGGCGGCGTTGTGAAACAGGTCATCAGCCCCGCCATACCCGCGGCACGAAACTCCCCGCCTTTGGCCTCACATGCTCTGCGTTGCGCCTCGACCGCGCCCGGATCGTAGCCCGCCAGACCATAGTCCGGCGCAGTGTCGCCCTGATCCGACTGACACCCTGCCAAAAGCAGGGCACCAGCCATCAAAAACACGGAGAGGCGCATGCATGTTTCCTTTTCGTCGAGAGCCCAGAGCGGGCTCAATAAGGCATCGGATGGGCCTTGTGGGCCGCTTCGAGGTCCTTGATGACCGCATCACTGAGCACAAGATCCTCTGCCGCGAGCGACTTTTCAAGCTGCTCCACCGATGTCGCGCCGATGATCGGCATCACATCGAAGGGCCGTGTCAGGGTCCAGGCCACCGCCATGGTCGTCGGATCAAGATCGTGTTTCTGCGCGATCTCGACATAGGCATCGACCGCCAGCCAGGCGCGGTCAGAAACGCGACCGCCCAGATTGCCATTCAGATCCAGACGCGAGCCTTTGGGCACCACCTGACCGCCATTGTATTTGCCAGTCAACATGCCAACCGCCAAGGGCGAATAGGCCAGAAGCGTGATCTCTTCATGCACCGCCAGCTCGGCCAGATCCGTGTCATAAAGACGGCACATCAACGAGTATTCGTTCTGGATCGACTGCATGCGCGGCGCGCCCATTTCCTCGGCGAGACGCAGCCACTGGGCCATGCCCCAGGCGCTTTCGTTCGAAGTGCCGAATTCACGCACCTTGCCCGCCTGCTGCAACCGCGCCATCTCCTCAAGAACGCCGCGCATGTTGTCCTCGATTTCAGCTTTCGACGGCTGCTTCGAGGGATCAAAGTGCCAGTTCTGACGAAACGCATAAGAGCCGCGGTTCGGCCAGTGAAACTGATAGAGATCGACGTAATCGGTCTTCAGCCGTTTCAGGCTTTCATCCAGACGCGCCTCAAGGTTCGAGGCCAAAATGCCCTCTTCGTTGATGTTGCCCGAGCCCGCGATTTTGGACGCGATGATCCAGTCTTCACGCCCGCCACGCGCCTCCAGATAGGCGCCGATGATGCTTTCGGTGTCCCCGGCGGTTTCCTTGCGCACCGGGTTCACCGGGTACATTTCAGCCGTATCAATGAAATTGATACCAACCTCTTTGGCCCGGTCGATCTGGGCGTGCCCCTCTTCCAGCGTGTTTTGGCTGCCCCAGGTCATCGACCCCAGACAGATCTCGGACACCAAAAGATCACTCTTCCCGATTTTCCGCATTTTCATCGCGAACCGCTCCTGCATATCTGTGCGTTCAACCTATTGTGAGCCCGACCGAAAGCAAGGCTCATTTTCCCTGACACCCTGCCTATGCAGCGTCTGAGAGCAAGGTGCATCTGTGCAGAGAGCGGATGCAGATTTGCAAACTTACATTCTCTCAGAGCAATCTTAGGTCTTTTTCAGAACGATTACTCCGGCCCGACAACCCGGGCGGACGATCAGTTCAGACATCAGTAAGGAGCATTCTTCATGGATATTCGTTTCGACAACAAAACCGCCATCGTCACCGGCGCCGCCTCGGGCATCGGGGCTGCCATCGCAGACGAACTGGCCGCCTCCGGCGCCACGGTCGTGATCGCGGATCTGAAACAGGTCGCCGCCCAGAAGAAGGCCGATGAAATTGTGGCCGCAGGCGGCAAGGCTCTGGCCTTTGCCGGAGATGTTTCAAAAGACGAAGACGTCAAAGCCATGGTGGCGTTCGCCACCAAGGAAACCGGCGGACTGCATCTGCTGGTCAACAACGCAGGCATCGGCGGCGATGTCGCAAGCGTGACCGATGTGTCCATTGCCAACTGGCGCAAGGTCATCGACATCAACCTGATCGGTGTGTTCCTTGGCGTACACTACGGCGCCCCGGCCATGAAAGCCTCCGGTGGCGGGGCCATCGTCAATATCGCCTCCATTCTCGGCTCTGTCGGGATCGCCAATTCTTCTGCCTATGTCGCCGCCAAACACGGGGTGGTCGGGCTGACCAAATCCGCCGCCCTTGAACTGGCCGCAGACAACATCCGCGTCAATGCCGTCGGCCCGGGCTTCATCGAAACGCCTCTGGTCAAAGAAGCCCTGGATGACGACACGCTGACCTATCTGGAAAGCCAACATGTCACCAATCGTCTGGGCCGCCCCGAGGAAGTCGCTTCGCTGGTCACTTACCTTCTGTCGGATCAGGCCAGCTTCGTGAGCGGTTCCTATCATCTGGTCGATTCCGGCTACACGGCGAAATAACCGTTTCTCCCATCCTCCCTGTCCCTTGTGGACCACCTGACGCGCGGCCAACCCGCGCGTCTTTTTCTGCCGCCAGATCCCGACGCCTGCGCAGACGGATCGCCATATCGCCCCCGAGGCGCAACGAAATCACCTCCGCCGCAGGCTGCCCTCTGGTTCTTTGCGCGCGGTCGCGATAGAGAGATCGCAAGATTTTGCAACGGACGGACCGGACGACGCACATGGCACGCACGCTCATCACCTCTGCCCTGCCCTATATCAATGGCATCAAGCACCTCGGCAACCTTGTCGGCTCACAGCTCCCCGCGGATCTCTACGCCAGGTATCGGCGCGCCCGCGGCGATGAGGTTCTGTTCCTCTGCGCCACCGACGAACACGGCACACCCGCCGAAATCGCCGCCCAGAAGGCTGGCAAACCGGTGGCCGAATATTGCACCGAGATGCATGAGGTCCAAGCCGAGATCGCGCGTGGGTTCCGGCTGTCCTTCGATCATTTCGGGCGTTCGTCCTCGGACCAGAACCGCAAGTTGACCCAGCATTTCGCAGAGGTGCTCGCCGACCAAGGCCTGATTGAAGAGGTCGAGGAAACCCAGGTCTATTCCGAAACCGACGGGCGCTTCCTGCCAGACCGCTACATCGAGGGCACCTGCCCCAACTGTGGCTACGACAGTGCGCGCGGCGACCAATGCGACAATTGCACCAAACAGCTGGATCCGACTGATCTGATCAACCCGCATTCGACGATTTCCGGCGCCACCGATCTGGAGCAGCGCAGCACCAAACACCTGTACCTGCGCCAGTCGAAAATGCGCGATGCGCTGAACGACTGGATCGACAGCAAGGCCGACTGGCCGATCCTCACCACCTCAATCGCCAGGAAATGGCTGAACGACGGCGACGGGCTGCAGGACCGCGGCATCACCCGTGACCTGTCCTGGGGCGTGCCGGTGCAAAAGGGCGACACCCCATGGCCGGGCATGGAAGGCAAGGTGTTCTACGTCTGGTTCGACGCACCGATCGAATATATCGCCTGCGCCAACGAATGGACCGACGCCCAAGGCAAAAGTGATGCCGAGTGGGAGCGCTGGTGGCGCACCGACAAAGGTGCCGATGACGTGCGTTATGTCCAGTTCATGGGCAAGGACAACGTGCCGTTTCACACGCTGTCTTTCCCGGTGACCATGCTGGGGTCGCAAGAGCCTTGGAAGATGGTCGATTACATCAAATCGTTCAACTATCTCAACTACGATGGCGGTCAGTTCTCGACCTCGCGCGGGCGTGGCGTGTTCATGGATCAGGCGCTGTCCATTCTGCCCGCCGATTACTGGCGCTGGTGGCTCCTGAGCCACGCGCCGGAAAGCTCGGACAGCGAGTTCACTTGGGAAAACTTCCAGTCTTCAGTGAACAAGGATCTGGCCGATGTGCTGGGCAATTTCGTCTCGCGCATCACCAAATTCTGCCGTTCCAAATTCTCCGAATCCGTGCCCGAAGGTGGCAGCTATGGTGCACAGGAAGAGGCACTTATGGCTGATCTGACGGCGAAAGTTGCAGAATATCAGAGCCATATGGATGCCATCGACGTGCGTAAAGGGGCCACGGCCCTGCGCGCCATCTGGGTGGCGGGCAACGAATACCTGCAATCGGCAGCGCCTTGGGCAACCTTCAAGGAAGACCCGGAACAGGCTGCGGCGCAGGTCCGGCTCGGTCTAAACCTCATCGGGCTGTATGCCCGTCTCTCAGCGCCGTTTATCCCGGACACGGCGGGCAAACTGCAAACTGCGCTCGCGCTCGACAGTCTCGATTGGCCCGAAAACGTCACAGAGTCGCTGGCCGCCCTGCAGCCGGGTCACAGCTTTAGCGTTCCGGAAAACCTCTTTGCCAAGATCACCGACGAGCAGCGTGAAGAATGGCAGGAACGCTTTGCGGGCACCCGCGACTAAGCTGCCCTGCCCACACGAACCAACCGCCATGAAAAAACGCTCCGCCAAAGCCGGGGCGTTTTTTCATACTGTGACTGCGAAATGGAACGGAGGCTGTCGGAATTATGCTGTCAGAAGCTGGTACCCGCGGCCGGACTCGAACCGGCACGGCCATATCTGGCCAGGAGATTTTAAGTCTCGTGTGTCTACCATTCCACCACGCGGGCCCTCATGGGGTGACGCGACAATAGCGATCACGAGGGTCGTGTAAAGGCCATGCGACGTTGGGACAGCCGCCCCAGCACCGCCTCTTACCACAAAAGTTCAAACCGCTGTGCTTGGAGCTTGACCTTCGCCCCCCACGCGCCAATGTGATCCGCATGTTTCCCTTACGCGATCATAATCCGTCCCGACGTCCCGCGCTGGTAACCTATGGGCTCATTGCGGTGAACCTTGCGGTCTTTCTGGCCATGCTGCCCAGCTTCGGCGACGACCGGGCGCTGGCTTCTGTCTTTGCCAATTGGGCCTTCATTCCCGCGCGCATCTCTGCCGGTCAGGGCTATGACACGGTGTTCAGCGCCATGTTCATGCATGGCGGGCTGATGCATATCGCAGGCAATATGCTGTTTCTGTGGATTTTCGGCGACAATATGGAAGACGAAATGGGACCCTTTCGGTTCCTGATGTTCTATCTGGCATGCGGCATGGCCGCCGCATTCGCACAGTATATCGCAGATCCCGGCTCCCGAGTGCCCATGGTCGGTGCCTCAGGCGCAATCGCCGGGGTTCTGGGTGGTTACATGCTGCTATTCCCGCGCGCCCGTGTCGATGTCTTGTTCATTTTCATCATCTTTTTCAAGGTGATCCCCCTGCCCGCCTGGATCATTCTGGGGCTGTGGTTCCTACTGCAACTGCTTGGCGAACTGGGATCAACCGGTGGCGCCGGTGTCGCCTATCTGGCTCATGTCGGCGGATTTCTGGCGGGGCTGGTCCTGACCTATCCGCTGTGGCGACGCCGCGGTGGCAGCCGTTTCTGGGCGCGCACCGCAGGCCGCCCGCCACATCGTCAGACCAACTACCGCGTGATCCACACGCCGGTCCCCGTGGTGCGCCGCAAACGCAAATAGGGCCGCACGTGGCGGCCCATTTCCAGCGATACACATGTGTTTGGAAGCCGCTCCGGTGTCAGGCAGACCGGATCACCGTGGTAAAGCGATCAAACAGCGCCTCGTTGCCGCAGATGATTTCACCGTCTTCCAGAGCATTGCCTTCGGGGTGGATCGGTTCGACCAAGCCACCGGCCTCTTTGACGATCAGCATCCCCGCCGCCATGTCCCAGGCGTTCAACCGGCGTTCCCAGAAGCCCTCATAGCGTCCCGCCGCGACATAAGCGAGATCCAGAGCCGCCGCGCCCCAGCGACGCACCCCGGCAGTGGCGGGCAAAAGCCGCGCCAGATCGCGCAAGGTTTCCGGCAGATCGGCACGCCCGCCGAACGGCAGGCCTGTCGCAAAGATGGATTCGATCATTTTGGAACGATCAGACACCCGAATACGCGTGTCGTTCATCCAAGCCCCATTGCCCTTTTCCGCCCAGAACAATTCGCTCTTGGCCGGATCGAAAACAACGCCGGAGACGATTTCACCCTTATGTTCCAGCGCGATGGAAATCGCCCAATGCGGCAGCCCGTGCAGGTAGTTCGTCGTGCCATCGAGCGGATCGACGATCCAGCGACGGGTCGGGTCCTTGCCCTCGACGGGTTTGCTTTCCTCACCGAGCCAGCCGTAGGTCGGGCGGGCTTCCATCAGCATGTCGCGGATGATCTCTTCGGCGCGAATGTCGGCGCGCGACACGAAATCGCCCGCGCCTTTCGACGACACCTGCAGGTTTTCGACTTCGCGGAAGTCTTTCACCAAAGAACGACCAGCGCTGCGCGCGGCCTTGATCATGACGTTAAGATTGGCACTGCCTTGCATGGGTCCGGGCTCCGAAGAGAAGATGTTCAAACCGGGCGTATACGCCGCCAAGCCCGCCCTGCCAAGGGTCCGCGGGAAAGTTTTGCAAAAACCATCCGACGGCGCGCGACGTCAGCCGCGTTGCAGCTTCACCGCCTCGGTTTTGGCGATGCGCAAGACATGCGCCATATAGGGCTTGGTCGCATCCTCGCTGCGCACGGCGGCATACATGCGGCGCGTCACGCCCTGCGCCGTCAAAGGTCTGAGCGCATAGTCGGGATTGTCGCGAATGTCGCGCATCACCCAGTTGGGCAAAACCGCCACCCCGCGCCCGGCGGACACCAGCATCAGGATTACATCGGTCAGTTCCACCTGCCGCACCGAAGCCGGCGCGACTCCCGCCGGGGTCAAAAGCGTTTTGAAGACGTCCAGCCGCGCCCGGTCCATCGGATAGGTGATCAGGGTCTGATCGCGGAAGTCCCCGGCCTCGACAAAAGCCTTTTGCGCCAGCGGATTGCTCGCGGCCATGACGCACATCGGCGCGTAATCAAACAGCGGAATGAACTGCACCCCCGGCAGGTCCTCGGGGTCGGAGGAAATCACCAGATCGATTTCCTCACGTTGCAACGCCGGAAGCGCGCCGAAGGCCAGACGCTGGCGAATATCGACATCCACCTCCGGCCAGGCCTTGCGAAACAGATGCAGGACCGGAAACAGCCAGTCAAAACAGGCATGGCATTCCATGGCGATGTGAAGCCGTCCGACCGTGCCGTCTTCGATGCCGCGAAACTCCGCCTCCAGCGCTTCGACCTTGGGCAGAACATCTTCGGCCAGGCCCAGCAGCTTCATGCCCGCCGCCGACAGTTTCAGCGGTTTGGAGCGGCGCACGAAAAGCTCCACACCGGCCTGATCTTCGAGCCCCTTGACCTGATGCGACAGGGCCGATTGGGTGATGTTCAAACGGTCGGCAGCGCGCGCCAGCCCGCCTTCTTCGTGGATCGCCTTGATCGTGCGCAGATGACGGAATTCGAGATGCATTGTGAAAGGCGCTCATGTTGATCTTGAGAATTATGAATTTGTCTCACATGGTGCCCTGTGAAACAAGGGCCGCCAATCTGACGAGGACATCCGCATGACCCAGGCCCCCAACGCTTCGGCCCCGAAAATCTCATTCGAATTTTTCCCGCCCAAGAACATGGAGGCCTGTTTCAGTCTCTTTGAGACGCTGCAGGTTCTGGGCGATATGTCGCCGGAGTTCGTGTCTGTGACCTATGGCGCGGGGGGCACCACCCGTGAGCTGACCCATGATGCGGTCGCTTTGCTGCACCGGAAATACGGCTGGAATGTCGCCGCACATCTGACTTGCGTGAATGCCACCCGCGAGGAAACCCTCGCCATCGCCCAAAGCTACAAGGCCGCAGGCGTCTCCGAAATCGTGGCCCTGCGGGGCGATCCGCCCAAGGGCGAGGGCAAATTCACCCCGGCGTCCGGCGGCTTCGCCCATTCCGCAGAACTGATCGCCGCACTGAAAGAGACCGGGGATTTCAAGATCCGTGTCGGCGCCTATCCAGACCCGCATCCCGATGCGCTCGACGACACCTCCGACATTACATGGCTGAAACAGAAATTCGAAGCGGGCGCGGATTCAGCGATCACCCAGTTCTTTTTCGATCCAGATACCTTCTTTCGCTTCCGCGATCGCTGCGCCAAGGCGGGGATCTCCGGCCAGATCATCCCCGGCATTCTGCCGATCACCAGTTGGAAGGGCGTACAGAAATTCGCCGCCACCTGCGGCACGCCCCTGCCCGACCGCTACGGCGCGGCTTTCGACACCTCGGACGATCACCAAAGCCTGGCCATCGATCTGTGCACCGGCCTGTGCGACTCCCTGATCGCGGAAGGGGTGGAAGACCTGCATTTTTACACGCTGAACCGTCCGACGCTGACCAAGGCGGTCTGTGCCAATCTGGGCGTCACCGCCGCCTGACGGCAGCCTCGTCCATCGTCACGGAGGGGTGCAGGATCTCTGATGTATCAGCCCCCACCACGCGATCGGAGCGCAACAGAAAGAACTTGCCCCACCCGCTGTTCATTCCGATGGACGCCCCATGCGGGTCAGCCAGATAGCGCATCCGCCAGCCTTTGGGCAGCTCCAGCCCCGCCGCCTCGGCCTTGTCGAGGATCCAGACCAACGCGGCATTCGACAGTTTGCGATCCGGGCTATAGCCCGCCACCTGCCCGCCGACATCGCCATGCGTGCCCCGAAACCACATCTGTTGCAGACGCTGGCCGGGAACGTTGGGATTGGTTTCAAACATGACCGGAGCATAGGCCGTGCGCCGTTCGTCATGGGCCAGCGCGTGATAGGCGGCGGCCACGCAAGGCGCAGGCCAAAGGTCGTGAAATTCATGGAACACCGAGGAATAGCGCCAGACCACAGGCATATGCAGCCCCAGCGCCGCCACCGTGTCCCAGACCCCAAGAAACGCAATCGGCGTTTCCGCATGGCAATAGGTCGCCTTGAACCGCCGCGCTGCGGAATGCTCTGGCAAGGTCTGGTAGTGACGATAGGCCGTGCGCACGTTGCGTTCGGTCGCCTCTTCGGAGCGCAGCAGACCCATCTTATCGATCAACCCCGCCAGCGAGCGCACCGCATAGGCCCCGCGCGAATAGCCGAACAGGAAAATCCGATCGCCGGGACGATAGCGCGAAGCCAACGCCCCATAGACGCGACGGATCTGATTGTTGATGCCGCGCCCCTCAATCACATCCATCGTGTCACGCCAGCTGTTCCACTGAATCCCGGCCTCATAGCGTACCAGCATATTGGCCTCCTGCGCGACCTCGGCGCAGAGTTTGTAGGCCAGCCCCGTGTTGGTCTCCATTCCCGCCTCAAGAGAGGACAGCGTGCCGTCCATCAGGATCACATGGGTGAGCGGACCGCGCGAATGGTGCCCCCCGGAGGTGCGCACCCGCTGGCGGAATCTGAACAGGTGAGACAGGTGGCCGAACAGGCCTTTGTGCTGGTCCATACCCATGAGTTAGCACGAAAAAATGAAAAGTCCCCTCCCTTTGACAGGGAGGGGACTTTGCGTCACAGCATTGAACCACGGCGGCACTGTCGGACCGGGACATTCGGCCCGAACGGCGCGCGTGACCTCAGGCGCGACGATCAGATATGGCGCTGCACCGTTTCCACGGTGATCTGGCCAAAACCGTTGAACTTGGTCGCCGTGGCGACCGAGTATGCGCCGAGACCGTAGAAGATCACGTGGTCTTCTTCTTCCATCGTCGCCGGGAACCCCAGTTCTGACGGCAGCTTGTCGAGGCTGTCACAGGTCGGGCCGAAGACGGTGCGATAGACCGGCTCACCTTCGCGCTTTATCCCCTGCGGACCGAACACGCCGATACGGTCGATGACACCGATGAGGTGCAGCTCGGACAGACCGCCATAGACACCGTCGTTCAGGAACACATGCGCGTCGTCGCGGATTGCTTTGACGCGGGTCACAAGGCTGTAGCTTTCTGCCACCAGCCCACGGCCCGGCTCACACACCAGCGCCGGCAGGTCATCGCCAAAGGCCTCACGCGCGACACGACCGATCAGATCGAAAGTCGGCTCAAGCTGCGGCACGACTTCGTTCAGACGATGGGACGGAAAGCCGCCACCAACGTTGAGACGCGCGATTTTGACATCGGCCATGCGGGCGATCTCTGCTGCCGCACGGATGTATTTGTCCCACGCATGCGGATCGGTGCACTGGGTGCCCGGGTGGAAGGTCAGCGACGGCGTAAAACCCAGCTGCGACGCCAGCAGAAGTAGTTCGGCAGCCTGATCAACGGTGGCCCCGAATTTGGCGCCAAAGTTGTAAGCAGCGCCCTCGACCGGCAATTTGAAGCGCACGGAAATCTCGACCCCATCGGCGGGAACCAGTTGACCCAGCTTCACCAGCTCAGAATGGCTGTCGACGGAATAGGATCTCACACCCATTTTGACGGCATGCAGGATCTCGCTGCGCGAGCGGACCGGGTTGTTGTAATGCATGGCGGCACCCGGAGCGATGCGGGCAATGGTGTCCATCTCGACCGGAGAAGCCACATCAAAGCCTTTGACGCCTGCAGCAACGAGGTTTGCCAGCACTTCTTCATCCGGGTTGGATTTCACCGCATAGGTGACAAGCCCCGGAAACCCTTTGATGAAACGACGGGCGGTCGCTTGCAGGATCGCAGGAGAGAAAAACAGCACCGGGTGTTCCGGGGCATGGGTGCGCAGGTATTCGCTGGGCGTTGCCCAGATGGTTTTTGAGAGCCCCATTGGTCATGTCCTTTACCAACAGAGCGCAGCCACATCTTGCCCGGGGAAGTCCGGTTGGGATTGCGCTTACGCGGTTATCCGAACCAGGCCAGGTACCGCGCCGCCTATGAGCTTGTGCGTTGGCGACCGCCCTGTGATCCTGAAAATCATGAGCGCTATATGCTTGTTGAATTGTTCGATAAAAAGGGTAAAATCATACATAATTCCGGTCATTTTAACGAAAAATTCGGTCAAATTTACATCCCTTGATCAAGGGGTCAAATCCTGACCTCAACTTATGGCGCACAGAACGGCGAAAACGGTTTCCCGGCAGGCTCAAAGGGGGCGATATGGACGATCTCGATCAGAAAATTCTCATGGCACTGGCGGCGGATTCGTCGACTTCCGTGTCACGGCTGGCCCGGCGGTTCAAAGTGGCGCGGTCCACCGTACAGGCCCGGCTGGAAAAGATGGAAACCAACGGCACAATCGCCGGGTACACGATCAAACTGGGGGATGTCGCCCTGGCCAGACGCATCCGGGCAACGGTGCTCTTACAGGTGGAACCGCGCACCTCTGCCGCGGTGGTGAGCAAGCTCAAGCTGCTGCCAGAGGTCGAAATGGTCGCCACCTCGACCGGGCGCATCGACCTGATCGCCCAGATCGCCTGCGAAACCACCGAAGAGATCGACCAGACGCTTGAGCAGATCAACGCGATCACCGGGGTGCAGGATCTGGAAAGCCTGATTCACCTGTCGACCAAATTCGACCGGTCGATTTAATCCGGTTTCGCCCACCTTGCCTTTCGCCCTTTCACTCCTGTCCCCCGCGCGGTAAACATCGCGGGACCAAAGACAAGCGACCGGGCGTATATAAGATGGTAATGGACAAAACTTTTGACGCGAACGAAGCAGAGGCGCGGATCTACGCGAGCTGGGAAGAGGCCGGGGCATTCCGGGCGGGCGCGAACAAGAAACGCGACGAGACCTTCACCATCATGATCCCGCCGCCCAATGTGACGGGCGCTCTGCACGTCGGGCATGCGTTCAACAACACCATTCAGGACATTCTGGTGCGCTGGCACCGGATGCGCGGCTTTGACACGCTCTGGCAGCCGGGACAGGACCATGCCGGGATTGCCACCCAGTTGATGGTGGAAAAGGAACTGGCCAGAACCCAGCAGCCGTCGCGCGCCGAACTGGGCCGCGAGGCCTTTATTGAGAAGGTCTGGGAATGGAAGGGCAAATACGGCGCCACCATCATCAACCAGCTCAAACGTCTTGGCTCTTCCTGCGACTGGTCGCGCAACGCCTTCACCATGGCGGGCGCACCGGGCGATCCGCGCATCGGCCATGAAAACAGCCCCAACTTCCATGACGCCGTAATCAAGGTCTTTGTCGACATGTATGACAAGGGTCTGATCTATCGCGGCAAACGTCTGGTGAACTGGGACCCGCATTTCGAAACCGCAATCTCCGATCTGGAAGTCGAGAACATCGAAGTCGCCGGTCATATGTGGCATTTCAAATACCCGCTCGCGGGAGGCCAAACCTACACCTATGTCGAGAAGGACGAAGACGGCAATGTCACCTTCTCGGAAGAGCGCGATTATATTTCAATCGCCACCACCCGCCCCGAAACCATGCTGGGCGACGGCGCAGTGGCCGTGCACCCCGATGACGAACGCTATGCTCCCATCGTCGGCAAGCTCTGCGAAATCCCGGTCGGTCCGAAAGAGCACCGCCGATTGATCCCGATCATCACCGACGAATACCCGGACATGAACTTTGGTTCGGGTGCGGTGAAAATCACCGGGGCGCATGACTTCAACGACTATCAGGTCGCCAAGCGCGGCAACCTGCCGATGTACCGGCTGATGGACACCAAGGGTGCGATGCGCGAAGATGGACTATCCTATGAAGACAGCGCGCTTCTGGCGGCGGAAATCCTCGCGGGCAAACCCTTCACCGAAGCCGAAGTCGACACGATCAACCTCGTGCCCGATCATCTGCGCGGTCTGGATCGTTTCGAAGCCCGCAAAACGGTGATCGACGAGATCAATGCTGAAGGTCTGGCGGTGATGACGACGGTCACCACCAAGGTCGAGGACGACGACGGCAACGAAGCCGAAGTCACGCAGACCCGGCCCTATGTCGAAGACAAGCCGATCATGCAACCCTTTGGCGACCGGTCCAAAGTCGTGATCGAACCCATGCTGACCGACCAATGGTATGTGGATGCCGAAAAGGTCGTCGGCCCGGCTCTGGATGCGGTGCGCACGGGCAAGACCAAGATCATGCCGGAAAGCGGTGAAAAGACCTATTACCACTGGCTGGAGAACATCGAACCCTGGTGCATTTCACGTCAGCTCTGGTGGGGACACCAGATCCCGGTCTGGTACGGGCTGGACCTGTCCGCGCCCAACTTCAAAGATGACGAAGGCGATGGCGCGCTCGACGAGGTAGAACTGTTCCGGCTTCTGACCGAAGGCGGCATGCTGCACCGGGGCACGGTCCATCACTGCGCTGCCGATTTCGACGCCGTGCAGGACAAGTTTCTGGGCGAAATCGCCGACATCCCGACGCCGCTAAACCATGCCCGCGTCGTCGAAGTGGCGGACCGGCAGGCCGGGATCGATCTCTTTGCCGAAAGCCTTGCGGACTACAACGTCACCCAAGACCCGACCAAACTGGTCTACCCGGTTTGGCGCGATCCCGATGTGCTTGACACTTGGTTCTCCTCCGGGCTCTGGCCGATCGGGACGCTGGGCTGGCCGAACTGGGATGAAAGCACGTCGAAATACTTCCCGACCGATGTGCTCGTCACCGGTTTCGACATTTTGTTCTTCTGGGTTGCCCGGATGATGATGATGCAACTGGCTGTGGTCGACGAAGTGCCGTTCCACACGGTCTATCTGCACCAGCTCGTCCGCGACGAGAAGGGCAAGAAGATGTCCAAGACCACCGGCAACGTCATCGATCCGCTGGAAATCATCGATGAATACGGCGCCGACGCGCTGCGGTTCACCAATGCGTCCATGGCCTCTATCGGCGGCGTGCTGAAACTTTCTGTGGACCGGATCAAGGGCTATCGCAACTTCACCACCAAGATCTGGAACGCCGCGCGTTTTGCCGAGATGAACGAGGTCTTCGAAGGCTATGAACCCGGTGTTCTGCCGACGCCGACCGCAACGGTGAACAAGTGGATCGTCGGGGAAACCGCGAAAGTGTTGAAAGAGGTTGACGCGGCCTTTGCCGATTATCGCTTCAACGACGCGGCCAATGCGCTCTATGCCTTTGTCTGGGGCAAGTTCTGTGACTGGTACGTCGAGCTGTCGAAACCGTTGTTCTACGATGGCGACGAGGCCACCAAGGCCGAAACCCGTCAGACCATGGGCTGGGTGCTGGATCAGGCGCTGATCATGCTGCACCCGATCATGCCTTTCATCACCGAAGAGCTCTGGGGCGTCATGAAACCGGGGCGCGGTCTGCTGGCCCTGACCGACTGGCCGGATCTCTCCCAAGATCTGGTCGATCCAGCAGCAGATGCGGAAATGAATTGGGTGATCGACCTGATCGAATCCATCCGCTCCTCGCGCGCCGAAGTGCATGTACCCGCCGGGCTGAAAATCCCGGTGGTGCAGGTGGATCTGGACGACGCCGGCAAAGCCGCCTGGGCCAACAACGAAGCCATGATCATGAAGCTGGCCCGCCTCGACAGCCTCTCTGAGGGCCCGATGCCCAAGGGCGCGATCACCATCTCGGTCGCGGGGGGCACATTTGCTCTGCCGCTTGAGGGTGTGATTGACATCACCGAGGAAAAAGCCCGTCTGGAGAAAGCCCTGGGCAAACTGGCCAAGGAACTGGGCGGCCTGCGTGGCCGGTTGAACAACCCCAAATTCGTGGCAAGCGCCCCGGAAGACGTGGTGGCCGAAGCCCAGGAAAACCTCGCCGCCCGCGAAGAGGAAGAGGCCAAGCTCAAGGCCGCGCTGGCGCGGCTTGCAGAGCTGGGCTGACGCCCGGGTTCCGATGCGCACAATGATCTGAAAAGGCCCGCCTGTTGGCGGGCCTTTGTCATTTTTGAGTATTTTTCGGCAAAGGAAACGGGACCGGAATGCGGCGTTTCGGTCGTCAGTCGTACACTGGCGCGCGCTTCTGCATTTGCGCCATGACGCTTTCCATCTGGTCCTTGGTGCCGATCAGGGCCCGCTGCTCCCGACTTTCTTCCGTGAGGACATGCCCGCGGTCATGGCTGCATTCCGCGGTTTCGATCAGACGTTTGGCGGCTTGCATGGCCGAGGGGCTTTTGCTTGCGATCCCCTGTGCGATCTCAAGCGCACGCGCCTGCGCATCCTGTGCGAGTTCGGTCACGAGGCCAAATTCACAGGCCTGTTCCGCCGAAACGATGTCATTGGTGAACGTCAGATAGCGCAGCACATCCGAGCGCAGCACGCGCGGGAAGATCACCATCCCGCCCATGTCCGGCACCAGCCCCCATTTCATTTCCATGATGGAAAACTGCGCTTCAGTCGAAGCAATCCGCAAATCCGCCCCGATCGCCAATTGCATCCCAGCCCCGAAACAGGGACCGTGAATTGCGGCGATCACCGGGATCGGCAAATCATGCAGGGCCAGCGAAAAGGCCTGAAACGCATTCGCATCGCCATGGGTGCGTTCCATCACCAGCTTGTCGAGGTCTTCGGACAGGAAGCGCTGGAAATTCGACGTGTCCAGCCCGGCGCAAAAGGCCTTGCCCGCCCCCGACAGCAGCACGACCCGTGCCTTGGAGGCCGCGATCTGCGCCACGGCCGCCAGAAGATCCGCAATCATGCCTTCGGTGACGGCGTTCATCTTGTCGGGACGGGTCAGCGTCAGATGGGCAATATGGTCTTTGATCTCCAGCGAGACAGCATCGAATGTGGCATCGGTCATGAACGGATCCTCCTGTTGCTCAAAAGGCTAGCAGTCGCGGCGCAGCCGCGCAGCCGTGACGCAGCGGCGCTTGCACCCCGCGACGGCTTGGGGCAGGTAACAGGCATGACTGATCCCCGACTGACTCGCCTCGCCGCCGCCCTGCCCTCAACCGTTCCCTTTGTCCCGCCAGAGGAAATGGAGCGCCGTCGCGGTGCGCCCTATGACGCGCGTCTCGGCGCCAATGAGCTGTCCTTTGGCCCCTCGCCCAAGGCCTGCGCCGTCATGGAGGCCTCGATCCGGGATCTGTGGAAATACGGCACGCCGGACAGCCAGCCGCTGAAGACGACGCTGGCCCGTCATCTCGGCATTTCAGAGGTCGCTCTGACCATCGGCGAAGGCATTGACGGGCTGTTGGGGGTGCTGGTGCGCCTCTATGTGGAGCCCGGCGATGCGGTGGTGACCTCTGCGGGATCCTATCCGACCTTCAACTACCATGTTGCGGGCTTTGGCGGACGCCTGCACACGGTGCCATACAAGGGCGATCACGAAGACCCCGAGGCGCTCATCGCCAAGGCCCAAGAGGTCGGCGCCAAGCTGGTCTACCTGTCCAACCCGAACAACCCGATGGGATCGGTGCACAGCGCCGAAACCGTGCAGGCGATGATCGACGCGGTGCCCGAAGGCTGTCTGATGATTCTCGATGAGGCCTATACCGAGTTTGCCCCCGAGACGACGCGCCCCGCAATCGATGTCAGTAACCGGCGCGTGATCCGGTTTCGAACCTTTTCCAAAGCCTATGGCATGGCCGGGGCACGGATCGGCTATGGCATCGCACATGAAGAGATCGCCACAGCCTTTGATAAGGTGCGCAACCATTTCGGCGTGAACCGTGTGGCCCAGCTGGGGGCGGAGGCTGCGCTGCGCGACGCCGCCTATCTGGAAGAAACGCTTGAAAAGATCGTGCTTGGGCGCATGCGGATCGAGGCCATCGCCCGCGCCAACGGCATGACGCCGCTGCCCTCTGCGACGAATTTCGTGACCATCGATTGTGGACGGGACGGAGACTATGCCCGCGCCCTGCTCAAGGCGCTGGACGCACGCGGGGTGTTTGTCCGCATGCCGGGGGTCGCACCGCTGGATCGTTGCCTGCGCATTTCCGTGGGCCGCCCGGAAGAGTTGGACGTGCTGGCGGAACGGCTGCCGCTGGCCATCGCCGATCTGCGCTGACAACAGACAACGCGATCAGCACTCAGACATGAAACCGGAGGTGCATTCGCCCCCGGTTTTGATTGTGCACGATCTGACGGCGCGGTCTCAGATACGCTCGGCCAGCAGCTTGCTTGCCGCGACAGTGCCCCCGGCCCCATGAGCGATGTCGAGCGCGGCAAACCCGGTTTCGATGGCACCAATGATCCCCAGCGTCATATGCGCATTGATATGTCCCATATGGCCGATCCGGAAATAACCGTGCCAGTCCGGCGTGTTCCAATCCGCCATGCCCAGAGAAATACCCAGCGTCACGCCCACATGATCCGTCAGCCATTCGCGCAAACGCGTGCCGTCCGGGCTGTCGATCTTGAGCGTGGTCACCGCATGGGAGCGGAACTCAGGCTCTGCGATGTTGAACCGCAAGGTGCCGCCCTGCCCCCATTTTTCAACCGCAGCCCAATAGGCACGGGCCAGCGTGGCGTGACGTTCCCAAACGTTTTCAAGACCTTCTTCAAGAATCATATCGACGGCCCGGCGCAATCCATAGACGTGATGGGTCGGCGCAGTGCCGTCGAAATATTCATAGAGCTGGACCGGCTTCGCCCGGCCTACCCAATCCCAGTAGGGGGTGCGCAGATCGGCATCTTGACCGACGGCCAGTGCCTTGTCAGAGAACCAGATAAAGCCCATGCCCGGCGGGGTCATCAGCCCTTTTTGCGAGGCCGCAATCATCACGTCAACGCCCCAGGCGTCCATCTCGAAACGGTCACAGCCCAAAGAGGCGATGCAATCCACCGCCAGCAGCGCCGGGTGTCCGACCGCATCCATCGCCTTGCGCACGGCGCCAATGTCGTTGCGCACAGAGGTGGCCGTATCGACGTGCACCGTGAGCACAGCTTTGATGCGATGTGCGCTGTCGGCCCGCAGCACCTCTTCCAGACGCGCCCGATCCACCGGGGCCTGTTTGCCATATTCGATGGTCTCGACCTCGGCCCCCAGACGCCGGGCCACGTCGGCCCAGCCATGACCGAAATTGCCTGTCAGACAGACTAGAACCTTGTCGCCGCGGGAAATCATGTTGGTCAGAGAGGCTTCCCACAGGCCATGACCGTTGGTGATATACATCGCCAGATTGCCCTCGGTGCCCGCAATGGTCTTGAGATCCGGAACAAGGCTGTGGGTGATCTCGACCATTTCCCCGGTATAGATATTGGGAGCCGGGCGATGCATCGCCTGCAGAACCTCATCAGGGATGACGGAAGGGCCGGGAATGGCAAGGTAATGGCGTCCGTTGGCAAGTGTCATGAAATATCCTCTGAACTAGAAGGCCAAATCGGTAGCGTCCGAAACCGGCTTCGTCAATTGGCTGCACGGTCACAGCCAGCACGCAAATCCGCACGGGGGCCGTCCCCGCCGACACCGCCGCTTTGACATGGGGCTGTCGCCTCGCTTGCCGGATCGCACAAAGATCTGTAAAGAGGCGCGACAGATGGGACGAGATGGCCACGAATGTTCAAACCCTTAAGCAACCTGTTCAAACGCCTTGAGCAGGGCATCGCCGACAAATTCGGCAATGACATCTCGACACCCGGAAACCGGCGCATGGCGCTTTGGCATTTTCACCTCTTCGACCATGCCTTTCTGCGCGACATCTGGACCAACCTCTATGAAATCGCCCCCGGCGTCTGGCGCTCCAACCAACCCTCGCCCGCACGGGTGAAACGCTATGCACAGATGGGCATCACCACGATCCTGTCGCTGCGCGGCGAAAAGGAGACCTCGTTCAACCTTCTGGAACAGCAGGCCTGCGACCGCTACGGGATCAGACTGATTTCCACCAAGGTTCTGACAGCACGCCGACCCAGCCCAGCGTATAAATATGTCGAATTCCTCGACCTTCTGGCCTCTCTGGAAAAGCCCTTCCTGATCCATTGCAAATCAGGGGCAGATCGCACGGGTATGGCCGCCGCGTTGTATTTGTTGCATTGTGAAGGCGCCTCGATTGAGGAGGCGCAAAAGATGTTGTCATTGCGGTTCATGCATTTGAAAAGCGGATCGGCAGGGGGGTTGGATTTCATCCTGCACCTATATGAAAAAGACCTTAAGGCGCTCGGCCCTATACCGATCAGAGACTGGTTTGAAACGCATTATGACATTGACCGCGCACGGCAATTCAAAAAGTTTCGCCAATTTCCCTGATTGGTCCGAACAAGAAAGACGGTTGTATGAGTGAGATCAACACACCCTATGAAGATCCGAGTTCGCGCAAGCTGATCGCTTGGCTCTGGAAGGGATATTTGCATCGGCACATCTGGCTGATCGCCACCGCTCTCGTCCTGATGTCGGTCGAAGGCGGTATGCTGGGCGTACTGTCCTATCTCATCAAACCAATGTTCGACCGGGTTCTGGTGGCCCAGAACGGCGATGCGATTTTGTGGGTGGCAGCGGCGGTTTTCGGTGTCTTCTCTGCCCGCGCGATTGCCTCCTTCGTGCACCGTGTGATTATGTCGCTCGTCGGGCAACGGGTCTCGGCGCATATCCAGTCCGACATGGTGCGCCACATTCTGACGCTGGATGGTAAGTTTTTTCAAGATCATCCCCCCGGCACGCTGATCGAACGCACCCGCGGCGACAGCGGGGCGGCGGCCAACGTGTGGAACACAGTGCTGGCCGCATTCGGGCGCGATCTAGTGTCCCTGATATCGCTCTTGGTGGTGGCCGTGGTCATCGACTGGCGCTGGACGCTGATCGCCGTGGCGGGCGCACCGCTTTTGACCGTGCCGATCACCATCCTGCAACGCGTCGTACGCCGCACATCGCGCAAGGCGCGTCAGGCCTCGGCCACAGTGTCGACCCGGCTGGACGAAATCTTTCACGGTGCGACAACGATCAAACTGTCAGGCACCGAAGACCGCGAGTCACAGCGGTTCCACGACGAAATGAGCAGCTTCGTCCGCGCGCAGGTCCATTCCTCGGCCGGTCAGGCCGGCATTCCTGCACTGATGGACATCGTCGCTGGCCTCGGCTTCTTCGGCGTGCTGCTCTATGGCGGACAACAAATCATCGAAGGCACAAAGACCGTCGGTGAATTCATGTCCTTCTTCACCGCCATGGCGCTGGTTTTTGAACCGCTGCGTCGCCTTGGGGGCATTTCCGGGGCCTGGCAAGCGGCGCGCGCCTCGCTGGAGCGCCTTTACGAAATCTTCCAGCAAAAGCCGCTGATCGTCTCCCCTCCCCACCCCAAGACACTGCCGATGCCGGCGGGGCAGGCCAATATCAAATTCTCGGATGTCAGCTTTGCCTATGCCGAAGCGCCCGTACTGCGTGGCACGAGTTTCACCGCCGAAGCCGGAAAAACCACGGCGCTGGTCGGGGCGTCCGGGGCCGGGAAATCCACGGTGTTCAACCTGATGACCCGTCTGGCCGACCCCCAAAAGGGCGCGGTCACCTTCGGCGGGCTGAAAACCACCGAAATGGCCCTGTCCGACCTGCGCGGTCTGTTCTCGGTTGTGTCCCAAGATGCCCTGCTATTTGACGAAAGCCTGCGCGACAACGTACTGATGGGCAGCGAGACAAGCGAGGACAAGCTGAAAGACGCTTTGAAAGCCGCGCATGTCGACGACTTCCTCGGCAAACTCGACCACGGTCTTGACACGCAGGTGGGCCCGCGCGGCTCGGGCCTGTCCGGCGGCCAGCGCCAGCGCGTCGCCATTGCCCGGGCCATCCTGCGAAATCGCCCCATTCTGCTGCTCGACGAGGCGACCTCGGCATTGGACGCGCATTCAGAAAAGGTCGTTCAGAATGCGCTGGAGCATCTGTCGAAGGGCCGGACCACATTGGTCATCGCCCACCGGCTGTCCACCATCCGAAACGCCGACAAGATCGTCGTGATGGACAAGGGCATGGTTGTGGACGAAGGCACCCATAACGAATTGCTGGCGCGCGGCGGGCTTTATGCCGATCTGTATCGCCTGCAGTATTCCGACGGGCGCACCGTTATCGACGGTACGATCGGGAAAGCTGCACCGGCGAAGCGCCGAGACGGAAGCGCAGAAGACGGATCAGGTTCCGGATTCCTTGCCGCAACCAGCCGTGCTTTTGGTAATTTTCTGGGCTTGTTTGGACGCAGTAAGGACTGAGCCGGATGTGCCCTTTCAGACGCCGGGCCAGTTCCACATCTTCCATCAGCGGGCTGTCGGAATATCCGCCGACCGCCTCATAGAGCTCGCGTGAGATCAGCAGGCCCTGATCACCATATGGCAAATCGAACAGCCGGGTGCGTAGATTGGCCCATTTCGCCGTCATCCGCGCCAGCAGACCCGGCGCATCGCGAAATGACAGCGAAAACACCAACGCCTGATCATAATTTTTGGCCAGATGCTGCACCACGATTTCAGCCCAGCCTTCTGGCAGCCATGTGTCGGCATGCAGGATCAGCAACCAGTCCCCATGCGACGCCGCCACACCACGTTGCAACTGCCCTCCACGGCCCGGCGCCCCGGTGATCAATTCGGCGCCGACGAAATCCGCCATCTTTTCGATCCCATCGTCCGAACCGCCATCGGTCAGGATCAATTCCCGCACAAGCCCCGCGTCGAGACCTTCCATCAAAGACAGCATGGTGTCGCGCAGCTCAGGCGTGGCGTTCAGCGTCGGGATGATCACGGAAATCGGTGCGCGCATAAGGGCCCTGCGGTTTTGAGGTGGTCACAAGGCTTTTCGCAGCCCTGTCCCTTCCTATATGAAGGGGCAACACAGGCGAAAGTGCAGGACTGACACAGTGGACAGAAAAGTCATCGAAATCACCGGCGAAGACCGCCTTCATTTCCTTCAGGGCCTTGTCACCAACGATGTAAACCGGCTGCAGGACGGTCCGGTCTATGCGGCCTTGCAAACCCCGCAAGGCAAGTTTCTGGCGGATTTCATTCTGGTGGCGGAAGGTGAAACCATCCTGCTGGATGTCGCGGCCTGTGTGGCGGACGCGCTGTTGAAACGCCTGACGATGTACAAGCTGCGGGCCAAGGTGACGCTGGCGCTAACCGACCGTCAGGTGTCCCGGGGTCTGGGACCGACGCCCGAGGGCGCTGTCACCGATCCGCGCAGTCCGGACATGGGCTGGCGCGCCTATGACGGACGCCCGGGCGAAGATGTCGACTGGGACGCCATCCGCGTGGCCCATTGCATTCCCGAAACCGGAATCGAACTGACACCGGACACGTTCATTCTGGAAGCCGGGTTCGAGCGCCTGCATGGCGTCGATTTCAAGAAAGGCTGTTTCGTCGGTCAGGAAGTCACCGCCCGGATGCACCACAAGACCGAGCTGCGCAAAGGGCTGGTCACCGTCTCGATTGACGGCAGCGCCCCGGTTGGAACGACGATCACCACGGAAGACGGCAAAGCCGCCGGCACGCTGTTCACCCAAAGCGGCAACAAGGCCATTGCCCATCTGCGGTTTGACCGCGCCAAGGGTCCGCTGATCGTAGATGGGGCAACGCTCACGGCCTGAGCTTATTCCGTTCTGGTCAATTCCTTCCCATGACGCCAGAATGGGAAAGCGCCATGACAGGAGCGCGCCAAGGGAGGCAAAAACCCCCTGCCTGCGGCAGCGTGGGAACTTTGAAAGGAATAGGCGATTATGAGCGATGTCGCGGGCAAACCTTGTATCATTTGTGTAGCAATAACTGGGTCTCTGCCGACCAAGGCGGACAATCCCGCTGTGCCCATCACTATCTCTGAGCAGGTCGAAAGCACCCATGCCGCCTATGAGGCCGGGGCCAGCATCGCCCATTGCCATGTGCGTGACGACGACGGCAAGCCGACCTCTGACCCGGAGCGGTTCCAACAGCTGATGGCAGGCATTCAGGCTCATTGCCCCGGCATGATCGTGCAACTTTCTACTGGCGGGCGCTCGGGTGCCGGTCAGGCCCGTGGTGGCATGTTGCCGCTGCGTCCACCCATGGCCTCACTCTCAGTGGGCTCGAACAACTTCCCGACCCGGGTCTATGAAAACCCCCCGGATCTTGTTGACTGGCTGGCTTCTGAAATGAAAACCTATGGCGTCAAACCCGAGATCGAAGCCTTCGATCTGTCCCATATCTACAAGGCCCATGAGATGGTGCAGCGCGGGCAGATCGGCCCCCGCCCCTATGTGCAATTCGTCATGGGCGTGAAGAACGCCATGCCCGCCGAAAAACGCGTGTTCGATTTCTACGTGGACACGGTGAAGCATCTGTTTGGTGACGACAGCCCCTGGTGCGCCGCAGGGATCGGGCGCCAGCAACTGGTGCTGAACGACTGGGCCGCCGCCGCGGGCGGGCATCTGCGCACCGGGTTGGAGGACAATATCCGCCTCGACAAAACCACGCTGGCCCCTTCAAATGCTGCGCTGGTGGCGCGCGCCGCTGAAGCTGCCGCGCGGTATGACCGCCCCATCGCCAGCCCGGCGGAGGCGCGCAAGATCCTTGGTCTTGTCGACGCCTGACAGGCACATCCCTGACGTCCTGTTGCACCTACCGGCACTGACTTTAAAAGGCACTGCCTCCAAACATAAAAAGCCGCCCCAAAGGGCGGCTTTTCCAATCTCGGGACCGACGCCTCAGGCGCGTTCCGAATATTCCATGGTTTCAGTGTTCACGACGATGTCTTCGTCCGTGCCCACGAAGGGCGGTACCATCACACGCACGCCGTTTTCCAGCGTTGCGGGCTTGAAGGAGTTCGCAGCGGTCTGGCCTTTGACGACCGGCTCGGTCTCGACGATCTTGCAGACGACTTTCTGCGGCAGGGTCGCGTTCAGCGCTTCCTCTTCATAGAATTCGACCACGATGGTCATGCCGTCTTGCAGGAACGGACGACGTTCGCCCAGAATGTCTGCCGGGATCGTGACCTGCTCAAAGGTCTCGGTGTCCATGATGTTCAGCAGGCCATCGCTCTCATAGAGGAACTGCATGTCCTTCTGCTCAAGGCGGACGCGTTCCACTTTGTCAGCCGAACGGAAGCGTTCGTTGAGCTTGCGACCATCGCGCAGGTTCTTCAGCTCGACCTGTGCAAATGCCCCGCCTTTGCCGGGCTTGACGTGATCGACCTTGACGGCAGCCCACAGGCCCCCGTCATGCTCCAGCACGTTGCCGGGGCGGATTTCGTTACCGTTGATCTTGGGCATGTGATTATACCATCGGGATTGATTGGTTGAAGAAAGTTCATCGAACCCTATATCTGGACAGTCGCTGGCTGACAAGGCGCTGCTCTGCCCTGCAGAGGGGGGCTGACCCATTCGCATTTCGCATAAGTGATATGCAACTGAGACGTATCCGAATCGTTTCAAACCTGCAATAAGGGCCCGCACGCCAGAAAGACAAGAGCAATAATACAAGGATCAATCATGGCTGAATTCGTTGACGGCACCGCTTTCAATTGCGAGCAAGGCCAGCGCGCACGCAAACTCTTTGCAGCAGTCGTGCTCGCCGCACTCGATGATGCGATCGCCGATGACAAGAAATACGGCAACGGCCCGGAACAGATCGCCCGTTGGGCACGTTCCCGCGATGGTCGCGAGGTTCTGTCCTGTGCCGGTATCGACCCGTGTGAACGTGTTGTGTCCGGCCTGATGGAATTCGTGTCCAAGGGCATTCGCACCTCTGTCGCTCTGTCACGCGAAGAAAGCGAACGTCGCCACGCACAACAAGCGGAAGCTGCGTAAAACGCAGTTTGCATTTCTTGAAGAAGACGCGCCATGCTGCTCGCTGGCGCGTCTTTTCTTTTGCAACATCTTCTCTTTGCGCGGCCTTTTCCTTTGCATAATGAGAAGAGAGTTAAGATAAACTCTCCTTAAAGGAGAGTTTTGATGACCAGCAAAAAAATCGACATTCCCGCGATCACCCCCAAAATCGGCACCCTCTACCCCCCGCCCCTGCACAAAAAGACCCAAAGCCGGATCAAACGCGCCCTTGGCGATGCGGCGGGCCTGCGCCAATTCGGCGTGAACCTGACGACATTGCCACCCGGCACGTCTTCAGCCCTGCCGCACTGGCACCAGAAAGAGGATGAATTCGTCTATGTGCTGTCGGGGACACCAACGCTCATCCTCGGAGATCATGAGGAACTCCTCGCGCCCGGCGATTGCGCGGGTTTCAAGGCGGGTGACGTCACCGCCCATTGTCTGGAAAACCGCAGCGACGCCGATGTGCTTATTCTCGAAATCGGTTCGCGGAAGACTGCTGAGCAGATCTTTTACCCCGGGCTCGATCTGATGGCTGACTCTGGCTCTCCCTACTTCTATCATCATCTCGACGGCATGCCCTATGGAAACATCCGGCGGCGAGGCCCTGACGACGACTGACTGACCAAAAGGACGCGGCAAATGGCCCCAAGGGCAATCATGGTGCAGGGCACCGGGTCCAATGTGGGCAAGTCCATGCTGGTCGCAGGTCTGGCCCGCGCGTTCACACGGCGCGGCCTGAAGGTCGCACCGTTCAAGCCCCAGAACATGTCCAACAACGCCGCTGTCACCGCAGACGGGGGCGAGATCGGCCGCGCACAGGCCTTGCAGGCCCGCGCCTGTGGCCTTGCACCCCATACCGATATGAACCCGGTGCTGTTGAAACCCGAAAGCGATCGCGGTGCACAGGTGATCGTCTGGGGCAAACGCGTCGGCACGCTGAATGCCCGCGACTATGGCCGGGACAAGCCCTCGCTTCTGCCTGCAGTTCTCGACAGTTTCCAGCGGCTCAGTCAAAGCGCCGATCTGATCCTCATCGAAGGTGCCGGCAGCCCGGCGGAAATCAACCTGCGACAGGGCGACATTGCCAATATGGGCTTTGCCGAAGCCGCTGGCGTGCCGGTCGTTCTGGTTGGCGACATCGATCGCGGCGGTGTCATCGCCCAGCTTGTCGGCACTGCCACCGTCCTGTCAGACAGCGACCGAGCGCGGATCAAAGCCTTTGCCGTCAACAAATTTCGCGGCGACGTCTCTTTGTTTGCCGAAGGCTCCAAGGCCATTGCCGAGCATACAGGCTGGCGCGATCTGGGGACGATCCCGTGGTTTCCAGCCGCCCACCTCCTGCCCGCCGAAGATGTGATGGATCTGGCCGACAGCCCGGTCAGCGGCACGGAAACCCTGACCATCGCCGTGCCGCAACTGTCCCAGATCGCGAATTTCGACGACCTCGATCCGCTGAGCGCGGCCCCCGCCGTCCGCGTTGTACTGGTGCCCCCGGGACGCGCCCTGCCGGGAGATGCCGATCTGGTGCTGATCCCCGGCACAAAATCCACCGTGGCGGATTTGGCCTTTTTCCGGAAACAGGGCTGGGACATCGACCTGAACGCCCACCTGCGCCGCGGGGGCCATGTGCTGGGCATCTGCGGCGGCTACCAGATGCTGGGCCAGTGGATCGACGATCCCGATGGCATCGAAGGCCTCCCCGGGCGCACGCGCGGGTTGGGGCATCTCAATGTCGAAACGCGCATGAGCCCGGACAAACATCTGGCAAACGTCTCTGCCCGCGATCTTGCCAGCGGGCTGGACGTTTCGGCCTATGAAATTCACATCGGGCGCACAGAAGGGCCGGACACCGAACGCGGCTGGCTTCAGGTGGATGGCCAGATTGCGGGCGCCATGAGCCCAAATGAACGTGTGCGCGGCTGCTATCTGCATGGGCTGTTCAGTTCAGACGCGTTTCGCGCCCATTTCCTGCGGGGACTGGGAGCCACGCAGGCGCCGACAGGCACGTATGACGCGGATGTCGAGGCCACATTGGACGCTCTTGCCGATCATCTGGAACAGCATTTCGATCTGGACGGTTTCTACGCCCTTAGCGCAACGGTCTGATCTGCGCACGCCACACCAGGCACGGGACGATCCGGGCCTAGGTCAGTCGTCGCGACGTGGAGACTGGGTCGGCAGATTTTCCTGCAGGGCCAAAGCGCGCTGCACCTCGCGGCGCACCAGAGCGCGAATATTGCGGGTGATACGTTCCCCCATATCGCCCTGAAGCTCCTCACGGATCAGCTGAGAGATCAGACCGCGCAGAGACTTTTCATCAAGGATTTCATCCTCAAGATAGCCCGCCAAAGCAAGTTCATCCTCGACCGATGCAGGCATATCTTCGGCCACTTCCTCTGTCGGCACAGCTTGATCCGCAACCGGACCGGCCAACGACGCAACCTCCTGTTCCAGTGGTGGCTCAGCCAGCGCGTCGTCATTGGCTGTCACAGCCCCCGTCCCCGGTTCCGGCAGCTCCGCCTCCGCCTCCGGTTTGGGATGCTTTCGGAAATGCAGAACGCGGGCACTGGCCCCGACTAGAGAGCGCGGAACTTCCTGCGGCGTGCTGGCCATCGGATCCTCAGAGCCATCGGGCTCCCATTCTGTAGGCTGGGCGCCAACGGCGGCTTCCAGTTCCGCAATACGTTGTTCCAGGGTCCGTTCCGGAGACGCTGCGGACACGGTCATATCCTCATCAAGATCTTCGCGAAGCGCCACAGTCCAATCCGAAAGCGCGCCCTGCCCCTTGGGCGTTTCCGCTTCGTCGACCGTTTCATCGGGTAAACGCACCGCATCGTCCGGCGTCAGCAGCAATGGCGCCAAAGTGGCGGTCCCGTCTTGCGGGTCAGAAACGGCATCCGCGTCAACTTCGGTCACAACCCGCAAGTTGGGCGTCAAAACCAGCGCCTCTGACGCGTCAGACGGGGGCACCGGATCATCCAAATGGGTCTCATCCACCAGGCGACGGATTGAGGCAAGCACATCGACTGCGTCAATATTCGTCATGGGATCCGACATTGTGCCTCCTTGAAAGTTATACCGATGATGGTAGCCAGCTTCACGTGCAGACACAATACATTGTCTGAATCCGCCCGAAAACGGCAAACCCGCGCCGGGGGGTGAGGCCTTCGGCGCGGGTTGAAATCATGGGATGCCCGGAAAAGGCTGAGTTATTGCTGTTTCAGCAGACCTTGCAGCACGCGATCCAGCTTCTCGCCCTGCGGGCTGACATGCCGGGTCGGCGCGTTTTTGACCGCGTTGTAATAGGCAGAGGGGTCATAGACCGGCACATTGAGGTTCAGCTGTTCCGCTGTCAGCATACCAACCGATTGCAGAACTGCATAAGCTTGGGTTTCGCGCGCGATGCGGGCCTGAATGGCCGACACCTGTGCATCCAGCAGATCCTGTTCCGCATCCAACACGTCCAGCGTGGTCGACGCCCCAAGATCGGCCTCTTCGCGCACACCGTTGTAGGCGACGCGCTGCGCTTCGACATAGGAGTTGGACGCCTCTTCGGAGGCGGCGTAAACCGACAACATCGCCCAGTTGGTGCGGATGCCCTGTTCGACTTCACGGGTGGTCTGCAGCAGCTCGGCACGGGCGGCATCACGGTTGGCAACCGCGCTGCGCACGGCAGAGGCGATTGCACCGCCCGAATAGATCGGGCCGGACACGCCGGCCGAAATGCTGGTGTTACCATCGCCCAGATCAAAGGTATCGGTGTAGGATTGGGTGATCCCCGCCTCGACCGTCGGCAGCATGTTGCGCTCGGCAATCTCCACCGCAAGATCCTGTGCTGCAGCCTGGTGCTGCAGCGCAATGATCCCCGGATGACGTTGCACACCGACAGACACGGCAGCTTCCAAAGATTTAACCGGCAATGCGATATTGGGCGGGCTGGACAAGGACTGCGGGTAATGCCCGATGGCAACCTTGTAGGTTTCGCGCGCGGCAGACAACTCCCCGCGTGCCGCCGCCAGATTGGCGCGGGCCGACGCAAGTTGCGCCTCATATTGGGACACTACAGTGCGGGTGATCTCACCGACATCGAAACGGTCGCGCGCCGCGCTGAGGTTTTGCTGGTTCAAACGCACCGCACTTTGACGCAAGTTGACCAGAGCCTGCGCCTCGCGCACGCCCATATAGGCGCTGACCGCACTGGCCAGAACCTGTTGTTCAACATTCAAGAGGCTGGCGCGAGTGGCCAGAACAACCTCTTTCTGCAGATCGACGGACAGACGGTTGCGCCCGAAGGTGTAGACTTCCATCGAGGCCGCAAAGGCCAGAGTTTCCGACCAGGCCTTAAGCACATTGCCATCCGGCCCAAAGGTTTTGGACCCGGAATACTGATAGCCCAAAGACGGGCGCAGTGCCGACATGGCGGAAGCGACGCCTTCGTCTGCAGCCCGCAGGGTGGCACGGTTCTGTTCCAGCAACCCGGACGTCTTGTAAGCAGATGCCAGCGCATCGCCCAAACTTTCCGCCCAACCTGCGATCGGCGCCACCGTCATGGCAACTGCGGCGGCTCCCGCAAGAAGCGCGCGTTTGAAACCTGTCGTTCTGCTCATTGGCCTAAGCCCCTTTTATCGTTGGGTGCGCCGGACTTGCTGCCACGGTTGCCCCGATACTATCTTTTTACAGCGCGAACTCCGCGCGTTTTTCAAATCCCGGCAGGACCGACGCGGTCGCGTTGAACACCATGCGCCAAGACATTTCTCCATCAATCTTGTACCCAATACGCACGACGCCAAGGGCTCCGTCGAGGAAAATTGCACAGATGCGCCCTTTTTCCTTCACCTGTGCCAAAATTTCATCGGGAATTTCTTCAACACCGCCTTGCAGGATCGCAACATCATAAGGACCATGCTGTGCAGCACCGGCGGCCAGCTGGCCAACTTCGACGGCAACGTTGTCAGAGCCGTTCTCGGCCAGAGCGGCAGCGGCCTCTTTGGCGAGGGCTTCGTCTTCTTCCACCGCGACAACGGCCTGCGCCATACGCGCGATCACGGCCGACGAGTAGCCCAGACCACAGCCAAGATCGAGCACCAGCTCATCATCCTGGATGTTGAGCACATCAAGCATCTTGGCCAGCACGCGCGGATCAAGCACAACCCGCCCGTTGCCAAGCGGAACGTCACCGCCCACATAGGCGGTTTCACGCTTTTCAACCGGGACAAAGTTTTCGCGCGGCACCGTGAGCATCGCCTCTATGATCGGGAATTTGGTCACATCAGAGGGGCGCACTTGCGTATCGACCATGGTGGTACGGAGTTGGGTAAAATCGGACATAGGCTGAACTCTTTCGTTCATTGGCTTTTATCGCTGTTTTGCCATAAGCTGTCCGGCTGAGCAACACGTCAATGCCTGTGCAAAAATGACGGTACGTTCACGCCAGCGCAAAACCGCAGCAAAAACGACAAAATGCCCATTTTTGCCTCACAACGAGCAGCTCGACCCCGACATGTTAGTGCTCAGAGCGTAGGCGTATCAGGGTCCGAAATCTTGCGGTCGTATTCGAGCATGGTCTGAGCCCCCTGCTCAACCTGTGACGCACAGAAATCGTCGTGCTCCGCCGGCGGCATCCACTGAAACTCGACGCGCACCCGTTCTGGCACGTTCTGCCGCTCCTCAATGGTCAGAACCTCACCATAGGCCAGCGCCGCCTCCTTCGCGCAGCCATCGCCGTAGCGCAGTCGAACCGTGACCGGGCATTTGTTTTCGACGGTGATCCGGAAGGATTTGGAAAACCGCTTCACACTGAACCCGCTGTCGCCGGTATTGGCCGCAAACGACCACCATTTTGCGACGAACCGCAGGCGCTGATCCGGCTTCAGAGAAATACGGGCAGGAATGCGCAGCCCCCGGTTGGGAATCGGTTCCGGGCTCTGAACGATGCTATTGCTCTGGCCGTTTTCTTCGGTCCAGACGGCCACGACGGAGGCCACGGTTTCATCCGTATTCGACACGAAATCCGGCGCGATCTCCATGGTCATATCCGCTTCATAGAGCTGATCGCCAAAGGCATTGTGCAGCAGATAGTCATTTTCGAAATCCAGCCGGTAGGCGCGCCGGGCCCTGTCGTATTCCAGAACCGTGACATGATGATTGGCCCGTTCGGCATAGACACCGTTGCGGCGCACCTGATCGACGAAATAAGAAATCACCGCATCGTCCACGCCAGGGTTGGAAAACAGCCGCCGCAAGCGCAGGTTCAGACTGTCTCCACCGGTGTTGGAAAACTGCGCAATGGCCAGGGCCAGACCGACAAGCCCGAAAAAGAACAGGTCCTCGACCAGCGAGGTGACAAATCCAATCGCCGCCCCGGGCACATCGCCCAGAATGTCCGCGCGAAAAATCCAGGCCAGACCGCCCGCAACCAGCATAGAGATGATGAAGCCAAGGGACATAAAGACCCTGAACTTGTTTCCGAAAAAATTCCGCACCCTCTTGGCCTCCTGCCCCAATGCTCAGCTTGGCGTCAACGCAATCTGTCCGATGCGCTGCGTCGACAGGCACCAGTGATCCTTCAACTCCGCCGACAGCCCCGGCGCCAGCACAAAGCCTTCCCCCGCAAAACCACCGTTGGCGCAGAGGGCAAGCCGGATATGCCGGTCACGACCATAGCCCAGCACCATCCCTGTCGCGTCGGCCTGTAACACGATGTGAATGCCGCTGTCCTGCAAACGATACCGCCCGTCCGTTGGCGGGCTGCCCGCCGCAAAACCGGCCAGCGGCAACTGATGACGGGTAAAACGCTCCTGAAACACCAGCGCAGCCCCTTCCTGACCGGCTTCAAACGCCAGCGCGCCCCCGCCCCGGGCGACGACATAGGCCGCCTGCTGCGCTTGCCATTCCGCCGGCACCGCGCCGCCCATCACCTCGATCCGCCCCCCCGAAACCGGCTGCAATGCCAGCAAAGCGCCCTCTGCCCCGAACAACCGCGCCTGTGCATCGGCAAAGGGCCAACGCACGCCGGTCACCGCCGGGCTTTTGGGCGCCGCACAGTCAAAATACCGCAACGCCGCGAATTCAAAGTCCGGATGGGAGGCATTGCTGAGCACAGCCGCCATACGCCCAGAGGACAGATCCGTGAACCAGGACGCCTGAAATCCCCAGTCCGAGCCCCGATGCCCGACAAGAGACCAGTCCCCTTGCGCACCACGAAAGAAGAACAGACCCGACCGATAGGCCTGCTGCCCCGGCAGATCCGCCTCTGGCCCGCGGGCCAGCATCGCGGCAACGGCCGGATGGGTCCGCCGCACAAAGGCCTCGGACAACCGCGCCAGATCTTGCGCTGTCGTGCGCAAAGACGTCGGCCCAGGGATCGCATAGCGCGCCGTGTTTTCGACAAACCCCTGCGGGGTCCAGACATAGGCAACCGCCGCGCGCGGTTCCTCCTCTGCTGCCGGCACATCCCAGCGCTCGACGAAACGAGTCCGTGCAAGCCCCAAAGGCCCCGCCATCCGGCGTTGCAGGATCACGTCCAGATCGGCTTCGCCCCAGACCCGACGCAAAACATCGGCCAGAATCAGAAAGCCGGTATTGCTGTAGGCATGCCTGCCGACCCGGGACGCGTCCTGCAGATCGATCCCGGCCAGCGCGTGCCGCACATCCGCGCTCTCGATCACATCGCCGGCCTCATAGCCCGCCAGCGCCAGAAGCTCCCAGAAATCATGCAGCCCCGCGCGGTGATCCAGAAGCGCGCCAAGATCAGCTTCGATCCCCGGCCAGAGATCGCCCACCAGCCCCGCCACCCGGTCCGTCAAGGACAGGCGCCCGTCCAGACAGGCATCGAACGTCAGGAAAGATGTCGCGACCTTGGCGATCGAGGCCACATGACATGATGTCCGTTCGGAAAGCCGCGGCCCCGCTGGAAACAGATGGGCGCGCCCCTGCGCCTCATGCAGCAGTTCCGCATCTTTGCGCGACCGCCAGACAGCGCAAAACCCCGGCCCCGCGTCCGGTGAAAGCGACCCGCGCAAACTGTTTGACAGGAAAGGGGCAAACATCATCTGGCCAAGCATGGCGAAAGCATGGGCCCTCCCCCAAGGCATTGCAAGCGCATTGCACCCGATGTGCCCTGCCCCAATGGCTCAGCACAGGCTGACACCCCTGCTCCCGCACGTTTCTATCCACGTGCCTCACCCGCCTGCGGGGGGGGGCGTGATTGCGCCTTGCTATCCATATGGAGTTTAAAAGGAAATAGCCCATGTCTTGCGAACCGGCTCCGCGCGTCTTTTGAGACATTTATCTTGGTGCGTCCAAATGGCCTATTTCATTGAAAACATGACGTGTCGGACGTCAGCACCCTTGGGACTGATCCGGGTCGTCCAGACCAAAACCGGGAAAGGTCTTCTGGTGCCGCTCACATCTGATATGAGGAGTTCCCTCTCAGCTCACAGGTCGCTCAATGCCGCATATCGCCGCCAAAGCGTCTTCATGTTGACCAATCTACGCAGGTCCGGAGCGTGGAACTACCACGGCACGTCACAAGCCATGAGAAAGGCTCGAAAGGCAATAGACGCACTAAAATGGGATATTCACAGCCTTCGCCACGCAGCAGCCACTGAGCTCTATGAAGTCAGATGCGATGTTCCAATCTTCATGGCCGTGACCGGGATATCGGAAAAGATGGTGCGACACTACACAGCCCGCGCAAATCAGTTCAGGCTGGTGTCAAAAGCGCAGCTGAAGAGGGGAAAACAGAACGTACCAAAAACAGAATGTTCAAACATCGGCTCTTGCACTGTTCAAACGCCTGTGGCAGAAGCTCGAAAAGCCACACGAAACAGGCTCTTGGCGAGTTGGCGGAGTGGTGACGCAGCGGATTGCAAATCCGTGTACACCGGTTCGATTCCGGTACTCGCCTCCATTTACTTTCAAGACATAACTGCTTCGGATTTTCTGAATATCTATTTCCTTGCGGGTCCGGCATCGGCCTGATGCCTCGGCAGAACGGATGGCATTTTCAGAGCAGAAAAGCGTGAGGCAGCTGCGCAAAAAAAGGCGACTGAGACGCCGCCTTTTCCTTTTCTCTCGCTGTAAACTCCGGACGCGCCGAAGCCCCTCACTCGCCGTAGGGCAGCCAGACGGTTTTGACCTGTGTGGCCCGGCGCAGATACGCACGGCCCTGCCCCTCGGTCAGGGACAGCCAGTCGCGCAAGACGCCGTTGTCCGTCCAGGTGGCCTTCAGGTTGCCGGTCGAGCTTTTCTCAACCGTCGCGGCCCCCTCCGCACTGCCGCAATACCACAGACAGGCGACCTCATCGTGATCCGCCAGTGTCCTGGTCAACTCATCACGCCCCCCGGTGATCAGATTGACCACCCCCGCCGGAACGTCAGAGGTTTCCAACACTTGGTAAAAGATTGCAGCGACCAGCGGGTGACTTTGCGAAGCGATGGCGACCACGCGATTGCCCATGGCGATTGCAGGCAGGATCAGAGACAGCATCGACAGCAAGGGCATCTCATCCGGGCACACCACCCCCATCACCCCCCAAGGTTCATTCAACGCAAGGGTCACATGGCGCTGCTTGGTGGCATGCACCGCCCCGTCAAATTTATCCGCCTGCGCCGCATACCAGAAACAGCGGCGGATCGCGGTGTCGACCTCGGTTGCGGCCTGTTTCGTGCTGGCCCCGGTGCTGCGCACCAGCAAGGCTTCGAATTCCGCACGGCGCTGAGCAAGGTTTTCCGCCAGATAGTAGAGAACCTGTGCCCGGTTGTGCCCGGTCACCCCGCCCCAGCCGCGTGCTTTCGCCGCCGCCTCAACTGCGTTGCGGATGTCCTTGCGGTTGCCGAGCGCCGCCTGACCGATCACGGCACCGCCTTTGCCGGTCACCGTGTAACTTTGACCACCATCGGCACGCGTTTGCTTGCCGCCAATGTAGAGCTTTGCCGTGATGTCGATCTCGGCCACATCGTGTTTGCCCGTCGCAGGAACTGCGCTGATCGAAAGTGCAGGCTCAGGCCGTTTGCGGGAGGCTTTCGCGCCACGCGGCACAAGATATTCCAGCATCCCTTCGCGGGCGCCTTCGCGACCGAAACCGCTTTCGCGATAGCCGCCAAAGGCCGCGCCCGCGTCAAACATATTCGTGCCGTTGATCCACACCACACCGGCCTTCACCTGTGCGGCGACGGAAATCGCCCGGTCGATGTCTTGCGACCAGATGGTCGCGGCCAGACCATAGCGCGTGTCATTGGCCAGCTGCACCGCCTCATCCGAGGTCCGGAACGTCAGCGTCGTGGCGATCGGGCCGAAAATCTCTTCCTGGCTGACACGATGTGCGGGCGCGGTTCCGGTAAAGAAGCCCGGCGCGCAGAAGCTGCCGCTCTCGGGCAAGGCCATGGGCGCAGAATGCAGAGTTGCACCTTCGGCTTCGCCCGCCGCAACAAGCATCCGAATGCGCTCCAGCTGCGTTTTTGAGACCACGGCCCCCACGTCCATTGTCTTGTCCAGCGGATCGCCGATGCGCAGCGTTTCCAACCGGGCTTTCAGCTTTGCAAAGAAAACCGGCGCAATGCCTTCCTGCACCAGAATACGCGACCCGGCACAGCAGACCTCGCCCTGATTGAACCAGATCGCATCGACCACACCTTCCACGGCGGCATCCAGATCGGCATCTTCAAACACCAGGAAAGGCGATTTGCCCCCCAGTTCCAGCGACAGTTTTTTGCCCGATCCGGCAAGCTGGTCGCGAATGCGTCGCCCCACGGCAGTCGACCCGGTGAAGGCAACCTTGTCCACATCCGGATGGCCGGTCACAAGCGCACCGGTGTCGCCATCGCCCTGCACAATATTCACCACACCGGCAGGCAGGCCGATCTCTGCACAGATTTCAGCAAAGGCCTGCGCGGAGAGCGGCGTCAGATCGGCCGGTTTCATCACCACGGTGTTGCCCGCTGCCAGCGCCGGCGCAATTTTCCACGCCAGCATCAGCAAGGGGAAATTCCAGGGGATCACCTGACCGCAGACCCCACAGGGGGCATGATCCGGGAATTCGCTGTCCAACAGCTCTGCCCAGCCGGCATGATGATAGAAATGCCGGGCCACCAGCGGAATATCCGCATCGCGCGTTTCACGGATCGTCTTGCCGTTGTCCATGGTTTCGAGCACCGCCAGAAAGCGTTCGCGCTTTTGCACCTGACGCGCAATGGCATAGAGATAGCGGGCGCGTTCGTGCCCGCCCAGCGCAGCCCATTTGGGCTGCGCGGCGCGTGCCGCTTTCACCGCAGCATCGACCTGTTCCGCCCCGGCCTTGGCCAGCCGCGCCAGAACCGTGTCATCGGCGGGATTGATCACATCTGTCAGCGCGCCTTCGGCTTTGACGAAACTGCCGTTGATGTAATGGCCGATCCCCTCGGCATGGCCCGCCAGCCAGGCCTTTACTTCGGGATTGCTTTCCGGCGCCGGTCCATAGTCCATCGTTTCCATGATTTCCTTGATCTTCAGCATCTGTCTTCCTCAAGCCAACGCGTGGCGGTTCGCAGCCGAATAGCGGCCGGTAACATAGTGTTCGAGCTGGCGTTCGATATCGCCCAGCATGGATGACGCCCCGAACCGGAAAAGATCGTTGCGAGTCCAGCGCGTTCCCAGTTCCTCTTTCATCAGAATGAGCCAGGACAGCGCCTCTTTGGCGCTCTTGATCCCGCCCGCAGGTTTGAAACCGACAATCTGACCGCTGCGGTCCCGGAAATCCCGCAAGGCCCGAACCATGGTCAGCGAGACGGGCAAAGTGGCGTTCACTCCTTCTTTGCCGGTGGAGGTCTTGATAAAGTCAGACCCTGCCTGCATCGCCACCATCGAGGCTTTGTAGACATTGCTCAGCGTCTGAAGATCCCCGGTCGCCAGGATCGCTTTCATATGCGCATCCCCGCAGGCTTCACGCATCGCCGCGATTTCATCGTAAAGCTTGGACCATTGACCGGTCAGCACATATTCCCGCGTGATCACGATGTCGATTTCCTGCGCGCCTTGTTCGACCGCGTAACGGATCTCGGCCAGCCGTGTGGACATCGGCGTCAGCCCCGCGGGGAACCCGGTGGCAACAGAGGCCACAGGCACACCGCTGCCCTCCAGCGCCCGCACCGCAGGCGCAACCATCGTCGGATACACGCAGACGGCGCCCACCGTCAGCCGCTCCAGCCCCAGTGCCTCCATCAGGTCCGCCCGCAGCGGCGCACGCGCCTTGGCACAGAGCCGCGCGACACGCCCCGGCGTGTCGTCCCCGGCCAGCGTCGTCAGATCGATGCAGGTGATGGCCTGCGCCAGCCAGGCGGCCTGCCAATCCTTTTTCACGCTGCGTCGCGCGGTGAGGGAACTGGCGCGCCGCTCGGCTGCGCTCAGATTGACCCGTGCGGTTTCGAACCAGCTGGGATCAAAGGCCGTTCCGGTCACTCGCTCGAACCCGTGGCTGGCAACCTTTGAGGGTGTCATGTCATTCGTCATGGGATTCTTTCCTTCTTTCGACGGCATTTCAGCCGCGCCCCCGGCGTATGTCGATGAAACGGTTGAGCAGGATGGCCGCCACGATGATCACGCCGGTCGCAGTCATCTGATAGAAGGAGCCAAGGCCCAAAAGATTGAAGATGTTCCGCAGGACCTGAAGCAGCATCACCGCGAAGAAGGTTCCCAGAACCCCGCCGCGCCCGCCGAACAAAGAGGTCCCGCCCAGCACCACGGCAGCAATGGCGTCAAGCTCCAGTCCCTGCCCCGCGGTTGGCTGACCGATGCGCAGCCGCGAGGTCAAAAGCAACCCGCCAAGCGCCGACATCGTACCGGCCAGCGTGAACACCAGCACGATCACCCCCCGCGTGGGCAGGCCGGATAGGCGTGCGGCCTCGGCGTTGCCACCGGTGGCATAGACGGTTTCCCCGAAAATGGTCAGCCGCAGCAAAATCCCCGCCACCACACAGGTCAAAACAAAGATCAGTCCCATGGAACTGACCTGCATTCCGGGCAGGATCGGCACCATCGTGGTCGCCAGAGAGGCGAATTCACGCGGCAGACCCGAAACTGGCACCCCATCGGTCAACAGGTAGGTCACGCCGCGAAACGACACCAGCCCGGCCAGCGTCACGATGAAGCTGGGCACCAGCGCATAGGCGGTGATCGCCCCCATCAGCGCACCACAGGCGGCCCCGGTCATCAGCGCAAAGAGAACAGCCAGCCAGATCGGCATCCCCTGCGCCAAAAGCACCGCGACCACCATACCGCAGAGCGCCGTCACACTGCCCACCGACAGGTCGATATTTCCGGTCAGGATCACAAAGCTCATCCCGACGGCGACCACACCGACCACGGCAGCCTGTTGAAACAGGTTGGCAATATTTGTCGTGGTCAGAAAATTCTCCGACAGGAAGGAAGCGATAACCACAACCAGCAGAAAGATGACGATAAAATTGTATTCGATCATAAGATCGAAGACTCTTTTCATCATGCTTGGCTTTTGTGATGTTTGGAGATGATTGGGCATTGCGGTGTCACTCATCGATGTGGTCCTCTCCCAGGATCTGTGTCTTCAGGATGGTGTCCTGATCTGTTGTGGCCGGGTCATAGCGGGCAATGTTGCGCCCCTCGTGGAAGACCCAGATTGTATCGCAGGCGGCATAGAGCTCTTCGAACTCGGAAGAGGCGACAATGATCGCAGCCCCCTTGTCGGCAAGGTCTTCGACCAGCGCATAGAGATCGGCCTTCGCGCCGATATCCAGGCCGCGCGACGGTTCATCGAGCAGCAGAACGTCCGATCCTTTGATGATCCATTTGGACAGGACGACCTTTTGCTGGTTGCCGCCTGAAAGCTGAACGACATTCTGTTCAGGCCTGTCGTATTTCGTCGAAAGCTGTTTGAGCACCGGCAACGCGCGCGATTTCTGTTCCCCGTGCCGCGCCCAGAACCGCCCGCCCAAGGAGGGCAGGTTGGCATTCTTGTAGATCGGCGCATGCAGGATCAGCCCGTCGGTCTTGCGGCTCTCCGGCACCAGTCCCAGCCCGGCACTGATCGCAGCAGCGGGTGATTTCGGCTTGTAGGGCGCACCATGAAGCGTCATCTTCGCCTCGCAGGGGCGCTGACCGAACAGAGACATCAGAAACGATGTACGCCCTGCCCCGTTCAGCCCCGTCAGTCCAACGATTTCACCACGCTTGAGCGTGAAGTCCCGGATATCGAGCCCTTGCGGCCCCTGCAGTCGCGCAACGTCCAGAACGACCTCGCCGTGATGGGGCACGCGCGCATGCCGTTCGACCAGTGACTTTTCCTTCCCCATCACCGCCTCGACCAAAGCGCTGTCCGGGGTGCCTTCGACGTCGAAGGTCTCAATGGTTTCGCCGCCGCGCAACACGGTGACGCGATCGCCAATTTCGCGCAGCTCGCCCAGACGGTGGCTGACATAGACAATGGCCACGCCCTGCGCCGTCAGTTCGCGGATCACCTCGAACACCCGTTCCAGTTCTGCCTCGTTCAGGGCGGCAGAGGGTTCGTCCATGATGATCACCCGCGCATCCCGGGTCAGCGACCGCGCGATCGCGGTCAACTGCTGGTTCGCCACCGAAAGATCTTCGACCTTATCAGTCGGGGCAAACTGCGCCCCGACACGGTTCAGCGCGTCCTGCGCAAGCGCCCGGCGTTCGGCTTTGCAAATGAAACCACCCCGTGCAGGCGCGTGGCCAAGGAACAGGTTTTCCGCCACCGTCAGTTGCGGCACCAGATCAAGCTCCTGATAGATCATCGAAATTCCGGCCTCGGAGGCTTCGGAAGGGCTTTTGAACTGCCGCGGATCTCCGCCGATGCGGATCTCCCCGGTCGTGGGGCGCATGACACCGGCGATGATTTTGAGAAAGGTGGACTTGCCCGCCCCATTCGCCCCGAGCAGGCAGTGCACTTCGCCCGGTCTGACGGACAGGCTGGCGTGTTTCAGCGCCGTGATATTGGGCGGAAACACCTTTGAGATCCCGGAGATCTCAAGAATTGTGGCCCCGGAAGCATCGAGCATCAGGTCTCCTCCAGAAGATAGGCCGCCGTCGCTTCGTCGGTCACGAGGATCGACAGGTATTTTGCGCGCAGAGCCGCCTTGGTGACATGGTATTTTTCCGTTCCCGCCACGACGGCCATCGTGCAGGGGTGATCAATCAGTTGCGGCAGCGACAGCCCGACGGTGCGGGCATTCAAGTCTTCATCGACAATCTGCCCATTTTCATCGACAAAGCGTCCGAGCACATCACCGACCGCACCGCGTGAGCGCAGATGATCGAATTCCTGCTCAGACAGGTAGCCGGATCTGAGCAGGACCGAATCCTTGGCCATTCCCCCCAACCCGAAGCAGATCTGTGGCGCCTGTGCCGCCAGAGACAGCACCCGGCTGATGATCGGATCTTCCATCAGCGCCTGCCGCGTCGAGGCCTGCCCGACAATCGCCGGAACCGGCAGGAATTCTGCCGTTCCACCGGCGGATTCCGCAAATTCTTCGGCCACGGCAGAGGTCCGCGAATGGCTGATCTGAAGCGCCGTCGCCCCGTTCACCAGCACGACTTTCACCCCGGGGTTCCAGCCCTGTGGCAGCACATGGGCGACCGCCGACATGGTGCGCCCCCAGCCCACGCCCAGCAACGGCGGCTTCGGGTTCTGATTGGCCAGAAAATTGGCCGCCGCGCGGGCCACGCTTTCCAGTACCAGACCAGGATCGGTGATGTCCCCCATCGGGACGACCACCGCATCGCGCAGCCCGTAGATTTTCTGCAGTTCGACTTCCATGCTGGTGCGTCGGTTCGCGCGTGGTGTGATTTCGATCCGCACGATCCCCTCGTCGCGGGCTTCGTTCAGAAGCTTGCTCACCTGCCAGCGCGTCAGCCCGAGGTCCTTGGCAATTTCGGACTGGGTGCGTTGCATCACATAGTAATGCTTCGCCACTTGAACCATCAGGTGATCGCGGTTCTCATCCGACGGCAGACGCGTCGCATAGGTATTGCGCGCCTTCATTGCGCCGCCCTCCGGGCAGCCGCGCGATCCGCGGCATGTGCCGCCTGATTGTCGGCATATTGCGTTTGCGCGAGATCATGCATGACCGGTGTGATCGCAGCCGTGGCCGCCCGGTAACGCTCCAGCGCTTCGCCATACCAGGCGCTGCGCTCCGGCACCGGATCAACACGACGCGACGCGGCCACGCAGTCCTGCGCTGCGCTGTAAAGAGAGGTGGCATGCCCCAGCGCCGTTGCGGCGCAGACGGCGGTTCCCACCAGCGAAAGATTGTCGCTTTCGACTACCTGCACCGGCTGCCCCAGCGCATCCACCGTCGCCTGCAACCAGGCCTTGTTGCGGGTGATCCCTCCGGCCATCACGATGCGGTCAATCTCGACCCCATGTGCCAGAAGTTCACGCAGCACATTGGCAGAGCCAAGCGCGATACTGTCCACGCAGGAGGCATAGATATCCGCCCGGTCATGCCCCAGCGTCAGCCCGATCATCGCCCCGCGCAATTGGGCATCGCGATAGGGCGTGCGGTTGCCCATCCAGAAATCCAGCGTCTGCAACCCGCGTGACCGGTCCGGCGTCGCCGCCACCTCATCGATCAGCGCGGCATGGCCTGCAGCATCCAGTCCAAAAATCGTCCCCGAGAGCCAGTTCAGAATGGAGCCTGCGGACACCTGCCCGCATTCGACCAGCCACTCCTCTTCGGTCAGCGCCTTGGGATAGGGCCCCCAAAAGCCCGTCACGTCGCCTTCCTGCCCCAATTGGGTCAGCTGCACCACCGACGTGCCGCCGATGAACAGAAGGCTGCCGGGCCTGACCACATTCGCGCCCAGCATGCCGATATGGGCATCGATCCCGCCCTGCGCGACAATCGGGCGATTGCGCAGACCCAGTTCTGCCGCGAGCTCCGGACGCATCTGGCCAATGGGGTCGCCCACTTTGATCACGCTCTGCGGCAGGCGCATCATGATGTCTTCAATACCCAGCGTCGCATAGACCTCTGGGATAAACTCGCCGGCGTCGCTGTCGTAATTCCACTTGCAAGCGGCATTCATCCGTGACGCGACCCATTGCCCCGTCAGGTCAAAATTGACGTAGTCCAGCGCCTCGCACACCACTTCGGAATTCTGCCAGAGATTTGGACGATTGCGCTTGAGCCACATGGCTTTGGGGATCAGCCATTCGACCGCATCCGAGCCACCACAGAACCGCATGACCGGATGGCTCAAGCGGGCGGTCTCGGCGGCTTCGGCTTCGGCCCGACAGTCCATCCACAACAGCGCTGGCGCCAGCGGCGTACCGTCACGTTTGCAGATCGCCACGGTCGACGCGGTGGTCGCGGCGCACACTGCTGCCACCTCATCGGTGCCCGCCGCCGCAAGGGCTGCACGGGCAGCCACACGCAGGGCCCGTTTCCAATCCTCGGGGTTCTGTTCGGCCCATCCGGGGTTGGGATAGTTTGTGTCATAGGTGGACTCGGCTGTAGCCACCATTTCACGGCTGTCGAGATCGTAGATCCCGGCCCGCGCCCCCCCGGTGCCAAAGTCCAAACTCAATATCAATGTCATGCGATCTGCCTCCTCTCAGACTGCTTTCCCGTGTTACGGGCGGAACATGATCTTCGAAAAGAACATCCCCCGGTCATTCTGCAGTTTGCTGAACATTTCAGGCAAATCCGCGAGGGGCAACTCATGGGTGAGGATGAATTCCCATTTCAGCTCTCCGCTGGCCAGCTTGTCGAGCGACACGCTCCACTGTTTTCCCGGGAAAGGCGCGCCAAAGGAATTCCAGGCACCATGCAAGGAAATCTCCTGGCGCAGGAAATGCTGGAAGGTCTTGTTGTCGAGCGTCACCTCCCCCACGGGAATACCGATGAAGGCCGCATGCCCACCCGGCGCCCCGAGCGAAATGGCCGCATTGATCGAACTGGGGTGTCCGGCAGCTTCGATGATGATATCCGCTTTCAGATCCCCCGGGATCTGCGCCCCGGCCAGCAGGCAATGGCTGGCCCCGGCTTCGCGCGCCTGCGCCAGCTTTTCTTCGGACACATCCATGGCAATGACGTCGCCCGCCCCCATCAGTTTCATCCATTGAATGGCGAACAGACCGATGGCGCCGCAGCCGATCACCGCCCCGGTCGAGCCGGCCTCTACGCCACCCGCTTTCCAGATGGCGTGCAAGGCGATCGACGCCGGATCCACCATGGCGGCAGCGCGGGGATCACAGCCTTCGGGCACGGGCATCAGATTGGACACGGGCACAACGACCCATTGCGCATAGGCCCCGTCACGGCGGGACCCGAAATAGTCGTAATCGCGGCAGCGCGAAAAGTTCCCGGTGGCACATTGATCGCATTTGCCGCAGGGCAACATCGGCGGCACGGTGCACAGTTGGCCAAGGCTGAAGCCTTCGACGCCTTCGCCCATTTCGACAATGGTGCCGGAAAATTCATGCCCGCAGATCAGGGGCATCTTATGCGCGCCCTTGATCAGCATCCGCGGCAGATCCGAACCACAGACGCCGACGGCCTCGACCTTCAACAGAACCTCGCCCGCTCCTGGCACGGGCTTCTCAACCTCTTCGATGGAAATGACACCAGGAGTGTGAAGTACGGCAGCGCGCATAAGAGTATCCTTCGTATTGGAAGTCAGGCAAAGGGGCGACCGGCACAGAGGCGCAGGCGCGGCAAAGTGCCGGTCGCTGGGGGGGGACATCAGGATGCACGCGGCAACCGCGCCGCGTGCAGGGTATCGGATCAGTCGAGCACGTCCGGGCGGTATTCCGCGAACAGACCCTCGCGGGGGAAGTCGCCCACGTTTTCCTCGGTCACGGCCATAGAGCCGGCATCGACAAAGGCGGGCACATCACCGCCAGCGATCACTTCGCGCGCCACCTGGATCGTGACATCGCCAAGATATTTCGGGTCGTTCAGCGCTGTGGCCACATAGCCTTCCTGATTGGCCATGGCTTCCAGTGCCTCGGACAGCCCGTCGACACCGGCCACAAGGACGTCATCCTTGCCGTTCTCGCTCAGCACCTGCATCGCGCCCAGCGCCATATCGTCGTTATGGGCGTAGACCACATCCACATCCGGATGCGCCTGGATCAGGTCCTGCATCGCCACAGCCGCATTGGCGCGGATGTATTCCGCATAGGGGCCTTCGATGATCTCATGGCCGGAGCCTTCGATCGCCGCATGGAAGCCGTCACGACGATCCATCATCACGGCACCGCCGGCGTCCCCCTGGATTTCAATGATCTGGGCACGGTCGATCCCGGCCTCGGCCAGTTTCGCCAGAACGGCCTCACCGACCATTTCGCCCATGGCCTTGTTGTCGCGACCAACATGCGCGGCAACCGTACCTTCGTTCACCGAACGGTCTACGGTGATCACCGGAATGCCAGCGGCCTCGGCGGCTTCCAGCGACGGCACCACCGCATCCGGGTTGACCGGATTGATGATGATCGCGGACACGCCCTGGGTGATCAGGTCCTGAATGTCGTTGTTCTGTTTGGAGACATCGCCATTCGCATCGAGAAAGATCAGGCTGTCACCGCCAGCTTCGGCGGCGGCTTCGGCCCCTTCCTTGAGCTGCACGTAGAACGGGGATTGCAGCGTCACCTGGCTGAACCCGATCTTCAGGCCTTCGGCCATGAGCGGGGCAGCAAGGCCACTGAGAAGCGCCGCCGCAGAAGCTGTTGCAGCCACACGCGCCAAAACTTTACGTCGATTAATCATGTAGTTTCCTCCCTAAACCGGCAACTCCTCCGCCGATAATTTCACTTATGTGATAAATATCAGCAATTGCCACAAAACGATCTTCGGGAAAGCCTTCTGGCCTGTCAACATCAGCCGACCCATGAAAATTCAAATTTATTTATTGTGTATTTTCAATATGATAAATGGATGAAAGAGCGGAATTTCGAAATACTCTGCGCTGCAGCGCAAGAAATCTGAAAAATGCTGCATTTGCACTCCTGTGACCTATTTTCACAAAAGTGACATTTATCCGCACGGCACGAAGCAGTGCCTGACCCTAATCGCCACAGCCAGCGCTCGCTAGATCTGCCCAATAAGCCCAGAGATGGCAGACCTTGCAGACAGCACAGCCTGAAACGCGTCACACCCCCAGCTTAAGCGCCGCCAGGGTCTGGTCCTCCAGTGCCATGCGCTCGGCCAGCATCTGTTCGGCCAATGCCAGCCGTTCAGCCTGACGCGCCGGATCTTGAGACAGTTCCCGGACCATATCATGACGCATCTCCGGATCAACGGTCAGGTCGTAGTGGCTCGGTGGCAGATAGGGCGAGACGGCATAGAGCGCGTGATCACTCAGCCGGACAAGGGTTTTGCAATCCGCTCGGCAATGCCCCGTTTCGGCAAGAAGATCGTCGCTCATATAGGGGCCGAAAAAGAATTCCCACAGCACCGCATCACGGGCGTTTGCAGCAATACCCCCGTCCAGATAGCCCGCCAGCGACCGTCCATCGAGCGTGTTTGTCGGGGCAACCTGCAAAAGCTCACACAACGTCGGGAACAGATCCACTGCCGAGGTCAACCGGGTGACACGGTGTCCACCGCTTTTGCCCGGCACCCGCAGCACCAGCGGAATGTGATAGCTTTGCGGATAGATCCCGCCCTTGCCCAAAACCCCGCGGTCGCCCATCATTTCCCCATGATCCGAAGTCAGGACGATGATCGTGTTTTCCCAGAGCCCCCGCACCTTGAGGTCCTCGAAAAGACGGCCGAGCTGCGCGTCGACCTCGCTGACCATGCCATAATAGAGCGCCTTGATCTGGCGTAGTTGGTCACCAGACAAATCGCGCACCAGCCCATTCAGGCCGGGCAGGAAACTGCCCTGCAATTGACGTTCGCCCAACAGTTGGGTCAGCGGATGCGGCGCATTTTCCTCTGCACGCGCACAGGCGGGCACGTCTTGCGGATCATACATATCGTGAAACGGTGCGGCGGCAGCAAAGGGCGGATGCGGATGGATCAGCGACAGATGCGCAAACCAGGCATTACCCTTAGGTTGCTCGTCCAGCCACTCCATGAACCGCCCGGCCAGAAATGCCGTCTGACTGTGCTCGGCGGCAAATCGTGCCGGACGGGCTGGCAATGGCCCCTCTGGCGCAGGCGCATAGGGGTCGGCGGTGATGTCCGGCCCATAGCCTTGTTGCGCCAGCCAGCGCCGCCAGGGCGCTCGATCCTCGGTCAGGCTTTGCGCAACCTCAAACCCCGGCAGCACCCCCTCATAGGTCTGCAGGATCGGATCGTTGGGATGATACTGGGACGGATCGGCGGTTTGATCGGTGTAGCCGAACAGGCTTGGCAGATAGCCCGCCCGCCGCGCCGCACGGGCGATGTTGTCAAACCGATGCGCCAGTGGCGTCCCATTGTCGACCACCCGATTGTTGGCCTGTTGCAACCCGGTGTACATGGCCGCCCGCGCCGGAGAGCAGGGCGCGGCCGCCGCATAGTGGCGCAAAAAGACAGTGCCTTCGTCGGCAAGCGCATCGACCGCCGGCGTCCGGAGCACCGGGTTGCCTGCAACCCCAAGACAATCTCCACGCCATTGATCGGCGGTGATGAACAGCACATTGGGTTTGTCGGAGGTCTTGGACGGGCGCATGGGATCTGGCCTTTGCACAGAGGGCTGGGGGCAACGATTTGAAATCTGCGCCATATGACGACAGGCCTTGCCCCCGTTCAAGCCTTTGCCCCGGCCTTGCGTGCGAAAACCGTCACAAGCCGCGCATGAACGCACGGATCATCGGCAGGTCGCGGCGCGTTCTCAGGCAGATGGCACTCTCAGGCATGTGCAGGGCCACGCCCTCGATGGCGATGCTTTCGATCCGGGGATCGAGCCCCATTTCGGCTTCGGAGATGAAACCGACACCGACGCCGCGGGCGACGATTTCTCGCATGGCTTCGCGGCCTTCCACCTCGATGACCGGCGCCAGTTTGATCCCGCGATGCCGGGCGGCGTCCTCCAGACGCCGACGCGTGCGCGAGCCATCTTCGCGCATCACCAAAGGATAGGCCTGCAACGCCTCAAGCGTGGCGCGGCAGCGCAGATCACCAAAGGCCCCTTTGGCGACGATCGCCATGATCGGACTTTCGCTCAGAGGCACCGCGTCGATATCCGACGCCAGATCGAAGCTGCCCAGCACGCCGATTTCCGCCTCATACCGGCGCAGTGCCTGCAACACCTGCTGGGTATTGCCCGCCCGGATCTGCAGGAACACCTTGGGATATTTCTGACGAAACCGCGCGATCTGCGGGGCAATATGACTGGCGGAATCGGCAATGATGCGCAGCGTGCCATCGATTGCAGAGCGGGACTGGCGCAAATGTTCGTCGATTTCGGCCTCAAGATCGAACAGGCGCGTCGTCATCTGAAACAGCGCCTTGCCTGCCTCGGTCAGATGCACCCGCCGCCCGGCGCGATGGAACAGCAACACATCATGCTGCTGCTCCAGCCGTTTGACCTGATCTGACAGGGTCGGCTGGCTTTGCTGCAACTGGACTGCGGCATGCGAAAACCCTTCGTATTTCGCGACATAGTGAAAGGCCCGGATCTGACTGAAGCGCATCTATAGATTCCATCTATGGATTATTACTTTTTATGTATTTTACAAATACTTTGGCGCAGATCAATCTGCAGCCAACGTAACACTGTCGGAAAAGATGCCATGTCATCCTCGCTGCCGCGCCCCAAACTGGGCGAACCCTATCTGCTCACCCCGGGCCCCCTGACCACGGCCTATGCCGTCAAACAAGCCATGCTGCGGGACTGGGGCAGCTGGGACGGGGATTTCCGGGCCATGACCCAACGGGTGCGTGACGGCCTTCTGGCGCTGATCGGCACCCCGTACGACGCTTTCACCTGCGTGCCGATGCAGGGCTCTGGCTCCTATTGCGTCGAGGCCATGATCGGCACCTTCCTGCCCCGCGACGGCAAACTTCTGGTGCTGTCCAACGGGGCCTATGGCCGCCGCGCCGCCGAAGCCACGCGCCGGATGGGCCGGGCCTGCGTCGAACTGGACAAAGGCGACTACCTGCCGCCGCGCGGCGCCGAAGTTGCGCAATTGCTGGCAGACGATCCCGAGATCACCCATGTGCTGACCATCCATTGCGAAACCAGCGCGGGCATTCTGAACCCCGTCCAGGAAATTTCGGACGCCACCTATGCTGCCGGTCGCAAACTGCTGATCGACAGCATGTCTGCCTTTGGCGCAGTGCCGCTGGAACCAGCCAAGACCCGCTGCGAAGCCTTTGTGTCCTCCGCCAACAAATGCATCGAAGGCGTGCCCGGTTTCGGCTTTGTCATCGCGCGCACCAAGGAACTGGAACGCTGCGCCGACAACAGCCATTCCCTCGCGCTCGATATTCATGCGCAATGGAGCTACATGGAGCGCACCGGCCAGTGGCGCTACACCCCGCCGACCCACGTTCTGGCGGCCTTCGATGAGGCGCTGCGCCGCCACGCCGAGGAAGGCGGTGTCGCCGCGCGCGGCGCGCGCTATACGCAAAACCGCGATGTGATGGTCGCAGGCATGCGGGCCCTGGGGTTTGAAACCCTTCTACCAGATCACTGGATTTCCCCGATCATCGTCACATTTTTCTGCCCCGATGACCCGAATTTCGATTTCACGCGGTTCTATGAGGCGATGAAATCCAAAGGCTTCATCATCTATCCGGGCAAGCTGACCGAAGTCGAAAGCTTCCGCATCGGCTGTATCGGCCAGATGGACGCGGGTGTCATGGGAGAAGTGGTAGAGGCCTGTCGCGACAGCCTTGCGGAAATGGGCGTCACCCACGCCGGTCCCACCGCCGCCGCCCGCGGCGAAGCGCTGCGCTTTCCACATGACGATTTTCCGCATCACGCGGCAAAGCCAGCCTCACTGACCACTGCGTGACACCTTTCCCCGAAGACTTTCGCCTGAACAAGGACACCCGACATGACTTCTTTCAAAGCCGCCGTATTCGACTGGGCCGGAACCATCGTGGATTTCGGGTCTTTCGCGCCGATGGGCGTATTCGTCAAAGCCTTTGCCGAATTCGGCATCGAGGTCAGCATCGAACAGGCTCGTGCACCGATGGGCGCCCCGAAATGGGACCATATCCGCGCCATGATGGACGATCCCGAGATCGCCGCGCAATGGCAGGCGAAATACGGCGCCGCCCCGTCGGACGCAGATGTCGACAAGGTCTATGAAATCTTCGTGCCGATGAACGAAAAGGTTGCCGCTGACTATGCAGATCTCGTACCCGGCGCCAAAGACGCCGTAGACGAACTGCGCGCGATGGGGCTCAAGATCGGATCGACCACCGGGTACACCCGCTCGATCATGGAACATGTGCTGCCGGTCGCCGCCGCACAGGGCTATGAACCCGACAATTTGGTCTGCTCCGACGATCTGCCCGAGGGCCGCCCCGGCCCGCTTGGCATGTACAAATGCATGGTCGATCTTGTGGCCTATCCGCCCGCCGCCATCGTCAAGGTGGATGACACCGCCCCCGGCATCGGCGAAGGCGTGGCCGCGGGCTGCGTCACCGTGGGCGTGGCTCTGTCCGGCAATGCGGTCGGGCTGACCCCGGATGAGCTGGCTGCATTGTCACCCGAAGATATTGCTCCGCTGCGCGCCAAGGCCACGAAGATCCTCAAGGACGCGGGTGCAGATTATGTCATCGACACGGTCGCCGACCTGCCTGCCTTGCTGCGCAAGCTGGACGCGGACGCGGACGCGGACGCAGCCTGACGCCTGGACTGCGCAACGCGAATGCCTTTATCTGACAGGGGCGCGCGCCGCATCCAAGATACTGCGCACAGGGACGCCTCGGCGCAAAAAACACGTATTGCGTGCCTTTCTCTTTGAAATTCGCCCGCGATCCTTCTATCGCTGAGGTTGCACCGGATTGGACAAAGGCCCTTTCCGAAAGAGGTACAAACAAAGAGCGCCCCCATGTCGTCCCGCAAACGGCCCCCCGTCTTTCACGTCCGGATCGAAGGGCTGCCCAAAATGATTCAACCTCCGGCTCGGGACCTGCCCGCGCCGCGCCCTATGCCTGCACCCTCGAATCTGACACGCGCGCCCTATCTGACGCCCGAAGGCATGCCCGCTCTACTGAACCGGCATGAAACCCAGACCATCGAACGGCTTCTGGACGCCTGCACCGAATATGAACGCACTGGCGACGGCCATCTGTCAGATATTGTCGACAAGATCGGCATGAAAATGATGCAGCATTTCGTGACACGCCCTAGAACCAAGCGCCCGCCTGAACCAGACACAACGGGCAACGAGGACGCCTAGAAACGGCCTTCACGACATTCCAAATCCGCCCCCCAACGGAAAAAGCCCCACAATCGCTGCGCCGCAACCGACACGAAAGGGACGCCCGTGTCTTGCGTTGCGCGGATTGTGAAGGCTTTGTAAGCGGCGCGATGGAACAGGCGCGCCGCTCTCAGATCCCGCGGGATTAGTTAGGGATGATTGCCTGCGACGGGCGCGGAGTCGTCGCGCTTTCCGGCGGCAGGACCGGCGTCGTAATCACGGGCATCGTGCCGGTCAGCGATCCGAGGAAAGCCACGATCTGATCGGCTTCCCCATCGGTCAGCTCCTCGCCGAGCTGGCTCTCGGCCATGACCTGCACCGCAACCTTGAGATCCCAGACTTTCCCGGAGTGGAAATAGGGTGCCGTCAACGCGATATTGCGCAGCGGCCCGGCCCGGAAGACATATTCATCGTCCACGGTGTCGGTCACCGCAAACCGCCCACGGTCACCTGCGGGCAGGATGTCAGACCCAGGTTTCTCAATCAGACCAAAGGGGTAGTACCCTTCGCCGCCGATGTTCACACCCGCATGACAGGACACGCAGCCCTTGTCCATGAACAGGGACAGACCGGCCAGCTCTTCTTCGCTCATTGCACCATCATCGCCGTTCAGCCAGGCATCAAAGGGCGCGGGCGTCAGCAATGTGGCCTCGAACGCCTCGATCGCCTTGGCCATGTTGTCAAAGCTGATCGGCTCGGCCTCCTCGGGGAAAGCCCCATCGAACCATTCGACATATTGCCCCATGGACGACAGGGTCGCGACGACGTTTTCGGGTGTGTTCGCCATTTCAACCCCGGCCTGAACCGGCCCTTTCGCCTGCGTTTTCAAGTCGGCAGCACGACCGTCCCAGAACTGGGCTTCGTTGAACACGGCATTAAGAACGGTGGGCGCATTGCGCGGACCTTTTTGCCAGCCGTGACCAACAGAGGTTTCCATATTGTCATCGCCGCCCGTGGTCAGGTTGTGGCAGGAATAGCAGGAAAACACACCCGAGGCAGACAGACGTGGATCAAAGAACAGCGCCTTGCCAAGATCGATTTTCTCTTTGGTAATCGGATTGTCCGCAACGCCGGGCACGGTCGACGGCAGAGGTTTGAAAAACATCAACGCGTCATCGCGCAACTCATCCGCCCAGCCGATCCCGGCCACCAACACGGCTGCACTTGTCAACAGAATTACCCGCGGTCCAAATCGCATGGATCTCTCCCTTGTATGAAAGATTCAAATTGTGTCGCGCGCTAAGAAGGACCCTATCGGAATGAGTCTTTTCCACCCTGATTTAGATCAATTCTAATTCTAATGCCGCGATTGATCTCGCCGGATCCGCGCTGCCTCTTGCCAAGCCCCCGCTTCGCCGCGTAGGTCGAAAGACACCGTTCCCGCAACCGGAGATCTCCGTGCTGTCCTATCGCCTGCTGCTCAGCTGCCTCAGCCCCCTTTTTGCGGTGGCCTTCCTGCTGCAGATCCTGCGCGGACGCGAACGCCTGTCGGATCTGGCCGAACGCTTCGGCGCACGGATGCCCTGGCTGTCACCTGAGCGGCCCTGCATCTGGCTGCACGGAGCCTCGAACGGAGAGCTGACCGGAGCCCGCGCGCTGATCGAAGAGGCCCTGCGCCGCGACCCTGAGCTGCTCATTCTCATCACCGTCAACACGCTGAACGCGCGGCACATGGTGCGCGACTGGTCCCTCCCCCGCACCATAGTCCGGCTGGCGCCGGTGGATCTGCGCTGGGTGCTGAACCGCTTCATCCGCAAGGCCCATCCTGCCGCGCTCGTCACCATCGAGAACGAAATCTGGCCGAACCGCTTCGCCGCTTTGGCGCAGCACGGCGTGCCGATTTTCGTCGCCGGGGCACGCATGTCGGAACGCACGGCGAAAAGCTGGGTGCGATTGCAAAAGATGCTGGGCGGCGCCATGCAGACCACCATCCGCGCCATCACCCGCCTGGCGGCGCAGGATATGGCCTCGGAACAGCGGCTGCTGCAACTGGGGTTGCCTTCCGAAGCTCTGTTGCCACGCATGAACCTGAAAAGCACCGTTGAAATGGAAGCCCCGACAGCGCAGGACATCGCGGCCTATCAGCGCCTGTTTCCCCGCGATCAATGCGTTCTGGCGGCCTCCACCCACGCCGGCGAAGACCAAATCGTGCTTGCGGCCTTTGCGCAATTGCGCCAGCGCCATCCGCACCTGCGCCTCATTCTGGCACCGCGCCACCCCGCCCGCGCCGACACCATCGCCGCCGAAATCCGGGCCGCCGGGCTGACGCTGGCCCAGCGTTCAAAGGGCGAGAGCCCCGACACCGGCGCAGTCTACCTCGCCGATACGCTCGGAGAAATGCCCCTGTGGTACAGCGTGGCCGCGATCAGCGTGATCGGCGGCTCCTTCTCCGATCTGGGCGGGCACACCCCGTTTGAACCCGCACAATGCGGCACGGCCATCTTGCACGGTCCCCATGTCTGGAACCACGCCGCCGCCTATCGCGCGCTGGACGCCGCGGATGCCGCATGGCGCGTCACAGATTCGGGCACTCTCGCTGAGGCTGTTGATGCACTGCTGTCAGACACGCCCAAGGCGACAGAAATGGCGCAGCGCGCCGAAACGGCCCTTACAGCGCTGCGTGAAAAAGCGATCCGGCAGGAAGGATTCTGGATCGCATTGGCGAAAGTGCCACAATTGAAGGCGCTCGGCTGAGCAAATATTCTCTCGGCTTTCGTTTTTCATAAGAAATGTCAGACAGATTTGATACCGTTCTTTAAGCTGGCAGAACGCGGCGCCTGCAAAGGCCAGCACAACGGAAAGCGCAGTAATGTCGATGATGCGATTTGGACAACATCCGGTCCGTTTGGGCCGCAGCGGCAAGGACGGCGTGCGCACGCAGTTCGGGGCCCTTGTCTGGCGCTATCGCAAGGACAAGCTACAGGTGCTCCTGATCAAATCGCGCCGCTCCAAACGCTGGATCATCCCAAAAGGCTGGCCCATGGACGGGCAGACGCCGATGCAGGCCGCCGCCGTCGAAGCCTGGGAGGAGGCCGGGATCAAAGGCCGCCCTCTGCCCATCTGTATCGGCCTCTATTCCTATCTCAAGACCGCGCCCGAAGAAGGTCTGCCCCTGCCCTGCGTCGTCGCGGTTTTTCCGCTGCAGGCGCGCTGGGTTTTCGACAAATACCCCGAGGCCGGTCAGCGCAAACGCAAATGGATGTCGCTGAAAAAAGCCGCCGCGCGTGTTCATGAACCGGAACTGGCCCAAATCATTCGGAATTTTAGCCCGCGCAGGCTGCGCAATTAACGCCCTGTGCGTCTTGTGCTGATTGCAAACCTCCTGCCACAGCACTATCTTAAAGCCTCCGGCGTGCGCGCGGCACGCCCTCATCACCCCAGATCCGTTTGGCCATGATCCGCTACACTTTGAAATGTCCGCAGGACCACCGCTTTGAAAGCTGGTTTCGCTCCGCCGAGGCCTATGACACGCTGTTGCAGCAGGGTCAGGTGGGCTGTCCGGTCTGTGGCGACACGGAAATCACCAAGGCGATGATGACCCCGCCCGTCACCACCTCGCGTCGCAAAACCGCCGCCCCGGTGCAAGAACCGGCGTCAGAACAGCCGGTCCCGGCGTCGGCTCCGGCGCCCACGCCCCCGGCGACACCGGCGCTGAGCCCCGAGCAGATCGAACAGACCGTGGCCAAGCTGCGCGCGGAAATCGAACAGAACTCCGACTATGTTGGCAAGGAATTCGTCTCGGAGGCCCGCAAGATGCATGAGGGCGACGCCCCCGCGCGCGCCATCTACGGCGAGGCCAAACTGGATGAGGCCAAAGCCCTTGTGGAAGAAGGTGTGCCCGTTTTGCCGCTGCCTTTCCTGCCCAAACGAAAGATGAACTGACCATGAGCACGGCCTTGATCACGGGCGCCTCCCGCGGGATCGGCGCAGCCCTTCGCCAAGAGCTGAGTGCACGCGGCTACGCGGTTCAGGGCACCTCCACCAAGGGCGGCGCAGGTCTGCATCCGTTTGACGCGTTGGTGCCCGGCGCCGCGTCTACGCTGACCGAAACCGTCGCGGATCGTCCGCTTGACCTTCTGGTGTGCAATGCGGGCGTCTATCTCGACAAGGGGCAGGATCTGGACCACGGCTACCCTGCCGAGATGTGGGCCACCGAATTCGCCGTCAATGTCACCGGGGTGTTCCAGACCGTTCAGGCGCTGCTGCCCGCCCTGCGGCAGGCACAGGGCAAGATCGCGATCATTTCGTCGCAGATGGCCTCGCACACCCGCGCCCCGGGCGGCAGCTATATCTATCGCGCCAGCAAAGCGGCCGCGCTCAATCTGGGGCGCAATCTGGCGACGGATCTGAAACCCGAAGGCATCGCCGTCGGCATCTACCATCCCGGCTGGGTTCAGACCGACATGGGCGGCAGCACCGCCGAAATCACCGCCGAGGCGGCAGCGCGCGGACTGGCCGATCGTTTTGACGAACTGAGCCTGTCCCAGACCGGCTGTTTCAAAACATGGGACGGGCGCACGCACGCTTATTGACGCCCTTTAACGTCTTTCGCCCGCCCCCAACTTACAATTGCGTCGAAAAACACCGCCAATGCAGATGGCGCTCTTGCGCTTTCAGCCAAGCTCCCCTAGGAAACGCAGGTTATTCAAGACAGGGGAACAGGGCCGAAGATGCCAATTCTCGTGATGAAATTCGGCGGCACCTCTGTCGCCACGCTCGACCGTATCCGCCGCGCCGCAAAACGCGTCGGCCGCGAAGTCGCCAATGGCTATGACGTGATCGTCATCGTCTCGGCCATGTCTGGTGAAACCAACAAGCTGGTCGGATTCGTCAACGAAACCTCGCCCATGTATGACGCCCGCGAATATGATGCAGTGGTTTCGTCGGGGGAAAACGTCACCGCCGGGCTCATGGCGCTGACGCTGCAGGAAATGGACATTCCGGCGCGCAGCTGGCAGGGCTGGCAAGTGCCGCTCAAGACCAACTCCGCCCATGGCGCGGCCCGGATCGAAGAGATCCCGACCGACAACATCAACACCAAATTCGGCGAGGGCATGAAGGTCGCTGTGGTCGCTGGCTTTCAGGGGATTTCCCATGAAAATCGCATCACCACGCTGGGCCGGGGCGGGTCTGACACCACGGCAGTGGCCTTTGCCGCCGCCTTTGGCGCAGACCGCTGCGACATCTACACCGATGTGGACGGGGTCTATACCACCGACCCGCGTATCGAAAGCAAAGCACGCAAGCTGGAAAAAATCGCCTTTGAAGAGATGCTGGAAATGGCCTCTTTGGGCGCGAAGGTTCTGCAAACCCGCTCGGTTGAACTGGCCATGCGCTATGGCGTGCGGTTGCGCGTGCTTTCATCTTTCGAGGAATATGACCCCAACGCCGGCACGCTGATCTGTGCCGAGGAGGATATCGTGGAAAACAAACCTGTCTCGGGCATTGCCGCCTCCCGCGAAGAAGCCAAAATGACCCTCGTCTCGGTCGCTGACCGCCCCGGCATCGCCGCCGCCATTTTTGGCCCGCTGGCCGATGCTGGTGTCAATGTCGACATGATCATTCAGAACATCTCTGACGATGGGCGCACGGATATGACTTTCTCCTGCCCGGTCGATCAGGTCAAACGCGCCGCCGCCGCACTGGACGCCGCCAAAGAACGTGGCGAAGTCAACTTCGAAGAACTGCTGTCCGACACGACCGTGGCGAAAATCTCTCTCGTCGGCATTGGCATGCGTTCCCAGTCCGGTGTCGCAGCCAAGATGTTCAAAGTGCTCTCCGATGAAGGCGTGAATATCAAGGTGATCGCCACCTCGGAAATCAAGATCTCTGTCCTTGTGGACCGCAAATACACCGAACTCGCCGTGCAGGCGCTGCACGACGCCTTCGAACTTGATAAGGCCTGAGACGGCCATTCGGCCAGCCTCCGGCAAATCATGATGGCAAAAGCCCCTGAGTTTTCAGGGGCTTTTTTCGTGCCCGCGAAATAAATTGACGCCCTCCCCCGACGCTCTCTACCCTGACGGGCATTTCATGTGGGGAATTTTCAATGTCCGGCGATCAGCTTCATTTTAACCGCGGTACGCCAGCGCGCCTGTTTCCAAACCTTGCAGACACAAGCCGCGAGGGGCGAATAACATCCATATTTCTGGCGCTTCTGCCACAGATCCCGTCTCTGTCGAAAGAAATCTTTGCAACCGCCGGCCTGCGCGTCGGGCCTCGGGCAAAAATCGAATGTTTCACCGAAATCGAATTTCCCGACGAGGACGGTTGCAAAGACAGACCCGATGGCTTGATCCGCATCATCAACGGTAAGAAAATCTGGACCGCGCTCGTGGAGGCAAAGATCGGTAGATCAAAGATCGATGCGGATCAGGTCCAGCGCTACATCCAGATTGCCCGAAAGAACGGCATTGATGCCGTCATCACCATCTCAAATGAGTTCGTCGCACGGGCCGACCACTCGCCCGTCACCATCCCCAAAAACAAACTTCGGAAAACCGAATTGTTTCATTGGTCCTGGACTTGGATCGCAACCGAATGCGAAATCCTTGCGCTTCAGAAAGCGGTCGACGATCCGGAACAGTCCTTTCTTCTGGAAGAGTTCCGGCTGTTTCTGAATCATCCCAGCACCGGCGTGGAACGCATCACCCGTATGGGGCCAAGCTGGAAAGATCTTGTACTGAAAGCCCGGAACCAGACCGGGCTGTCGCATGCGCTGTCAGAGGTCGAAGAAACCGTTGGGGTGTGGTTTGCAGAGATCCGCGATTTGTCTCTGCAACTGTCACGTTTTCTCGGCCAAAGCGTTGAAACTGTGATCGAACGGAAGTTGAAAGACGATCCGATCGCTCGTTTGAAAGATGGGATCGAGAGTTTGGTCACCACCCAGCAACTCCATTCAACGTTCCGAATACCGGATTCGGCCGCAGATTTGGAGGTGGTTGCAGATTTTCGGTCCCAGACCCTGCGCGCGGGCATGAAACTGCGCGCGCCCCAAGACAAGAAAAAGACGAGGGCCCGGGTGAACTGGCTCCTTCGCATGGTGAAATCAGATGACCCGCGCATCTGGGTGCGCGCCCATTGGCCCGGACGCACCCAACCGAGTGACCGACCGATATCGGAGCTGCGCACTGCCCCGGATGCACTGCAACCCGAGGGCAGCGACGCCGCGCCCCACAGCCTGGAAGTTTTCCTGATCGAAGACTGCGCCCGCCGTTTTGCCGGGCGACGTACCTTTGTCGAAGACCTGGAACGTGTGGTGCCCGAATTTTACGATTTGGTCGGCTATAATCTGCGTGAATGGCGCGCCGCGCCGCCGAGGCCGATCACAAAACCGGAGGATGCACCGGATATGGCGGTCGATCCGTCCGCGAAAGACGCGTCACCCATGCCCCTTCAAACCGGAAGCCCCGCGCCGAGAGAGTTGTGATCACAAAGCAAGCCTGAGCTTGCCCTGAGTCGCATGCCCCCCCGGGAAAACGCTCATTTTTCTGCAACTGCAGCATCAAACCCCGGAAATTTCTGCACTTTTTGCACGCAAAAACCAGCTCACCTTTGGGAAACCCATTGATTTTCTCTGGGCAAGAACCACATCTGTGCTCTAAAGAAGACGACGCCCATCAAAGGGCGCAGGGATTATTGGCGGGGACATGGTACAGAATATCGAGAGCGAAAGCCGCAAGCTGCTTGGCCGGTTGAGGGACACTCTGGCTGAGGACAGCGCCGGGCAAACGCGTCTGGACCGCATCACCCATCTGATCGCCGACTCGATGCAGACCGAGGTCTGTTCAATCTACCTGTTCCGTGACGAAGACACGCTGGAGCTTTGCGCCACCGAAGGGCTCAAACCCGAGGCCGTGCACCAGACCCGTATGCGCATCGGCGAAGGCCTTGTCGGGCGCGTGGCACGCGCGCGTCAGACCATCAACACCGCGAATGCTCCCTCTGAACCGGGCTTTCGCTACATGCCGGAAACCGGCGAAGAGATCTATTCCAGCTTTCTGGGCATACCGATCCAGCGCCTTGGCGAAATTCTGGGAGTTCTGGTCGTCCAGTCGAAAGAGGCGCGCGCCTTTACCGACGACGAACTCTATGCGCTGGAAGTTGTCGCCATGGTGTTGGCCGAGATGACCGAGCTGGGCGCTTTCGTCTCTGAGGAAGGCGGCATGGCCGCTCTGCACCAGCATCAGGTGATGATCCGTGGCGCCACCGGACAGGAAGGCGTCGCCGAAGGCAAAGTCTATCTGCATGAACCGCGCGTGGTGGTCACCAACCCGGTGGCCGACGATCCCGAGGCGGAAACAGAGCGTCTGCGCGCCGCCATCGAAAAGCTGCGGATTTCCGTCGACGACATGCTGGCCAATGTGGAACCGGCTGAGAAAGACCAACGCGAAGTGCTGGAAGCTTACCGGATGTTCGCCCACTCCCGCGGCTGGATGCGCCGCATGGAGGAAGACATCGGTCGCGGCCTCTCGGCCGAAGCCGCCGTCGAGAAAGAACAAAGCACAGCTCGGTCGCGCCTTGCCACCGTGCCTGACCCCTATATGCGTGAACGGCTGCACGATCTGGACGACCTGTCCAACCGGCTGCTGCGCATCCTCACCGGGCAGGGCAAGGAAACCGGGGCCGAAATGCCCGACAATCCCATCCTCGTGGCCCGCACCATCGGGCCGGGCGAATTGCTCGACTACGGCAAAACCCTGAAAGGCATCGTGCTGGAACAGGGATCTGTCGGCTCGCACGCAGCTGTGGTTGCCCGCGCTTGGGCAATCCCTCTGGTGATCCATGCGGCGGGCATTTCGACCGAGGCGCTCAACGGGGACACCATTCTGGTCGATGGCGACCAGGGGCTGGTGCACCTGCGCCCCGAAGACACGGTCACGACCGCCTTTCGCGACAAGATCGCGATGCAGGCTCAGGCGCAAAAGCGCTATGCCGGTCTGGTCGACATGCCCGCAGAAACCCTGTGCGGACGCCACATCGCCTTGCATATGAATGCCGGGCTTATGGCCGATCTGCCGTCTTTGGCCTCATCGGGGGCCGAGGGCGTGGGCCTGTTTCGCACAGAGCTGCAATTTCTGGTCCGCAACAATGTGCCCCGGCGCGGCGAACTGGCCTCCCTCTATGCGCGGGTGATGGATGCCGCGCGCGGCAAACGCGTCGTGTTTCGCACCCTCGACATCGGCTCCGACAAGGTGCTGCCCTATATGAAGCCTCAGGATGAACCTAATCCGGCCATGGGCTGGCGGGCGATCCGCGTCGGGCTCGACAAGCGCGGTGTGATGCGGATGCAATTGCAGGCGCTGATCCGCGCCGCGGCCGGACGCCCACTGACCATCATGTTCCCCTTCGTCGCACAGTTCGAAGAATTCCGCGCCGCCAAGGCGATGTTTGAAAAAGTGCTGGAAAGCGAACGCCGGCTTGGCCATGTGTTGCCGTCGCGCACCGAGGTGGGCGCGATGCTGGAAACCCCGTCACTGGCCTTTGCCCCAGATTGCTTCTTTGCGGAAACCGATTTCATTTCCATCGGGGGCAACGATCTGAAGCAGTTCTTCTTTGCAGCCGACCGGGAAAACGAACGTGTGCGCAAACGCTATGACACGCTGAACTATTCGTTCCTGAGCTTCATTCGACAAATCGTCGCACGCTGCGGCGAATTCGGCACACCCGTCTCGTTTTGCGGCGAAGATGCAGGCCGCCCGCTTGAGGCCGTAGCGCTGGCCGCTGTCGGCGTGCGCACCCTTTCGATGCGCCCCGCGTCTATCGGACCGGTGAAATCCGTGCTGCGGCGGCTGAATCTCGATGATGTGCTGCGGGTGATCGAGGATTCCGCCGCCGCTGGCGCGCAATCCGTGCGAGGGGATCTGGCATCCTACCTTGCGGATCAGGGGCTGGTGCTCTAACCCCGCCCCTCGCTCCGCAGCTCCTGCCGCAGCATGTCCTTGAGCGTGTCAAAGCTCTGCCCACTGTCTTCAGCGAGGCGCAGCATGCCAAAGCTGACGTGGGCCATATCCTGATAATAAGCCGTATAGGCGTAATTCGTTGCCGCCCCGGCCACAGCGCCCAGAACCGGCACGGTCTGGGTCGCCAGCTTTTGCCCTAAAACCACCGACAGACGCGGCGCGACCTTGGCGATGATGCCACTCAGGGTGGCTCCAGTCAGTGTGGTGCGCGCCGCCAGAAACCCCAAATCGGCGCCGTCATCGTCTTCCAGCGGACCAGCGGCGGCGAAGACCTGAATACAGGCCTTGCGCACATCGTCGCGCTCGGGATCAAAGCCATGTTCCTCGGCCACACCCTGAATGGCATGCAACAAAACCGTGGTGGTCACCGGCAATTCTGCCAGAGCTGTCGGCAAGCCGCCTGCCCCACCGACAGCGCCCAGCCCCGAGGTCACGGCACGCGACAGCCATGTGCCACCCTTCACCGTCCGGCGGCCACGCGACGCCCCGTCGAACGCCAGCTCCAGCGCCGACAGCGTCGCCCCTTCCAGCTGACGGCGTACCGGCCCCGGCAACTTGCCGAACAACCCGTCAGCCGTGCCGCCCACCATGTTCAAAATCTGCATGCCGGGATTGTTTGCCCGGCGCAAACGGCGTGCAAGGGCGTGGATTGCCTGCGGGGTCGGCGCTTGCAAGATGGCATGATCGCCTGCGGTCAATTGCGGAGTTTTCTGTGTCATGAGACTATATGTGGGGCGCGCAGGCGGGTTTGCCAAGCGTCTTCAAGCTGGAGCCTGCGCCCGGGGCGCATTGGCGGCTCAGTCGTCTTTATGCACCAGCCCTGACACACCGTCCCAAGCCCCGGCCCGCAGCGCCACACCTAGCACCCGATCGGGGTTGGTCGGCGGCGGCATCTGAACATGGTCAAGCTTTTCAAACCCAAAGCGCGAATAATAGGGTTCATCCCCGACCAGCATGACTCTGGCCCAGCCCAGTTTGACGGCTTCAGCCATCGATTCATTGATCAGCAAACCGCCGAGCCCTTCGCCCTGCCGCGTCGGGTGCACCGCAACCGGCCCCAGCAACAAGGCCCTGTGTTCTCTCGCACCGATGCGCACCGGCCAATAGCGAATCGCCGCAGCCAGAACCCGGTTTTCGTCGCGCGCCAGCAGACACAGATCGGAAACACGCGAAACCCCATCGCGCAGACGGTAGGACGACAGCAATTCCCGTCCCGGCGCGAAACAGGTGTCATAGAGGGCTTCGACCTCCCAGACATCCTCAGCGGTTTCTACATCGAGCTGATACACCCGGCTGTCCCTTTCTGCTCCTCATCGCACAGCAACTGCATAAAACTGCACGACATTCGGCCTCGAAAATCTGCTATCACGGCGCTAGATGGGGAGCAACGCGAAGAGAAGGAAGACGCCCGATGTTTTACCGCCCTGAAGACGGCCACGGCCTGCCGCACAACCCGTTCAATGCGATGATCTCTCCGCGTCCGATCGGCTGGATCTCCAGCCGAAGCCCCGATGGCGTCGACAATCTCGCCCCTTATTCGCTGTTCAACGCCGCTGCATATGTTCCCCCGCAACTCATGTTTTGTTCGACCGGCGCCAAAGACAGCCTGCACAACATTGAGGCGACGGGTGTTTTCTGCGCCAATGTGGTGGGGGCCGATCTGGCGAATGTCATGAACGCCTCCTCTCAGGCGCTCCCCTCTGACGTGGATGAATTCGCCCATTCCGGCGCGCTGAAAGCCGATTGCACGCGCATCCCCTGTTCGCGTGTCGCCAATGCCCCGGCATCGTTCGAATGCGAAGTGAGCGAAATCGTGACCCTGAAGGGCAAAGACAATTACGCCATCTTCGGCGAGGTCATCGGCATTCACATTCGCGACGACTGCATTGTCGACGGGCGCTTTGACGTGACCCACGCCCGTATGCTGAGCCGGTTGGGATATCGCGATTTCGCCGAGATCAAAGAGGTCTTCGAACTCGCCCGACCCGATGATCGCTGACCAACGCCCCCGGAGGGCTTGGCCCGGCGCGGCTCCCGCGCCATAGTGCCGCCATGTCTCAGGATTTTCTCTCTGTCCTTTCGCTGCGCCTGCCGATCTTTCAGGCGCCCATGGCCGGTGTCTCGACCCCGGCGCTTGCGGCCTCCGTTTCCGAAGCTGGCGGCCTTGGCGCATTGGGTCTTGGTGCCTCCACACCACAGGCGGCGGCCAAGGCGATTGCCGAGACCCGCACGCTGACCGCGCGGGCCTTCAACGTCAATCTGTTTTGCCACGCTCCCGCCCGGCGCGATCCCGCTCTGGAACAGGCCTGGATCGCACGAAGCCACCCGATGTTTGCCCGGTTCGACGCCGAACCGCCTGCGCATTTGCAAGAGATCTACCGCAGCTTTCAGGAAGACGACGCCATGCTGCAGGTCTTGCTGGAAAGCCGGCCAAAGGTCATCAGCTTCCACTTCGGACTGCCAGACCCCGACAGGATCGCGGCGCTGCGCGACACCGGGGCGCTGCTGGTCGCCAGTGCAACCTCGGTTGACGAGGCTCGCCAGATCGCCGGAGCAGGGCTGGATGCCGTGGTTGCGCAGGGCTGGGAGGCCGGTGGTCATCGTGGCATTTTCGACCCCGAGGCCACAGATGCCCAACTGAGCACCGAGGCGCTGACCCGGCAGATCGCGCGGGATCTGGCCCTGCCGATCATTTCCGCGGGCGGGCTGATGCAGGGCGCGGATGTGGCCCGCGCGCTCGACTGGGGCGCTGTGGCCGCCCAGCTTGGCACGGCCTTTGTTGCCTGCCCGGAAAGCGCGGCGGATGCCGCCTATCGTCAGCGGATCGCAGAAGGCGGAGACACGCTGATGACCGCCGCCATCTCTGGTCGTCCGGCGCGCTGCCTGCACAATGATTTCACCGACTGGACTGCGGATGTGCCCGACAACCAACTGCCTGCCTACCCCTGCGCCTATGATCTGGGCAAGGCGCTCAACGCGGCGGCCAAGGCCAAAGGGCAAACCGGCTTTGGGGCGCAATGGGCGGGAATGAACGTGGCGGGCAGCCGCGCCCTGCCCGCTGCCGATCTGATGGCAACTCTGGAACAGGAATTCCACGCAGCCCGCGAGGACGCGTACGACATTTGACATAAAAAAGGGGCCCTTCCGGCCCCTTTTTCATGTCTTTTTCGAACACAGAGCCCGAAGGCATCCGTCAGGCATCCCGGTCAGATCTCAGTGCCCGCTGCCCAGCACACCGGTGCGCACAGAGTAATCCGTCGCGATCTCGTAGTCGGGATCGTCATCACTGTCGATCATCAGATGTCCGGCGTTCGACAGAAGCTGGTGACAGTCGCGTGACAGGTGCCGCAGCTGAATAAACTTGCCCAGCGCCTCATATTTCCCGGCCAGGGACTCGATTGCATTGAGCGCCGATTGATCCGCCACACGGCTGTCCGCGAAATCGACGATCACGTTTGACGGATCGCGGGCCGGATCAAACATTTCCAGAAACCCTTCAGCCGAGCCAAAGAACAGCGGTCCCTGCACCTGATAGACCTTCGCGCCTTCCGGCGTTTCATAGGTCTTGGCATGAATGCGCGAGGCGTTCTGCCAGGCGTAGGCAAGCGCCGAAACGATCACGCCGACAACCACAGCCACAGCAAGGTCTTCGAACACGGTCACCACGGTCACCAGCACGATGACAAAGGCATCCACACGCGGCACCTTGCGCATCACGTTGAACGAGTTCCATGCAAAGGTCCCGATCACCACCATGAACATCACGCCCACAAGCGCGGCCAGCGGGATCTGTTCAATCAGCGGGCTGGCCACAACGATGAACAACAACAGGAAGATCGCAGCGGCGATCCCGGCCAGACGCGTGCGACCACCGGATTTAACGTTGATCATCGACTGGCCGATCATAGCGCAACCGCCCATACCGCCGAAGAATCCGGTGATCACATTGGCCGTGCCCTGCGCCACGCATTCCTGCGACACGCCCCCGCGTTCGCCCTTGATTTCCCCCACGAGGTTCAGCGTCAGAAGACTTTCAATGAGGCCCACCGCCGCTGCGATCAGCGCATAGGGGAAGATGATCTTCAGAACGGCGAGAAACTGATCCGGGCTTTCGAACATCGGCACCATGGGGATGTGGAACTGCGGCAGCCCGCCTTTGATGGCGGCCATATCGCCGACGCGCGGCACATCGATGTTGAACGCCAGCACCACCGCCGCCGTCACCAGAATACCCGCCAGCGGCGCCGGAATGATCGACGTCACCTTGGGCAGGAAATGCACCACCGCCATGGTCAGCGCCACCAGCGCCAGCATCATCACCAGCTGTCCGCCCTGCATCCATGTCTGGCCACCATCGGGCGCTGGCACCTTGAACTGCGTCATCTGCGCCAAGAAAATCACGATAGCCAGCCCGTTGACAAAGCCCAGCATCACCGGGTGCGGCACCAAACGGATGAATTTCCCGAGCCGGAAAATCCCGGCAAGGATCTGCAAAACCCCCATCAGGATCACCGTAGCAAAGAGGTATTCTACCCCATGTTCCGCCACCAGGCTGACCAAAACCACGGCAATCGCGCCGGTCGCGCCGGAAATCATGCCCGGTCGGCCGCCAATCAGCGCCGTGACCAGCCCCATGATAAAGGCGGCATAGAGCCCGACCAATGGATTCACCCCGGCCACAAAGGCAAATGCGACAGCCTCAGGCACCAGCGCCAACGCCACGGTAAGACCGGACAGCAGATCGGTCTTGGCCTGTTTCGGCGTCAGCGGATAGGACGACGACGTGGAAATAGACAAGTTCTTCGCGAAAGACGCGAACGCGGATTGGATCACGGGAAGCCCCCAGATGTCAGGAAATACGTTTTGCCCCTCATAGCCCGAATGCACCTTTGACGAAAGGTCAAAGGCTTCACACTCACAGCAGAGCGTGATCTTCGCGCAACGCACATCCCATGGATCATGGTCGGCGCCCCGCCATCACACCATCGTTCCCAGCCTTTTCACCATGCAACATGGGCACGATCCACTGAGCCCTGACGGCCCTCCATTTCAAACGCAACCGCCCGGAAAACAGGCAAGACGATGCGGACCGGGGGCTTCGTAAAGCGATCCCCGCAATAAACTTTTCAGCCTCAAAAAGAAAGGCTAGGCTCATCCCGACAACAGGGTGACAGTTCCAGCATCGGGGGAAAGATGAAACGTGTAATCGGCGTCATGGGCGGATCCGGGGTGTATGACATCGACGGTCTTGAAGGCCCAAAATGGGTGACAGTTGAGACGCCTTGGGGCGCGCCATCGGACGCGCTGCTGACCGGCACGCTCAATGGCATGGAGATGGTCTTTCTGCCACGTCACGGGCGCGGACATGTGCACAGCCCGACGACCGTCAACTACCGCGCCAATATTGATGCGATGAAACAGCTGGGCGTCACCGATCTCGTTTCTGTCTCGGCCGTCGGCAGCTTTCGCGAAGAGATGGCGCCGGGCGATTTTGTCATCGTGGATCAGTTCATCGACCGAACCTTTGCCCGCGAAAAATCCTTTTTCGGCACCGGATGCGTGGCGCATGTGTCAGTTGCCCATCCGGTCTGCGAACGCCTGTCAGGGCTGGCCTATGAGGCGGCGCGCGCCACCGGCGTCTCGGTGCATAAAGGCGGCACCTATCTTGCGATGGAAGGCCCGCAGTTTTCGTCCATGGCCGAAAGCCGGATGTACCGGGACAGCTGGGGCTGCGATGTCATCGGCATGACCAACATGCCCGAGGCCAAACTCGCCCGCGAGGCCGAGATCTGTTACGCCTCTGTTGCGATGGTGACCGATTACGACAGCTGGCACCCGGACCATGGCGCGGTGGAAATCACCGACATTTTGACAACGCTCAAAGCCAACACCCAACACGCCAAGGCGCTGGTTGCCGCCCTGCCCGACCTTTTGGACGCGACCTATGCGCCCTGCGACCATGGCTGCGACCGCGCGCTGGAATATGCCATCATGACCGCCCCGGACAAACGCGATCCTGAGGTGATCGAAAAACTCTCGACCGTTGCGGGTCGGGTTCTCTGAAAGGACTGGACATGACCTTTGAACTCTGGCTGGCCTTCGTGGCCGCCTCCACCGCGTTGCTGATGATCCCCGGCCCTACGATCCTCTTGGTGCTGTCCTACGCACTGACACAGGGAAAACGCGTCGCCGTGGCCACTGCACTTGGCGTGGCGCTTGGGGATTTCATCGCCATGACGGCCTCGCTGCTGGGCCTTGGCGCTCTGGTGATGGCCTCGGCCACCGCTTTTACCGCGCTGAAATGGATCGGCGCCGTCTATCTGTTTTACCTTGGCTTCAAGATGCTGAAATCCGCCCCTGGGACGCGTCTGGGGGATGTCGAACAGATGGGCCATGTCACCTCGAAACAGGTGTTTGTCCATGCCGCCACGGTCACGGCGCTGAACCCGAAATCCATCGGCTTCTTCATCGCCTTCGTGCCGCAGTTCATCACCCCCGGCGCGCCCATCGCACCGCAGTTCACCGTGATAATTGGCACCTTCGTCGGCCTTGCCACCCTCAACGCGCTGGCCTATGCCCTGCTCGCAAACACCCTGCGCACGCGCATTCAGCGACCCCGTGTCCTGCGCAACATGACCCGTGCGGGTGGCGTTGCGCTGATCGGCATGGGCACCCTCACCGCAACCCTGCGCCGCACTGCCTGATACGGAGAGCCATTTTGAAAACCGTCAAAGATTATATCCGCACCATTGTCGATTTCCCGCATGAAGGGATCATGTTCCGAGATGTCACAACGCTGTTTGCCGATCCGCGCGGCATGCGGCTGGCCATCGACCAGTTGCTCGCCCCCTATGTCGGCCAGCACATCGACAAGGTGGTGGGGCTTGAGGCCCGTGGCTTTATCATCGGCGGTGCGATCGCGCACCAACTGTCCATCGGCTTTGTGCCGATCCGCAAAAAGGGCAAGCTGCCGGGCGCCGTGATCTCCGAAGACTACACGCTGGAATATGGCGAAGCCGTCGTCGAGATCCACGATGACGCGATCCAGCCGGGGGAAAAGATCCTTCTGGTCGACGACCTGCTGGCCACCGGCGGCACCGCAGAAGCCGGGATCAAACTCGTTGAACGGCTGGGCGGCGAAATCGTCGGCAGCGCCTTTATCATCGACCTGCCCGAACTGGGCGGGCATGAGCGCCTGAAAAAGCTGGGCTACGACATTCATACCCTGTGTGAATTCGAAGGGGCGTAAGGGCGCGGCCCGGCACGTTCACCCGGCGCGCAACACCGCGCCGGGGTTCATGATCCCCTTCGGGTCCAACGCGGCTTTGATCGCCCGCATCGCAGCCAGACGGGCAGGATCGCCATAGCGTTCCAGATCGTCGACCTTGAGCCGTCCGACTCCGTGTTCGGCGCTGAAAGATCCGTCGTATTCCGCCACCAGATCATGGACCACACGTTTGACCCGCCCGCGCAGCGCATCATATTCGGCGCGGTCATGCCCCTTGGCCGGAAAGGCATTGAAATGCAGATTGCCATCGCCCAGGTGGCCGAAACAATTCACCCGAATATCCCCCAGCGCCCGCAGGCGGCGGATGCCTTCGGGGATGAAATCGGGAATGCGTGACAGCGGAATGGAAATGTCATGCGAGGAAATCGAACCAATCCGCTTGTTCGCTTCGGGGATGCTTTCGCGCACGGCCCAGAACGCCTGCCGTTGCGCCTCGCTTTGCGACACAACCCCGTCCTGCACCAGTCCGGCCTCAAACGCACGTTCAAACAGCTGCGCCAGAAGCCCCTGCGGATCGGCCTCGCCAGACAGTCCCAGATCGATCAGGACGGACCAGTCGGGACGCGTCGCGAAAGGCTGTCGGATGTCCGGCAGGGTCTCTTCCAAAAAGGCCAGCCCCATGCCCGAGATCAGCTCAAAGGCGGAAATGCCCTCGCCCACGATCTGCTGTGCCATGGACAAAAGATCGAGCGCCGCCCGCGGTGAGCTGACCTGAAAGAAAGCGGCAGCCTCTTGGTCGGGGCGCGGAAACAGACGCAGAGACGCTGCGGTGATGATCCCAAGACTGCCCTCGGACCCGATCAGTAGGTTGCGCAGATCATAGCCGGTGTTGTCTTTGCGCAGACGTTTCAGCCCGTGCCAGATCGCGCCATCTGGCAGGACCGCCTCCAGCCCCAGACACAGCTCACGGGCGTTGCCATAGCGAAGGACGTTCAGCCCCCCTGCATTGGTGGCCAGATTGCCGCCGATCCGACAGGACCCTTCAGAGGCCAGCGACAGAGGAAACAGCCGTTCCACCTCACTGGCGGCCCCCTGCACATCGGCCAGAATTGCCCCGGCCTCGGCGACGATCATGTTTTCTTCGGGATAGACGGCGCGAATGCGGGACATGCGTTCCAGCGACAGCACCACCGGCGCGGGTCCCTCATAGGCGATCTGCCCCAACACCAACCCCGTGCCGCCGCCCAGCGGCACGATGCCGACAGATGCGTCATGACAGGCGCGGACGATGGTTGCGACCTCTTCGACATTTTCCGGCAGCGCCACAGTCGCGGCCTGCCCTTGATAGCGCCCGCGCGGATCTTCAAGCTCTCCGGGGCGCGGGTCGCGCAAACGGCCCTGAGGCAACGCCGCGGCCAATGTCTGTAGAAAAGCTGGGCTGGGACTGTTGAGTGTGCCGGGGATCGCAGGGGCAGTCATCGGGATCTCCTTGATCGCGGCGCGGGGTCTGCAAGGCCTTAGGCAAGACCGACCGTGGTCGGCCCGCGCCGGTCATGACGCAGTGCGGAATAGAGCACATGGTTGCGCCAGCGGCCGTTGATTTGCAGGTAGCTTTGCGCCACACCTTCGTATTTAAAGCCCGCCTTTTCAAGCGCCCCGCGCGAGGCGACGTTTTCAGGCAGGCAGGCGGCCTCGATCCGGCTCAGGTCCAGTTTGGTAAAACCATAATGCACCACGGCGGCGATGGCTTCTTTCATAAAACCCTGCCGGGCAAAGCGGGCGCCGATCCAATAGCCGATGGTGCCCGCCTGCGCAGGCCCCCGCCGGATGTTGTCGAGCGTCAGCGCCCCCAGCAACTGCCCGCTGTCGCGATAGGTCAGAAACACCGGCAACCCGGTGTCACCTTTAAAGCAGCGTTCCGCCCAAAAGACCCGGTTTGTAAAGGCCTTGCGGGTCAGGTGATCCTCCGACCATGTCGGCTCCCAAGGCTGCAGAAAATCGATGCTTTCCGCACGCAGGCTGGCCCAGCTGCGATAGTCCGAATGCTGTGGCAAACGCAGCGTCATGCGCTCCGTTTCGATCCTCAGCTTCGGACGTCGCTTGAGCATCAGGCCGCGAACCTTTCCCGCAGTTGCTCAAGCTCCGGCGCGCCCTCCACAGGACCGTAAAGCGCCATGGACGCCCGCCCCGTGCCCGAGGCAATCAGGAAATCGCGCACCGCGTCGAGCGTCACCGCGTCGATGCGTTCCACGGTTTCCTCAATCGGCGGCACACGCCCCCAGATGCCGATCATCCGGGCATTGCGTTCGGCGCGCGAGGAGGGGCTTTCCAGCCCCATCAGCAGTCCGGCCTTGATCTGGGCGCGGGCGCGGTCCACTTCGGCGGTGGTCACCTCTTCACCGGCGCGTTTAATCTCGTCAATGGTCAGCTCGGCCAGTTCGGCCACCTTGTCGCCCGAAGTGCCAGCATAGATCGTGGTCAGACCCGTGTCGAAATAGGCGCCGGACTGGGCAAAGATCGTGTAGCAAAGACCACGCTTTTCACGGATTTCCTGAAACAGGCGCGACGACATCCCCCCGCCCAGCGCGGTCGATGCGGTCTGGGCGACATAGATATTTTCATCGCGGTAACACGGCCCCTCAAAGGCCAATGTGAAATGCGCCTGTTCCAGAGACTTGACCTTGCGATACTCGCCGCCTTCAAAGCGGGCGGGATCGGCATAATCGCGGCCATGCGCGCGAAGGCCGCCGAAAATCTCGGTGGCCTCTGCCACGATGCGGTCATGATCGATATTGCCCGCCGCCGACAGAATCATGCGCTCCGGCGAGTAATGCTCTTCGACGAAGCCCGCCAGATCGTCGCGGGTGAAGCTGCGCACGCGCTCTTCCGGCCCCAGAATGGTACGGCCCAGCGCCTGACGCGGATAGGCCGCCTCTTGCAGCCAGTCAAAGATCACATCGTCGGGCGTGTCCAGCGCCTGCCCGATCTCGGACAGGATCACACCGCGCTCCACTTCCAGCTCACGCGGGTCGAAAATTGGGTTCAGAACGATGTCCCCGATCACATCGAGCGCCAGAGACACATCGTCCTTGAGAACACGCGCGTAATAGGCAGTGGTTTCGCGGGTGGTATAGGCGTTCAGATAGCCCCCCACGTTTTCCAGCACCTCGGCGATCTGCAGCGGCGTGCGCCGGGTCGTACCTTTGAAGGCCATATGTTCAAGGAAATGAGCGATGCCATTCTGTTCCATCCGCTCGTGACGCCCACCGGCCAGCACCCAGACACCGATAGAGGCACTTTCCATCGATGGCTGAAGCTCGGTGACGATCCGAAATCCGTTCGGCAGCGTATGAAGTCTGGGGCTCAAGCGAGGCGCTCCTTGATCAGTGTTTTCAATCCGTCGAGGTCGTTTTCCACGACGGTAAAGCGTTCTTCCCGCTCGAACAGATCGGCCATGCGCTCTGGCAGAGCGGGATGGATGCCGCAGGCCGCTTCGACCGCCGCCGGGAATTTGGCGGGATGCGCGGTGGACAGAGAAATCATCGGTACCGTGCCCAGATGATCCTCGGCCACTTTCACCGCCACGGCCGTGTGCGGGCACAGGACCTCGCCGGTGCGGCGGTGCATGTCGGCGATCATGGCCGTGGTCTCCTCCTCGGAGGCGCGGCCAGAGGCGAAAATGTCCCGCAGACGATCCATGGCGCCCTGCGACACTTTGAATTCGCCGTCTTTCAGCTCGTCCATCAGCTGCGCGATCGCCGCGCCTTCGCGGTCATAGACGTCAAACAGCGCACGCTCGAAATTCGAGCTGACCTGAATGTCCATCGACGGCGACATCGAGGGCGTCACGCCTTCTTTCGTGTAGGCCCCGGTTTCCATGGTGCGGTGCAGAATATCATTCTGGTTGGTGGCGATCACCAGCTTGTCGATCGGCAGCCCCATGCGTTTGGCAATATAGCCTGCAAAGATGTCGCCAAAGTTGCCGGTCGGCACGGTGAAAGACACTTCGCGGTGGGGCGCGCCCAGCGCCACAGCGGAGGTGAAGTAATAGACCACCTGCGCCAGAACCCGCGCCCAGTTGATCGAATTCACGGCGGCCAGTTTGACCCCATCGCGGAAATCGTGATCGGCAAACATATCCTTGAGCGCGGCCTGACAGTCATCAAAGTCGCCCTCCACGGCCAGCGCATGCACGTTGCTTTCCGATGGTGTGGTCATCTGGCGGCGCTGCACATCCGAGACGCGGCCATGCGGGAACAGGATGAAAACGTCGACATTGGCGAGCCCCTTGAAGGCCTCGATCGCGGCCGAGCCGGTGTCGCCCGACGTCGCGCCCACGATGGTCACCCGATTGCCACTGCGCGACAGGGCCGCCTGAAACAACTGCCCGATGAGCTGCATAGCGAAATCCTTGAACGCCAGCGTCGGACCGTGGAACAACTCCAACAGGAAATGGTTCGGGCCAAGCTGCACCATGGGGGCGCGGGCATCGTGACCGAACCCGGCATAGGCCTTGGCGATGATCTCTTTGAACTCGGCGTCTGTGAAAGTGTCGCCGATGAAGGGCTTCATCACCACAAAGGCGGCCTCCTCATAGGACAGCCCCGCCAGAGCGGCGATCTCCGCCTCGCTCAGGGTCGGGATCGTTTCAGGCACATAGAGGCCACCGTCGGAGGCAAGGCCGGTCAGCATGGCCTCTTCGAAATTCAGCACCGGCGCTTGGCCGCGGGTCGAGATATAACGCATGGGTTCCGTCGCTTTAAACTTTCCGCGTGGTGATACGCCACAAGAGAAACAGAGTCATCCCCAACCAGACAATTGCCAGAGAAAACCACGTGATCGCATATTGCAAATGATCATTCGGGATGCCTTCGGTGCCCACGGGCATCGGCTCGATCCCCGCCCCTGTCGGCTCTCGCGCCACGATCAGCACGGGTTCGGTGTCCAATGCTTTCGCCATGGCGGCAATGTCGCGCCCGAACCATATGTTGCGACCTCGATCCGGCGGCGGCGTCGAGCTGTTCATATCGTCGGGCCAGTGCAGATTGCCGACGATGGTCATCATGTCTGCCGTAGGCACCGGGGGCCGCGGAGCGTCCTTTTGCGCCTCGCCGACAAAGCCGCGATCCAGCAGGATACGCCGCCCATCGAAAGTTTCAAAAGGCGCAATGATCAGATAGCCTGGGCCGATCTGTTTGCGCGAGACCAGCACATGCAATTCGCCCGACGCAATCTGCCCGCGCACCTGCACCGGCAGATATTTCATCGACGGATCGATCTCGGCGGGCAAGGACACCGGATCGGCGCCGATCTGGGCCTCGATTTCGGCCAGAACCCCGGCCTTCCACTCCAGCCGCTGCAGTTGCCAGACCCCAAGCCAGATCAGCACCGCGCAGCCCGCCACCCCGACCACAATCGGGAATATCAGTCGTTTCAACATGACCCCTCCATAGCAAAAGGGCGCGGCAAACACGCGCCCTTTCCCAAGATGTTTCAGATCCGGACGTCAGATCTTATTGTCCCCAGAGGTACACCACCACAAAGAGGAACAGCCAGACCACATCGACAAAGTGCCAATACCAGGCGGCGGCTTCGAAACCCACATGGTTCTCCGGGGTGAACTGACCCCGCATCGCACGCACCAGACAAACGGTCAGGAAAATCGTGCCGATGATCACGTGGAAACCGTGAAAGCCTGTCGCCATGAAGAAGGAGCCAAAGAAGAAGTCGCCCCCGAAGGTGTAACCTTCATGCACGAACAGCTCGTAATATTCATAGGCTTGGAGAATGGTGAACAGCGCGCCCAGACCGATGCCGATGGCCAGACCGGCAACCAGATCCTTGCGGATGTTGCCATGCACAAGCGCATGGTGCGCCCAGGTCACCGCCGCCCCAGAGCACAGCAGGATCAGCGTGTTCAACAGCGGCAGATGCAGGGCGTTGATCGGGATGATTTCCGGCGGCACATAGCTGCTCCCGGCATATTCGGACATGGGATAGAGCGTGTGTTTAAAGAACGCCCAAAACCATGCGGCAAAGAACATGACTTCGGACATGATGAACATGATGAAGCCATAGCGCAGACCGATGCGCACGACCGGCGTGTGATCGCCTGCTGCGTTTTCCTTGATGGTGTCCGACCACCAGCTCCACATCACGTAGAGCACGCCGACAAAGCCCGCCGCAAAAATGAACGGGTTGTCGTTCGCCATCCACATCACCGCGCCAAACAGCATAACAAAGGTGGCAGCGGCGGCCATCAACGGCCATGGTGACGGCGGCAGAATGTGGTAGTCGTGGTTCTTCTCATGCGCCATGTTGTGCGTCCCTCTCCCTTGGGGCGCCCGTAAGCCGGGCTTAGTTGACAGATGCCTGCGCGGATGTGCCGTTCTCCAATGCGGCATAATCCTCGGGCAGCTCCGTTTCGTGGAATGTATATGACAGTGTGATGCGATGCACGTATTTCGCATCGCGATCAGTGGTGATCTCCGGATCGACATAGAAGGTCACCGGCATCAGAACCGTTTCGCCAGGCTGCAGAACCTGCTCGGTGAAACAGAAACACTCGATCTTGGTGAAAAAGCCGCCCGCCTCAAAAGGCGCGACGTTGTAGGAGGCCGTTCCGGCAACAACCCGATCCGTCGGGTTATGCGCCTCGTAAAAGGCCAGACCGGTTTCACCGATGCGCAGCTCCATGGTGTTTTCCACAGGCTTGAAATCCCAGGGCATGTCGGGATCGGTGTTGGCGTCAAACCGGATCTTGATGGTCTCGTCCAGAATGACATCCGACCCGCTTGTGGCCACATCCGTGGTTCCACCAAAGCCCGTCACCCGGCAGAACCAGCTGTAAAACGGCACCGAGGCCCATGCCAATGCGCCCATGACGACGACGACGCCGACCAGTTGCAACACGGTCTTTTGGGCCTTGCGGTCAGCCATTACGGAGAGCCCTCCTGCGCGGCGGCAATATCACGGTCCAAGACGGTCACCTTGACCACGGTCAGCCCCAACACCAATACGACGAAAGCGGCCAGCACCAGCCCCAGCCCGACATTGCGGGAGCGGCGGCGTTCATGCAGGTCGTGCAGTTTGGTGATCGCCATCTCAGAATGGCCCCCCGACACCAAAGACAAAGAGTGCCTTATCCGCCATCAGGGCTGCGAAATGCAGCAGCGTGTAGAACAGCGACAGCTTGAAGAAGGCCCGTTCGGCCTTGTACCCATCGGCCTCGGCCTGCGCCTCATCGCGACGCCATAGCTTGACTGCGCCCAGCAAAAAGGCTGCGTTAAGGCTCACAGCGACGACGAGATAGCACCAGCCTGCCAAAGGCGTCAGGAACATCGCGGCGGCGGTGACCGCCAACAGCACGGTATAGGCCAGAATATGCGCCCGCGTGACCCGTTTACCGTGGGTGACGGTCAGCATCGGCACTTTGGCCTTGTCGTAATCGGCGTTCATGAATAGCGCCAGCGACCAGAAATGCGGCGGCGTCCAGATGAAGATCAACAGGAACATCAGCACCGAAGACAGACTGATGTCGCCGGTCACCGCGGCCCAGCCGATCATCGGAGGAAAGGCCCCTGCGGCGCCACCGATCACGATGTTCTGCGGCGTCGCGCGTTTCAGCCAGATCGTGTAGACCACGGCATAGAAAAAGATCGTGAAGGCCAAAAGCCCGGCTGCCACCGCATTGGTGGCCAGCCCGAGCATCACCACGGCAAAGCCCGACAGCGCCAGCCCCAGCCCGAGCGCCTCTTGCGGGGCCACTTTGCCAGCGGGGATCGGGCGGCCCTTGGTGCGTTTCATCACCTGATCGATGTCGGCATCGTACCACATATTCAGCGCGCCCGAGGCGCCACCGCCGATGGCGATGCATAGGATTGCGAAAAAGCCAAGAAACGGGTGAATGCCCCCCGGCGCCACGACCAGCCCGGCAAAGGCAGTAAACACCACCAGCGACATCACACGCGGCTTGAGCAAGGCAAAATAATCGCCAAATCCCGCGTCTCGGTCATGATCCAGTACAATTGTCGCGTCAGTCATCGCGTGGAGCCTATCATCGTCGTTGTGCCCCACCAGACGGGCTTTTGCCTCTTTCCCGGTGGAGCGCTTGTGCGTGGGTTATATCGTGACGGGCCGGTCCCGGCCCATCTTGCTTCCTTTTAAACGTCGGTCACTCCGCCAGGGCGAGTTTCACCGGCGCCCGTTCTGCCGTATCGAGTGCGGCGTATTCTTCCTTTGCCCCCGCAAGCCATTCGGCATATTCCGCCTCCGACACGACCTTGACCGTGATCGGCATATAAGCGTGATCTTTGCCGCAAAGTTCGGAGCATTGTCCAAAGAAGATCCCGGTTTTCTCGGGTTTGAACCACAGTTCAGCCACCCGGCCCGGAACGGCGTCCTGTTTCACACCAAAGGCAGGGATGGTCCAGCTGTGAATCACATCTGCGCCCGTGACGCCCATCACAATGGTCTTACCAACCGGAACAACGACCTGCGTGTCCGTGGCCAGAAGGAACTGATCGGGGGTGTAACCCGCCTCGACCAGCATCTGTTCGACTTCGGGCGTGCGCTTGTAATCGCCGCCGGTGGCGGGCTGACCGATCATATAGCTGTCAAAGGCAAAGCCTTCGTCGACATAGTCATAGGTCCAGTACCACTGGCTGCCGGTCACTTTGATATAGATGTCGCCATCCGGAATTTCCTGCTGCTTGAAGAGCACCGGCAGCGAAAACGCCCCGATCACAACAAGAATCAGGATCGGAACGATGGTCCAAGCCACCTCGATCGGGGTGTTATGGGTGAAGGTCGCCGGGGTTTTGTTCGCCCGGCTGTTGTAGCGCAGGATCACCCAAAGGATCAGCGCCGCGACGAACACAACAATCGCGCCGATGATATAGTTGAGCATGTGATCCAGGCTCTGCAGGTCGCGGGCCAGTTCCGTCGCGGCCGGCTGAAAGCCCATTTTGCCGGAGACGGGCTCGCCCACAATATCCCCGGTCTCTTGCGCAGTCGCCTGCGACATACCAAGTATTGCGAATAAAGCGGCCGGGATCCCGAACCGAAGTGGGTTTGTGCGCATTCTCTCTTCCCTTAGTTGCAATCGAGCGTTTCGCCCAAGCTGCCGTCCCGGTTGACCGGAAGCATTTTCATTTGAGTCTGCCCTAACAAAAACCATATTAGGTGCGTTGGAACAAGAATTCCGCGCATCTAAACGCGGTTTTTTTGATCTGGATCAAATCCGAAGGGAGAAAAACAGTGTCATCGGGACATTTCGACCCATTTACAACCACACTCGACCTTGACAGCTCGCTTGGGATTTTGCGGCAGGCCGTGGCGGGAGCCGACGACGGGGAACTGTTTCTGGAGCGCCGCACCTCCGAGGGCCTCGTGCTTGACGATGGCCGCTTGCGCAGCGCCTCTTATGATGCCTCCGAAGGGTTCGGCCTGCGTGCAGTGCGCGGCGAAACCGCCGGTTACGCCCATTCCACCGAGATTTCTGAGGCCGCCATCGCCCGGGCCAGTGAAACCGCACGACTGGCAGTCGGGGACGGCGGTGGCACGCTGGCCGAAGGCCCGCGCCCGACCAACCTGCATCTCTACAGCGATGAAAATCCGCTCGACGGCGCCGCCTTTGAGGTCAAGATCGACACGCTGAACGAAATCGACGCCTTTCTGCGCGACCTCGATCCCCGCGTTGTGCAGGTCTCGGCGTCGCTCGCCGCCTCGTATCAGGAGGTCTTCATCCTGCGCCCCGAAGGCACGCTGGTGTCGGACATCCGCCCGATGGCCCGCCTGTCGATCTCTGTCATCGTCGAACAGGCCGGACGGCGCGAAAGCGGCAATGCCGGCGGCGGCGGGCGATTCGGCCTGACCGGCCTCTTGGCTCCCGACCACTGGAAAGGCGTCGCCCGCGAAGCCCTGCGCATTGCGACAGTGAACCTTGAAGCGGTCCCGGCCCCGGCAGGCGTGATGGATGTGGCTCTGGGTTCCGGCTGGCCCGGCGTCTTGCTGCACGAAGCCGTGGGCCACGGGCTCGAAGGCGATTTCAACCGCAAGAAAACCTCGGCCTTTGCCGGTCTCATGGGGCAACAGGTCGCGGCCAAGGGCGTCACCGTGCTTGATGACGGCACGATCCCGGACCGCCGCGGATCGATTTCAGTCGATGATGAAGGCACGCCTTCCTCCAAGACCACATTGATCGAGGATGGCATTCTGGTCGGCTATATGCAGGACCGCCAGAACGCCCGGCTGATGGGCGTGGAGCCCACCGGGAACGGACGGCGTGAAAGCTATGCCCACACCCCGATGCCGCGCATGACCAACACCTATATGCTGGGCGGCGATGCCAGCCCCGACGAGATTGTTTCCAGCATGAAGGACGGGATCTATGCCGTCGGCTTTTCCGGCGGTCAGGTCGACATCACAAACGGCAAATTCGTCTTCAACTGCACCGAGGCCTATCGCGTGCAGAACGGTCGCATCGGCGCGCCTGTAAAAGGCGCTACTCTGATTGGCGACGGGGCCACGGCGATGAAACATGTGCATGCCATCGGCAATGACATGGCCTTGGATCCGGGCATCGGCAACTGCGGCAAACAGGGGCAATGGGTGCCTGTCGGGGTCGGGCAACCAACCCTGCTGATCGGCGGGCTGACCGTGGGCGGCGCAGCCACCTGAGCCTGCCCCAGCCTGCAGGCACCACAGTGAACACGAACGGGGCCGCAGCGACACGGCCCCGTTTTTTATGTCGTCCCGCTCCCGTCGGCCGATTCGAGCGTTTTTTTTGCGCCAGCTAACCTGTCATTAACTCGGCTGCGGCAAGGTGATCCTGTAAGAGACGGAGGCGCTGGTTCATGGATGACATTCCCTTCCACCACCCCCTCACCCCACCCCACACGGCGGAAGACCGGACACAACGGCTTCGTCTCTTGCGCTCTCGCCGCGTTGGCGTCACCACCTTCTACAGGCTGATGCTGGAACACGGCAGCGCACAGGCGGCGCTGGACGCCCTGCCCGAGATCGCTCGGCGCGCCGGGGTGCGCGATTATCACATCTGTCCCGAACGTCAGATCGCACAGGAGCTCGCTGCCGGACGCAAGGCCGGGGCACGGCTGCTGTACTATGGCGATCCGGACTATCCTGCCGCGCTCCATGCCCTGCCCGATGCCCCGCCGCTGATGTGGGTCCGGGGAGATCTGGGTCTGTTGTCTCGCCCCATGCTGGCGCTGGTCGGGGCGCGCAATGCCTCTTCCGTCGGCACGCGATTCACCCGGCGGCTGGCAGCTGATCTGGGGGCCGAAGGCTTTGTCATCGTTTCCGGACTGGCGCGCGGCATCGACGCGGCCGCCCATCATGCCGCTCTGGACACAGGCACACTGGCAGTTCTCGGCGGCGGTCTGGACGTGATCTACCCGGTGGAAAACACCGATCTTTATCGCAGCATGGCCGCGCAAGGCGTGCTGATGTCCGAACAGCCCTTTAGCATGAAACCCCTAGCGCGTCATTTTCCGATCCGGAATCGCATCGTGTCCGGCCTTTCGATGTGCACGATCGTGATCGAGGCGGCCATGCGATCGGGATCGCTTCTCACCGCGCGCAATGCCGCCGATCAGGGGCGCGAAGTGATGGCAGTGCCCGGCCACCCGTTTGAGGCCCGATCCGCAGGCTGCAATATGCTGCTGCGCGATGGGGCGACGCTTGTGCGCACGGCCAGCGATGTCATTGACGCTCTGGCTCAGGGGATTTTCTCATCCGCGCGCCGGCCCCACCAGAAACAAAGCCCATCCACCGAAAGCGCCCCCTCGGTTACCGGTGTGCCCCCGGCTGCGCCCGAACGTCGCAGCCTGCGGAACCATGCCCACCTGCATCGTCACTTGCTGGACCGCGATCACCTGCACCGCGAAATTCTGAGCCGCCTTTCAGTCACCCCCCTGCCCGAGGACGATCTGATCCGCGACCTTGGCGCCCCGGCGGATCAGATCAGTGCGGAACTCACCTCGCTGGAACTGTCGGGTCAGATTGCCCGGAGGCCCGGCGGGTTGCTGAGCCGCGACGGCTAGGGCCGGATGCCCCGCGCGGCCAGGGGCGCTTCACTGCACCTGACCGTCTGCCTCCAGCCTATCCCTGAACGCGCGACAGTAGGGTTCCCAGGGGGCCACCATACATCCGTCACCCCAAGGCTCCGGTCCACCACGGACCATTGCCGCCCTTCGCGCCGATAGAAAGCCCCACATCAAGGTCGCGTTCAGAAAATTCGGCAGCGTCCTCACCGAAATCGCGCACCATCAGTGTCGCGACAAGATCGATCGGCATGCCGTCGCGACGTTGCGGCGCGACCATCGCAAAGGCGCGATCCCCGCTTTAACGCAAATCGTAGACCACGCATTCCAAGGGACTGCAGAGCTTCCATTCCACGAGCGGACGCAGCGCCTCCATGAGATCCTGACGGGTCTGGCTGCCGCGCGCGAGTTCCTCCCACGTCATCGCCCCGGAGGAAAAAACCCCCATGAAACCGATCACGGCGAGACAATTTGTTAACCAACCCCGTTTCATGCTCAAATCTGCAAACAGATCGTTTTGATGGCAATTATTCCCGCTTATCACCCAGAGGTGAAGCTTTCCTGTCGCTGTCGCATTGACATTTCACCGTTGCTCGGCCCATTTTCCGCCGCCATAAGGCCCGTATTCTTAACCTGAAGGACAGTCCATGCCAGTTGTTGTTGTCGAATCCCCGGCCAAGGCCAAAACGATCAACAAATATCTTGGCAAGGATTACACGGTGCTCGCCTCTTATGGCCATGTGCGCGACCTGCCCGCCAAGAACGGTTCCGTCGATCCCGATGAGGATTTCGACATGACCTGGGAAATCGGGGCGGATTCGCGCAAACACGTCAAAGCCATCGCCGATGCGCTCAAGAACGACGACGAACTGATCCTCGCCACCGACCCCGATCGCGAGGGCGAAGCGATTTCGTGGCACCTGCAGGAAGCCCTGACCAAACGGCGCGCCATCAAGAAATCCACCGCCGTGTCGCGTGTGACCTTCAACGCGATTACCAAGCCCGCCATTCTGGACGCGATGAAGAAACCGCGTCAGGTCGATGCACCGCTGGTCGAGGCCTATCTGGCCCGCCGCGCGCTGGACTATCTGGTTGGCTTCAACCTGTCGCCAGTCTTGTGGCGCAAACTGCCGGGTGCGCGCTCTGCCGGTCGGGTGCAATCCGTCTGCCTGCGCCTGATCGTCGAACGCGAAATGGAAATCGAGGCGTTCAATCCCCAGGAATACTGGTCGGTCAAGGCGCTTCTGGAGACCCCGCGCGGCCAGTCCTTTGAAGCGCGGCTGACGCAGCTTTCCGGCAAGAAACTCGACAAATTCGACCTCAAGGACCGCCTGTCGGCGGAAATGGCCGTGCAGGCGATCAGTTCGCGTGCCCTCAAGGTCGCCTCGGTCGAGGCCAAGCCCGGCTCGCGCAACCCGTCGGCACCTTTCATGACTTCGACCCTGCAACAGGAAGCCAGCCGCAAATTCGGCATGGGCGCCCGGCAGACGATGAATGCCGCCCAGCGCCTTTATGAGGCCGGGCTGATCACCTATATGCGGACCGACGGCATCGACATGGCCCCCGAGGCGGTGAGCCAGGCCCGGGACGCCATCAAGGATCGCTACGGCGACCAATATGTGCCGTCCTCGCCGCGGATCTACAAGAACAAGGCTAAGAACGCCCAGGAAGCGCACGAATGTATCCGCCCGACGGATATGTTCAACGCTCCGGACAAGCTGAACCTGTCGGACGCAGACCAGCGCAAGCTTTATGACCTGATCTGGAAACGCACCATCGCCTCGCAGATGGAAGGCGCCAAGCTGGAACGGACCACGGTCGACATTGCCTCTGACGATCGCGAAGTGGTGCTGCGCGCCACCGGTCAGGTCGTGGTGTTCGATGGCTTCATGGCCGTCTACACCGAAGGCCGGGACGACGTCGAAGAGGACGACGAAGGCCGCCTGCCCCAGATCATGGATGGCGAAGCGGTCAAACGGGTCGCCGACGGTCTGCGCGCCCAGGCTGCAGACAAAGAGGCCGCGCTGAGTGGCGATGGCGCCGTTCTGGGCCTGCAACACCATACCAACCCGCCGCCGCGCTACACCGAGGCCACGCTGGTCAAACGGATGGAAGAACTGGGCATCGGGCGACCGTCGACCTATGCCTCCGTACTGACCACCATCGTCGACCGTGAATATGTCCGCAAGGAACAGAACCGCCTGATCCCCGAGGACAAGGGCCGGATCGTCACGATCTTCCTGATGAATTTCTTCCGCAAATATGTCGGCTATGAATTCACCGCCAATCTGGAGGAAGAGCTCGACGAAATCTCGGCCGGCGATCTCGACTACAAAGAAGTTCTGGCGAAATTCTGGCGCGATTTCCACGCCGCCATCGAAGAAACCAGCGAGCTGCGCATTTCCGAGGTGCTCGATAAGCTGGATGACGCGCTGGCACCGCAGCTTTATCCGCCGCGCGAAGATGGCAGCGACCCGCGCGTCTGCCCGAAATGCGGCTCGGGCCAGCTACACCTGAAAACCTCGCGTACCGGGGGCTTTGTCGGGTGTTCGAACTACCCCGAATGCACCTACACCCGCCCGATAGCGGGCGAAGGCGCGGAAGGGGATGAACGTCTTCTGGGCGAAGACAACGGAGATGAAATCTGGCTGAAGTCCGGCCGTTTCGGCCCCTATGTGCAGCGCGGCGAACCGACCCCTGAGAACAAGAAACCGCCGCGTGCGTCGCTGCCCAAGGGCTGGTCCAAGGACGATATGGACCTGGAGAAGGCGTTGACCCTGCTCAGCCTGCCTCGCGAGATCGGCGAACATCCCGACGGGGGGATGATCAAGGCCAACTTCGGGCGCTTCGGTCCCTATCTGATGCACCAGCTCCCCGATGAGGCCAAGCCGGTCTACGCCAATCTCAAGGACCCCAACGACGTCTTTGAATGCGGTATGAACCGTGCCGTGGAGCTGATCACCGAAAAGCGCAACAACCCCGGACGCGGGCGTTCTGCCGCCGCCAAGCCGCTCAAAGAATTGGGCGAACACCCCGATGGCGGTCCGGTGAATGTCATGGAGGGCCGCTATGGCCCCTATGTGAAATGGGAAAAGGTCAATGCGACCCTGCCCAAGGACACCAAACCGGAAGATCTCACTATGGATCAGGCCGTTACACTGATCGCAGAGAAAGCCGCAAAAAGCGGGAAGAAAGCCCCCGCCAAGAAGAAGGCGGCGCCGAAGAAAAAGCCCGCTGCAAAGAAACCTGCTGCGAAAAGAGCCCCGGCGAAAAAGAAAACCCCGGCAAAGGCCACAGCAAAAGCCGCGGACAGCGATGATCCGGTTATCGAATAAACTCCGGAAAAAGCTACGCACAGACAGAAAGGGCGCCCCAAGAGGCGCCCTTCTTCGTTCTGAGGCCGATGTTAGCCCCGCTCAGAGTTTCGGCTCAAATCGGTTGACCGGGATCGAAAAGACCGCGCGCCCTTTGTCATCGGGTTCGGGCAGTCGCCCGCCCCGGATATTGACCTGCAGCGCATAGAGCATTTGCTTGGGCAGGGGCAGAGAAGCATCCCGGGTATCGCGCGTTGCGATGAACTCGGCTTTGCTGATCCCGTCTTTCACATGGATATTGCTGGCTTTGTGCTCTGCGACCGTTGCCATACAGGCGGCGTCGCGCCCGCCCTTGCAATAGTCGTGGCCGACAAAGACACGGGTGTCCCCAGGCATCGCCAGAATGGTTTGCAGGCTTTCCCACAGCTCCTCGGAAGAGCCCCCGGGGAAGTCTGCGCGTGAGGTGCCGCTGTCGGGCACCATGAAGGAGTCATGGGCAAACACCGCATCCCCAATCACATAGGACACCGAGGCCAGCGTGTGCCCCGTCGACAGGATCACCTTTGCACGCAGGTTGCCGATCTCGAAACTGTCCCCCGGCTCAAACAGCCGGTCCCAATAATCCGCACGTTCCTTGAGACGGTCATCGGCATAGAGATCTGCCCAGATGCGCTGCACGTCGAGCACCTTGCCGCCAATGGCCTGCGGGGCGTTCAGCTTGTCCGCCAGATAGGCCGCGGCCGAAAAGTGATCGGCATGGGGGTGCGTGTCGAGCACCCAAACGACCTTCAGGCCTTTCTCTGCAACATAGTCGAGGAGTTCATCCGCGCTAGCGGTCCAGGTGGCCCCCGCCGCCGGATCGAAATCCAGCACCGGATCGATGATTGCGGCGGCGTTGGTGGCCGGGTCTGACACGATATATTGCCAGGAGCCGGTCACCTTTTCGTAGAAGGCCGCGACATCCGGGCTGCCGGCGGTGCGAGAGGCTGGGTAGAATTGCATGATGAGCGTTCCCATTTCTGTGTTGGTTTCATATTCTATTTATCGAATATGATATATGCTCAGAAAACTTCAAGTCCGACAAAAAATATAAGATATAATGTCGCACCTCTCCGCCACCTCGCCCTGTCCTGCCGCTGTACGATTCTTTGAGGCGCAAACATATTGCAGTGCAGCATTTCATTGACACCGGGTCGCAGAACCCGGTTAATCGGCGCAGAATTTCAGATGACGTTAGGGAGGAACGACATGAAGAAGATATACGGTTCAGCGTCCGAAGCGCTGGACGGCCTGCTGCAAGATGGCATGCTGGTCGCCGCCGGGGGCTTTGGCCTTTGCGGCATCCCCGAGCTGCTGATCGACGCATTGGTCGAAAGCGGCGTCAAGGATCTGACAGTCGCCTCAAACAATGCCGGTGTGGACAGCTTCGGTCTCGGCAAGCTGCTGGAAACCCGCCAGATCAAAAAGATGATGTCGTCTTACGTGGGCGAGAACGCCGAATTCATGCGCCAATACCTCTCGGGCGAGCTGGAGCTGGAGTTCAACCCGCAGGGCACTTTGGCAGAACGCATGCGCGCCGGCGGCGCAGGCATTCCGGGTTTCTACACCAAAACCGGCGTCGGCACGGTCATTGCCGAAGGCAAGGATCACCGCGATTTCAACGGTGAAACCTATATCATGGAAGAAGGCATCTTTGCCGATCTCTCCATCGTGAAGGCGTGGAAAGCCGATGAGACCGGCAATGCAATCTTTCGCAAGACCGCGCGCAATTTCAACCCACCCGCAGCGATGTGCGGCAAGGTCTGCGTGATGGAAGTCGAAGAGATTGTGCCCACCGGCACGCTCGACCCCGATCACATTCACCTGCCCGGCATCTATGTGCACCGTCTGATCCAGGGCGATCACGAAAAGCGCATCGAACAGCGGACCGTCCGCACCCGGGAGGAGGCATAATCATGTGGGATCGCAATCAGATGGCGGCACGCGCCGCACAGGAACTGCAGGACGGCACCTATGTGAACCTCGGGATCGGCATCCCGACGCTGGTCCCGAACTTCATCCCCGAAGGCGTCACCGTCACCCTTCAGTCGGAAAACGGCATGCTTGGCATGGGTCCTTTCCCCTATGAGGGCGAAGAAGACCCCGACCTGATCAACGCCGGCAAGCAGACGATCACCGAATTGCCCAACACCGCCTATTTCGACAGCGCCACCTCCTTTGGCATGATCCGTGGGGGCAAGATCGCCATGGCGATCCTCGGTGCAATGGAAGTCGATGAAAAGGGCGATCTGGCCAACTGGATGATCCCCGGCAAGCTCGTCAAAGGCATGGGCGGCGCAATGGATCTGGTCGCAGGCGTCGGCCGCGTTGTCGTGGTCATGGACCACACCAACAAACATGGCGACAGCAAGCTTTTGAAATCCTGCACCCTGCCGCTGACCGGTCAGGGCGTGGTGGACCGCGTCATCACCAATCTGGGCGTTCTGGATGTCGTGGACGGCGGATTGAAGATCGTCGAACTGGCCGATGGCGTCAGCGAAGACGACCTGCGCGCAGCGACTGAGGCGACCATCGTCAACTGATCCACGCCCGATCAAATGGCAACTGACATATTGAAAGCGGCGCCCGGAGCGCCGCTTTTTCACTTTGTTCGCATACCTTTAATTCTCGGCGCGCACCGCATTGGTGGCAAACACACAGCCATCGGAATACAGATCCGGCGGCGTCAGACACAGTCCCTTGGCCACCTGCCATGCCGCCAGCACGCGCGGTACATAGGCGCGCGTTTCGGCATAGGGCGGCGGGCCATTGTTGCCGCGCACCGCGTTCTCGCCAGCGTTATAAGCCGCCAGCGCCAGCGCAACGTCGCCGTTGAACTCGCCCAGCAACCAGTCGAGATAGGCAATGCCGCCCTTGATGTTCTGTTCGGGATCCATGGCATCGACCTGAAACCGCGCGGCGGTGGCGGGGATCAACTGCATCAGCCCCTGCGCCCCGGCGGAGCTTTCCGCATCTGCGCGCCCCGACGATTCGACGGACATCATCGCCAGCGCCAGTGCCGGGCTGACACGGGTGCCCACGGAATAGAGCAACACCGAGCGCCCATAGCGATTGGCCAGATCGGTCAGCGCCTGAAAACTCGGACGAGGAATCGCCGCATCTGCGGGCGCACCATCCAGTGCGGCCAGAGCCGCCGGAAAACGTTCCGGTCCGGCCCCCGCCAGATCATGCGGCACCGCATCCCAGTACCAGTTCAGAAGCGCTTCGGCCGTGGCGGCGGGCGCTTCATCTGTCCCCTCCTCCGCAGGCGCTGGCGCCGGGCGCACCCTATCGCCTGGGCGGATCTGGACAGTGATCAGCCCGCCCGTCCCGCTTTGCGGCACGCCGATCCGCTTGGGGCGCACCTCGGGCCAGGGCGGAGGCGCAGCCGCATCTTCGGCAAAAACTGCACCTGCGGGCAGACCGCAGGCTGTGGCGCCAAGCAGCACCGCCAGTGCCACTGCGAAAGCCAATTGACGAATCGTGGTCATAAGAACTGCTCGTGATCTGCCCGTCATCGGGTCTGTTTCCATGCCCCTAATGTGACAAAAACGACAAGAAAGCGCCAGTCAGCGCCTGATTCTGCTGAAAACACTTGTCAATTTTGCCACGCCCAGCCCGGCACAACCTCAGCATTAACATTTTTTAATCTTTTAGTATCAAAAGAATAACTCCTAAACCCCTCACGAAAACGGGCTCTACAAAAACGAACCATTGCTGCCCAACTCTCGCCTCAGTTGAGGGGCCTTATTGCATCATCGAAAGCGCATGGCCTCAGTGGCAACGGGAAACACCACCGGTCTTCAGCGCAGGACATAAACAGAAAACCCGCATCCTGGAGGGAACCATGAAACTTTTTAACCTCGCCAAAACTTTCGCTCGCGACGAAGACGGTGCCGTCACTGTGGACTGGGTCGTTCTGACCGCCGCCGTTGTTGGCCTCGGCATCGCCGTTCTGAGCACCGTATCCGACGCGACCAAAACGCTCGGCCAAAATATCGCAACTGAGCTGACCACTCAGGGCACAGAATTGACGAAATAACAGCCGTCATACCACTCATCTACTGCACCGGAGTCACCACCATGAACCTCTTCAAACTCAACCATACGTTCAACCGCGATGAAGACGGTGCAGTCACCGTCGACTGGGTTGTTCTCACCGCAGCCATCGTTGGCCTTGCCATCGCTGTGATCGCGACGATCTCGACCAGCACGGATACATTGGGTGATAACGTTGGAACCACCCTAGATGGCGTTGCCGTCGAACCCTTCACCGCCGAGGAAGGTTAAACCGCCTTCACGTTAAGAAATTTTATGGAATCTGGAGCTAAACCCATGAAACTCTTCAAAATGATCAAAACCTTCTCCCGCAAAGACGACGGCGCTGTGACCGTCGACTGGGTTGTCCTCACCGCCGCTGTTGTCGGCCTCGGCATCGCCGTACTGGCCACCGTATCCAACAGCACCACAGGTCTGGGTGATGACATCAGTACCGCCATCGGCTCCGTCTCCCCGGCAGACGAAGAGCCGGTAAAAGATGACGGCAAATCCTCCTAAACAACACCGTTGATCGACGTTTTCTGAACGGCCCAAGCCGCGCCCCTACGGGCGCGGTTTTTTTGCGCCCGTCCCCGGGGATTGAGCCGCGAACAACAAACGGATTTTCAAACTTTTTCATCATAAACAGAAACAATCTTTCTGATGTCACAGCCGAACCACCAAATCGCCGCATTCTGTTGCGATGGTCAGGAGGAAGGCGCCACCGGTTTGCCCGGCACACCGTGGCGCAGCACGCGTAAGAACACGAGTAAGAACGAGGACAAGCAGCCATGCGTATCATTTTCGGATTGGTCCTGATCGTCGGGGTCGCCCTCGCCGGTTTCGCCGTGCACATGACCCGCGGCTACCTGTCGACCTATCAGGCGGAATTGCAGCGTGAAAAGGCAATACGTGCCCAGATGGTCAAAACGCAGGACATCTATGTCACCACCGAACAGATCGGCTATGGGGATGCGGTGACCGCCGACAAGGTAAAACTGGTGCAATGGCCGGTCGAAGCCCTGCCCAAAAACTCCTACACCACCGAAGAAGAACTGTTTCCGGAGGGGCTGGACACGCCGCGCCGCGCGCTGCGCACGATTGAGGCCATGGAACCGCTTATGGCGGTCAAATTGACCAACGCGGGCGAGGATGCCGGGCTGTCGTCATTGCTCAGCCGCGGGATGCGCGCCTTTGCCATCCGGGTCGATGTTTCCACCGGCGTTTCGGGCCTTTTGCGCCCCGGCGACCGCGTGGACGTCTACTGGACCGGGCGCCTGTCCAATTCCAGCGGCGATGTCACCAAACTGATTGAAACCTCCATGCGACTGATCGCCGTCGATCAGATCTCAGATGGCGACCGTCAGGCGGCGATCATCGCCCGCACCGTCACCGTTGAAGCGACCCCCACGCAGGTTGCCGCCCTCGCCACGGCACAAAGTTCCGGCCGACTGTCGCTGGCTCTGGTCGGGCGCAATGACGACACGGTGGTCGGCGGTGTCGAGATTGACCGCAACACGCTTTTGGGGATCGAAGAGCAACAAGTGGTTGAAACCCCAAGGGAAAAAGTCTGCACCGTGCGCACACGCAAAGGCAGTGAGATCATCGAAACACCGATCCCCTGCACCAACTGAGCGACCGTCCCTTGTGTCGTGAGCTGCACACAACGCAGGCGCGACCACATGACAAACGCCCGCCAAGAGATTGATTCTTGCAATAAAAGGGGAATTATCGCATCCTCTGCGCAAAGGACCGACAGAGTCCATTTTTGAGGCGTGATCGACAGAGGTGGGATCACATGAACATGTTGAAGATCTTCAAGGCGGCCCTGATTGGCGTCGCCGCATTCGCCGCAGTCCCGCAAGGGGCTTTCGCGGATAAGTTGCGTGTGATGACCGGCTCCCCGTCCGGAGTGCTCAACGTGCCGATGAACCGCGCGGTCGTCGTGGAAAGCGACGAAGCCTTTGCTGAGATCTCAGTCGCAAACGCCGAAATCGCCGATATCTCCACCCTGTCGGATCGCTCCATCTACGTTCTGGGCCGCACACCCGGCCTAACCACGATGACCCTGCTGGCGCCGAACGGCACGTTGATCACCAATGTGCAGATCCAGGTGACGCCGGACATCACCGAATTCAAGGAACGCCTGCGCCAGATCATGCCGAACGAAAAGATCGAGGTGCGCACCGCCAATGACGGGATCGTCCTGTCGGGGGTGATTTCCTCTGTCACCATGATGGAACGTGCGGTCGAACTGGCGGAACGCTATGCGCCGGGGCGGGTGTCGAACCTGCTCAACATCGGCGGCACCCAGCAGGTGATGCTGAAAGTGCGCTTTGCGGAAATGGCGCGATCCGTGTCCAAAAACCTGTCCTCTTCCGTCGCCTTCCTCAATGGCAACTCGAACTGGAGCGGCGGCGAAAGCGGCACCTTCCTGTCAGGCGACAACTCTGTCAGCTCCGCCATCGAGCCGCGCGACGGTTCTTTGGGCGCACTGAAACTTGGCGGGTCAATTGGCGGTACCGAAATCGCCGTCCTGCTGGAAGCCATGGAAGAAAAAGGTGTCGTGCGCACGCTCGCCGAACCGAACCTGACCGCCCTGTCGGGGCAACAGGCCAAGTTTTTGGCAGGTGGCGAATATCCGATCCCGGTCTCCGACGACAACGGCATCTACATCGACTACAAACCCTTTGGCGTGGAACTGGAGTTCATTCCCCGCGTCGTCAACGGTGACCAGATCAATCTGGAACTGCGCGCGGCTGTTTCCGGCGTCGATTCGACGGTCAACTATTCGGTCGACGGCTTTACCCTGAATTCCTTCCAGCGGCGCGAGACCTCGACCACCGTGGAACTGCGCGACGGCGAAAGCTTTGCCATCGCGGGCCTGCTCGAAGACGACTTCGAAGACCTTGTCGGCCAGGTGCCCTGGCTGGGCGATATCCCGGTGCTTGGCGCGCTGTTCCGCTCCTCCGACTATTCGCGTCGCCAATCCGAACTGGTCATCATCGTGACCCCACATCTGGTGACGCCGACCAACGGGCTGGCACTGTCGATGCCCACCGACCGCGTCAAAATTCCGACCGAAAGCGATCTGTTTCTCTTCGGCAAAACCTTTGGCGGCAGCAGCACTCCGAAAACCGGCGGCGCCGCAGAGGTCGCAAAACAGGATTTCTCGGGATCCTACGGCTACGTAATGGAGTAAGCGACCATGCGCACGCATCTGACACTGACCTTTGCGGCCACCGCCCTTTTCGCCCTCGGCGCCTGCTCCGACCAAAAGGCATTTTCCTCTTGGTATCAGGAAGCCGGCGGGTATATCGACGACGGCCAATTCGGCAATTCGACGATGAACAACACCTTGGTTCAAACCGGCCAGCTGAACTATGTCATCGACCTGAACGAACGCTTTGCCGCTCAGGTGCCCAGCACGGTGAATTTCGAGTTCAATTCCGATCTTCTGGATGGCACCGCCCGCGATGCGATCCGCAAGCAGGCACATTTCATGGCACAGTTCCCCGAAGTGCGCTTCCGCGTTTATGGCCACACCGATCTGGTGGGCTCGCCTGCCTACAACAAATCGCTCGGCCTGCGCCGCGCCCGGGCAGTTGTGGCGGAACTGGCCCGCAATGGCATCTCACGCGCGCGACTTGAGGCCATGGTTTCCTATGGCGAAACCCAGCCGCTGATCGTGACCCAATCGCCGGAGCGTCAGAACCGACGCACCGTGACCGAGGTGTCGGGCTTTGTGCAAAACAGCAAGCTGGTGATGGACAGCCGCTACGCCGAGATCATTCACCGCGAATATATCGAAAGCGCCACGGCCCCCTCCGATCTGGTGAACTTCGGTTCGCGCGAAATCGCCACGCCGGAATAATCAGCTCTGCCGCGCGCCCTCCTGCGGACAATCGTCCCGGCTGAGCGAATTATTATGCGATTTTGGTCGTATTGTTGCCCAAGTTGTCCAGCATTTTACACCTGATGAAGCAGTACGTCCGCACAGAATCGGACGGCAGCATCAGACCATGTATCAACGGTGCATAACGCCATATGCATCTGCGGTGAAAGGTCTGTGCTCAATAAAAGGACGCAAGACAGCAATGACGCGGGAAACAGCATTGCCGACCGATCCGGCCCCTCTTGTCGCCTGCACGATCAGCCGTGACGTGCAGAATTTCGATCTGTTGATCGAAGACATGGAGACAGAGCTGGGCGAGGCTTGGGGCGATCTGTCCTTTGAAGACGCGCGTCATTTCTTTCGTCAGCCCGAAAGCAGCGACCTGAAATTCATCGCCATCGCGCTCGATCACGCCGATGAGGTCAATCTGGCGATGATCTCGGAGCTAATCAAATCCGCTAAAGAACAGAACGTGAAGGTGATTCTCATCGCAGATGAGGTCTCTCCGCTGGCGCTGCACAAGCTGTTGCAACTGGGGGCGGAAGATTTCATCCCTTACCCGCTGCCGGAAAATGCCCTGAAAGAAGCCATCGAACAGCTGGATGCGCCGCAACGCGCAGCCGCCGCCGATTTCATTCAGGCCACCGCACCACAACCTGCGCCCAGCTACGGGGCAAATGGGATCATTCTACCAGTCCAGTCCGTGGCCGGCGGCGCGGGGGCCACGACCATCGCCGTCAATCTGGCATGGGAACTCGCCAATATCGAAAAGAAAGGCCCGCAGCCGCGCGTTCTGCTGATCGATTTCAACCTGCAATACGGATCCGTTTCGACCTATCTGGATCTGCCACGTCGGGAAGCCGTCTACGAGTTGTTGTCCGCCACGGAAATCATGGATGACGACGCCTTCAAGGGCGCATTGATGAATTTCAATGACAAGCTGTCGGTTCTGACTGCACCGCCGGAAATCCTGCCTATGGAATTTCTGGAAAACGGCGACATTGAACGCCTGCTGGCCAAAGGCCAGTTCCATTTCGACTATGTCGTGGTCGACATGCCGACGACAGTTGTGACATGGACTGAAACCGTGTTGAACGCGGCAGATTTCTTCTTCATTCCCTTTGAACTCGACCTGCGCTCCGCACAGAATATCCTGCGGCTGCGCAACGCGCTTCGGGCCGAGGAACTGCCGTTTGAAAAGCTGCGATTCTTGCTCAACCGTGCCCCCAAGGCCATGGATCTGTCGGCGAAATCGCGCATGAAACGCATGGCCGAAAACCTTGAAATCTCTATTGAAGTCGCCTTCCCCGACGGAGGCCGCGCCGTGCGTGAAGCCTGCGACCAAGGGATCCCGCTTGGCATTGAAGCGGGCAAAAACCCGCTGCGCAAAGAAATTCAGAAACTCGCCTCCTGCATCCATCTGCGCCAGACAGAGATGCTGGAAGCGGCTCAGTAACCGGTCAGGACAACGCTGATGTTTTCACGTTACAAAAAGACTGCTCCGGGAACACCGGCACTTCAAAAAAACCTACAACCGGAGGCGCAGAAAACGGCGCCCAGCCCGGCAATGCCCAGCCCCGCAACGGCGCCTCAGGCGAAACGCAAACCCATGGTCGCCGCCGCCGCCGAGCGCAAATCAGCCCCCCGCCCCGGGCAGGTGTCATCAGAGGATAAAGAGCGCCGCCGCAAGGAACGTCTGGGCGACATAAAAGTCGACATGCACAAGCGGCTGTTGGAGGATCTCAACCTTTCAGCCCTTGAAACCGCCCCGGAAAAGGAATTGCGTGCAGAGATTTCGAACATCGCGACCGAAGCGCTCTCCGAACAGGGCATCGTGCTCAACCGCGAAGAACGCATCAGCCTTATTCAGGATCTTTATAACGAGGTGCGCGGTCTTGGCCCGCTTGAGGCGCTTTTGAAAGACGACAGCGTCAACGATATTCTCGTCAACGGCCCGCATCAGATTTTCGTCGAACGCGATGGCAAGCTGCAACTGAGCGACATCACCTTCAAGGACGAACGCCACCTGCTGCGGATCATCGACAAAATCGTCTCCGCCGTGGGGCGCCGGGTCGATGAATCCAACCCCTATGTCGACGCCCGTCTGGCCGATGGATCCCGCTTCAACGCGATGGTGCCACCGGTGGCCGTGGATGGCTCTCTGGTGTCGATCCGCAAATTCAAAAAGGAAAAGCTCGGGATCGACGACCTCGTCAACTTCGGGGCCTTTTCCGAAGAGATGGCTGTCTATTTGCAGGCGGCGGTATCGACCCGTCTGAATGTGATCGTCTCCGGCGGGACGGGGTCAGGCAAGACCACCAATCTGAACGCCCTGTCCAGCTTCATCGACCATTCCGAACGGATCCTGACGATCGAAGACACGGCGGAACTTCAGCTGCAACAGACCCATGTCGGACGGATGGAAAGCCGCCCGCCCAACGTCGAGGGCCGCGGCGCGGTCACCCAGCGTGACTGTCTGCGCAACGCCCTACGGATGCGCCCGGACCGGATCATCGTCGGGGAAACCCGTGGCGAAGAGGTGATCGACATGCTGCAGGCCATGAACACCGGCCACGACGGCTCAATGACCACGATCCACGCCAACTCGGCCCGCGATGCCGTGTCCCGTCTGGAAAACATGATCGCCATGGCGGGAATCGAGATGCCGCTCAAGGCGGTACGTTCTCAGATTGCCTCGGCGGTGAACCTCATCGTGCAGGCCTCACGTCTGCAAGACGGCTCGCGCCGCATGGTGTCAATCACTGAGGTGACCGGCATGGAAGGCGATGTGATTTCCATGCAGGAGGTCTTTCGGTTCCAGCGCACAGGGCTGGCCCCCGACAACAAGATCATCGGCCATTTCACCGCGACCGGCGTGCGCAGCCATTTCGCAGAACGGTTCAGAATGTGGGGCTACGACTTGCCGCCCTCGCTGTTCGAACCGACCAATTATCGTTAACGCGGGAGCCAGACGGATATGATCATCTCTTTGGAACCGGTCATCTATGGCGTGATTTTCATCGCGGTGCTTTTGCTGGTCGAAGGCATCTACCTGACGGTTTTCGGTAAGTCCATTTCCCTCAATTCCCGCGTCAATCGCCGCTATGAGCTGCTGGAAAAAGGCGACGGGGACCGCGAAGAGGTGCTGAACCAACTGCGCAAGGAAATGGGTCAGCACCTGAAATCGCGGCAGGTCCCGCTCTACTCCATTCTGGCTGAAAAGGCGCAGAAAGCGAATATCGCCTTTTCGCCCGCCCAACTCGTGATGCTCATGATCCTGCTGGGCTTCGTCGCCTTTGTCGGGCTGACGGTCGGCACATCGGCTTCGCTGCCGATCCGTGTTGTGGTCGCGGCGGGCATGGGCGTCGGCGCAATCTATATGTGGATCGGCAACAAGGCTAAGAAACGGCTCAGCCTGATCGAGGAACAACTGCCCGATGCGGTTGAGCTGATGGTGCGCAGCCTGCGAGTGGGACATCCGTTTTCCAATGCACTCACCATCGTTGCCAAAGAAACGCCGGACCCTCTGGGCACGGAAATGGGCGTAATCGCAGATGAAAGCGCCTATGGTCGCGACGTCGGTGAGGCGCTCAAGGATATGGCCGAACGGCTGGACATGCAGGATTTGCGCTTTCTCGCCGTTGCCGTGTCCATCCAGCAGCAATCGGGGGGCAACCTTGCCGAAGTTCTGGAGGGTCTGGCCAAGGTGATCCGCTCGCGGTTCAAACTGTTCCGCCGGGTCAAGGCCATTACCGCAGAGGCCAAATGGTCCGGCAATTTCCTGTCCGCCTTTCCGCTGATCGCGCTGGTCGTCATCTCGGTGGTCAAGCCCGACTATTATGATGCGGTGAAAAACACTGGCGCTTTTCTGCCCGCCTGTCTGGTCGTCGCCGGGTTTCTGGTCACCAATATTTTCGTCATGCGCTCCCTTGTGGACATCAAGGTCTGAGCGACAGGAGGCCCCAAGATGCAAGAGCTTTTCAACAGCCTTCTCGGAGAACAGCTTGGCCCGTTCGGCCCGCTGATTGCGATTGGCACGCTGGGCATCGTTCTGATCCTTTTTGCCGTGCCAGTGTTGATGAAGCCCAAGCGCGATCCGATCGACCGTCTGCGTGAACAGAACCGGGCGACAAAAGCGGCGGAGACCGGGCAGAAACCGACCAAACTGCGCTATGAGAATTCGCGCGGGGCCAAGCTCGAACGTTATTCGGCCTTCCTCGAACCTCAGAACGAAGAAGAATATTCCGCGGCCCAGCTCAAGATGATTCAGGCGGGCTATCGCTCAAAGAATGCCGTGCGCATGTTCCACTTTGCCCAGTTCACCCTGGGCATCGGGGCCCTGGCCTTTGGCCTGTTTCTGGTCCTGCTGAAATCCTCGCATCAGACCATGACGCCGCAGTCGCTGATCCTGAGCGTGCTCATTCCCGGCGTGATCGGTTATATGTTCCCCAGATACTGGATCACCCGTCGGGTCGAAACCCGCAAGGAAGAAATCACCAACGGCTTTCCCGATGCGCTCGATCTGATGCTGGTCTGCGTGGAAGCCGGGCAGTCGCTGGACCAATCCATCATCCGTGTTTCCAAGGAGATCCGCACCGGCTTCCCGGCGCTGGCCGATGAATTCGAAATCGTCTCCTTTGAAATCAAGGCAGGCAAGGACAAGAGCATCGTTCTCAGAGACATGGCAGAACGCTGCGGTGTGTCCGATGTGGCCTCGTTCGTGACCGTTCTGATCCAGTCCCAGCAATTCGGGACCTCGATTGCCGACGCGTTGCGGATCTATGCCAGCGAAATGCGTGACAAACGCGTGATGCGCGCCGAAGAAACGGCAAACAAGTTGCCTACCAAGATGACCCTTGCCACAATGATGCTGACCGTGCCGCCGCTGCTGATCATCCTGATCGGTCCGTCGGTCTATGACATCTATGTGCTGCTGTCGGACAAAAACTTCTGATCGGCTGTCTGGTTGCGGCGCCTTCAAACGCAAGGGCTATCATGTCTGCCACGTCTCTGCGTCGCCCTCTCGGTGCCGCGCTTCTGCTTATCGCTCTGACCGGATGCGCATCTGACCGGCTGAGCCCGCTGAAGGACGCTGGGGCCTATGCCCCTCCGGGGATCGACACCCGCGAAGACGCTGTCGACGGGCTGACCGTGGGACATCGACTGATGGCTGCCGGAGAATACGAACTGGCCCTCAAGGCCTATTACCGCGCCGCCGCCCAGCAGGGCATGAATATCGACACGTTGTCGGCCATTGGCTCGGCCAAGCTGCGGCTGGGGCGCTTGGGGCAGGCTGAAAAAGACCTGCGCACCGCCATCGAAATGGACGACAGCTTTGTGCCCGCCTGGAACAACCTGGGGGTGGTGCTGATGGAGACCGGCCAGTACGGCGAAGCCGAACGCGTGTTCCGCACGGCCTTTGCCCTCGACAGTGGCCGATCTGCCGATATTCGGGAGAATTTGCGTCTGGCGCTCGAAAAACTGGACAATCCGACGTATAGTTCCGAGAACGACAGCGAATTTGCCTTGGTCCGGCGCGGGACGAGCGAGTATCTTATCCTCGCGCGATGATCTGCCCAGGGTAGAGACGCAAAGATCACTGGACAGATCACTGACCGGCTGCGGGCAGGTCGCGGACTGGCAGATCCAGAACACGAATTCCGCCCGATGGGCATAAGACAACCGGATCCAGAGGCAAAAATGCCCGCAGCGATCCAGAGCAGATAAGAGGTGGCAGGCACCATGCGAAATCTTTCCGTGATCACCCTTACCCTTGTGGGGGCTCTGGCCCTGAGCGGCTGTCAAAAACCCTTTGGCGGCGACGTCCGGCGGGCCGACACTTCGGTGAATGCCATCGACGGCACCGGGCTGTCCGATGTGATGCTCAATGCCACGGACCCGAACGAAGCGGTCTCCTATTTCGCCCGTGCCAGCGCCGAGAAACCCGAACGTGTCGATCTGGCGCGCGGTCTGGCCAAATCGCTGATTCGTGCGGGGCAGAACGATGCCGCAGCCGCAGCCTGGAAAAAGGTCGTGGCCCATTCGGACGCCACCTATGACGACAAGGTCGACTATGCCGACGCCCTGATCCGCACCGGCGACTGGAAAGGCGCGCAGACGCAGCTCAATAGCGTTCCGCCCACCCATGAGACCTACAAGCGTTACCGCCTTGAAGCGATGGTGGCCGACAGCAATCAGGACTGGAAAAAGGCGGACAGCTTTTACCAGACCGCCGTGGGGCTGACCACGCGCCCGGCCGGGGTGCTGAACAACTGGGGCTATTCCAAACTGACCCGGGGGCAATACGCAGAGGCCGAAAAGCTCTTTGCCCAGGCCGTCACCTATGATCCTTCAATGTTCACCGCCAAGAACAATCTGGTGCTGGCCCGTGGTGCGCAGGGCAAATACGACCTGCCGGTGATGGAAATGACCCAAACGGAACGCGCCCAACTGTTGTACACACTAGGGCTGGCGGCGGTGAAAGCCGGTGATGTCACCATCGGCAAAGGCCTGATCCGGGACGCGATCGACACCCACCCGCAGCATTTCGAGGCCGCGGTGCGCAGTTTGCGCGCGCTTGAGGCCAATGTGGTCAACGGCTGAGACGGCCCCATGTTTCCGGCTCTCCCCGCCCTTGCGGCCCAGTGGTTTCTGGCTCCGGCCACAGTGATCTGCCTTCTGGCAGCCTTCAATGACCTTAAGCGCATGAAGCTGCCCAACCCGGTCGTTCTGGCACTGGTCGCAGTCTATGTCGTGATGGGACCATTTGTACTGCCCATGGAGCAATATCTTTGGGGGTTTGCCCATGGTGCGGTGATGTATGTGGTCGGCATGTTCGCCTTTGCCTTTCTCGGGGTCGGTGCCGGAGACGGCAAATTCGCGGCGGCCATGTCGCTCTTTATCCCGCTGGCGGATGCGGGCGTTGTGCTGACGCTTTTTGCGGCCATGGTGATCGTCGCCTTCATCACCCATCGGCTTGCACGCGCCATCGGAACGATCCGGCGCGCCACCCCCGACTGGACATCTTGGGAGCATAAAAAGTTCCCGCTTGGGCTGGCTCTTGCGCCCACACTGATCCTCTATCTGGCAGTCGTCAGCTTTCGCTGAGATCCCTTGTGAAATGCACGGGTTGCCATTGGCAAGCCGTTGAGTGCTCCGTAAGGTTTTAGCAATCTCTGGTTGCGTAAACCGGGAAATCCGGACTGACATCCGCAGCAAATGAAAAGTGGAAAGGCCCCAAACCCATGGATTCCCAGCTGGACCCTAACACCCCGAATGTGCTCGCTCCGCCCAGCCCACGGGCCCTGCAGGACATGGGGCTGTCATTGGTGACGATGCGCGACATTTTGTTGAAGACCATGTTCCGCACCAATCTGGAACAGGTCTCCCGGCTTGCGCGGGTTCTGTGCCTGCCTGTGCCCCTGACACAGGATCTGGTCGATCAGATCCGCGACACCGGGCTGATCGAAGCCACCGGCACGCTGCACGCCGGGGCCGGATCAGAAATGGGCTTTCGCCTGTCCGATACCGGCAAGGCACGGGCCCTCGATGCGCTGTCGCAATCAGAATATTACGGCCCAATGCCCGTCCCGCTTGAGGCCTATGGCGAACAGGTCAAACGCCAGTCCGTGCGCAATATGCGCATCGACCGCGCGGCGCTGATGCAGGCCATGGGGCATCTGATCCTGCCCCCCACCCTGCTCGATCAGCTTGGGCCCGCGGTTGGCGCAGGCCGGTCGATCCTGATGTATGGTCCCCCGGGGAACGGGAAATCCTCGATCTCCAATGGCATTCGCGACGCTTTGGGGGATCTGATCTACGTGCCCCGCGCCATTGAATACAACGGCTCTGTCATTACGCTTTATGACCCGCTGATGCATGTCAAACGCGAGGATGTCGAAGACGATCCCAACGCGCTGCGCCGCACCGCCAACCGTTTTGATCGCCGCTATGTGCGCTGTGAACGGCCATCAGTGGTGACCGGTGGGGAATTGTCGCTCAGCATGCTCAATCTGGTCTACAACCCGACCGCCAAGACCTATCAGGCGCCGTTGCAACTCAAATCCACCGGCGGCGTGTTCATTGTGGACGATCTGGGGCGCCAGGATGAACCGCCGCAGAAACTGATCAACCGCTGGATCGTGCCATTGGAGGAAAGCAAGGACATCCTTGCCCTGCAGTCCGGTGAAAAGTTCGAAGTGCCCTTTGACACGCTGGTGATCTTTTCCACCAACTTTCACCCCAACGAACTGTTCGACAAGGCGGCCCTGCGTCGGATTTTCTACAAAATCAAAATCGACAGCCCGGATCAGCAGAATTTTCTCAAGATCTTTGCCCTCGTGGCACGCAAGAAAAAGATGCCGCTGGATGAGGCCTCTCTGGTCTATCTGCTCAAGGAAAAATACCCGACGATCGACAATGTCTATGCCAACTACCAGCCCGGCTTTCTGATCGATCAGGTGATTTCCATCTGCGAGTTTGAAAACATCCCCTATCAGATGACGCCGGAATTGCTGGACCGGGCCTGGTCCAACATGTTCGTGGAGGTCAGCGAATTCGCGCATTGAGCGTCAGACCCACACCCCAAAACAGCCAAAAGCCCCGAAGCCTTTCCGGCTCCGGGGCTTTTCTCAATACGCAGAACGACAGATCGCTTCAGGCGGTCAGACCTTCGGGTTCGGCAAAACCATTGGCCCGGCAACAGGCGGTCAGCGTGTTGGCCAAAAGGCAGGCAATGGTCATCGGACCAACACCACCCGGCACCGGCGTGATCGCACCGGCGACCTCGGAAGCCGTCGCGAAATCGACATCGCCCACCAGACGCGTCTTGCCTTCGCCGCGTTCCGGCGCCGGAATGCGATTGATGCCCACGTCGATCACGGTCGCGCCCGGCTTGATCCAGTCGCCCTGAACGAAATTCGGACGGCCCACGGCCGCCACGACGATATCAGCACGTCGCACGACCTCGGACAGATCTTTGGTGCGCGAATGGGCGATGGTGACCGTGCAGCTGTCGCCCAACAGAAGTTGCGCCATCGGTTTGCCGACGATGTTGGAGCGACCAATCACCACCGCATCAAGACCCGACAGGCTGCCCAGCTCTTCGCGCAGCATCATCAGACAGCCCAGCGGGGTGCAGGGCACCATGGACTTTTGCCCGGTACCCAACAGGCCGACATTGGAAATATGGAACCCGTCCACATCCTTGGCCGGGTCAATGGCATTGATCACCAGCGATTCATTGAGATGCTTGGGCAGCGGCAATTGCACGAGAATCCCATGCACGGCAGCGTCCGCGTTCAGTTGTTCGATCAGCGCGAGAAGGTCCGCCTCGGAGGTCTCAGCCGGCAGCTTATGTTCATAGGAGTTCATGCCCACTTCGACGGTCTGCTTGCCCTTGGAGCGCACATAAACCTCGGAAGCCGGATCATCGCCGACCAGCACAACGGCCAGACCAGGGGTAATGCCCTGCGCCTCTTTCAGCCGCGCGACATGCGTCGCGACTTTTTCACGTACAGAGGCAGCAAACGCTTTGCCATCGATCCGGGTTGCCGTCATGGGTCTCTCCAATGCTCGTTTCCAAGTCTCTTTCCCAGTCTGCTGCCTGGGCGCGTTTCCGGTCTATTTGTCAGGACCAAGCACCCGCTCTTCGCGGGCAATCATGGCTTCAATCATCTGCGCCCACATGCTCCGCGCCAGGTCGGGATCGAACCCTTTTTCCGCCGCGGCCTGGCTCACCTTGTTCAGGACGTCATCCACCCGCGAAGTAATCCGTGCGGGCATCCCCTCGTTCGGTTTGATCTGGGCGGCGCGGTCGATATGAACCTGCCGCAACGCCAGAAGTGCCACAAGCTCGCGATCAAGGTGATCGATCTGGCCGCGCAGTTCGGCCATTGTGGTGATCTCGGAGGGGGATTTCAGGGTCATGACGGTCCTTTCCTGCCGCTGCTGTAGCATGCAGGCGAAACGGGTGAAAGCCCCCCTGCTCCGCCCTCACGCAATCGCGCAAAGGCCCCTCTCCCCACAACCCAAAGATCCCGGCCACAACGAAAAACCGCGCCCCAACAGATGTGGGACGCGGTCATAGTCATCATGGATATGTCGCTCAGGTGCTGGGCGTGGGTTCCATGCCCTCATCGCCTTTCGGCTTGCGGGTTTTGGGAATGGCCGTCACCGACGGCGTCCCCACCCCGGTCGAGCTGTCATCGTCGTCGCCACGGTTCAGCGGTTCGCCGGCGATGACCTTCTGGATTTCCACCCCGGTCAGGGTTTCATATTCCAACAGGCCCTGCGCCAGGTTTTCCAGATCCTGCGCCTTCTCGGACAGGATGCGGCGCGCGGTGGCATAGCCGGTGTCGACGATCTCTTTGACCTTGTCATCAATGAGCTTCTGCGTGGCGGAAGAATGGTTTGCCCCGCCGCCATAAGCGCCAAGATAGCTGTCCTGCTCGTTGGCATAGTCGACATAGCCCAGCTCTTCGGAAAAGCCGAACTGCGTCACCATCGCGCGGGCAATCCGGGTCGCCTGCTGGATGTCGGAGGCCGCGCCGGAGGTCACGTTTTCCTTGCCAAAGATCAGCTCCTCGGCAACACGCCCGCCCATCGCCATGGCGATCTTGGAGGTGTATTTCGTGTAGCTCACGGACAGCTGATCACGTTCCGGCAGCGACAGCACCAGCCCCAATGCGCGACCGCGCGGAATGATCGTCGCCTTGTGGATCGGATCATGCTGCGGCACGTTCAGCCCAACGATGGCGTGACCGGCTTCGTGATAGGCGGTCAGTTTCTTTTCGTCCTCGGTCATGACCATGGAGCGACGTTCGGCCCCCATCATCACCTTGTCCTTGGCGTTTTCGAAATCTTCCATCGTGACCTGACGCCGCCCGATCCGCGCCGCCATCAGCGCCGCTTCGTTCACGAGGTTGGCCAGATCGGCCCCGGAGAAACCCGGCGTGCCGCGGGCGATGATCCGTAGGTCCACATTCGGTCCCAGCGGCACCTTACGCGCGTGCACAGCAAGGATCTTTTCGCGGCCCTTGATGTCGGGGTTCGGCACCTGCACCTGACGGTCGAAACGACCGGGACGCAGCAGCGCGGGGTCCAGAACGTCAGGACGGTTGGTCGCAGCGACGATGATGATGCCTTCATTGGCTTCGAAACCGTCCATCTCGACCAGCAGCTGGTTCAGGGTCTGTTCGCGTTCGTCATTGCCGCCACCGTAGCCTGCGCCACGTGACCGGCCCACGGCGTCGATCTCGTCGATGAATACAATACAGGGCGCGTTCTTTTTGCCCTGTTCGAACATGTCGCGCACACGGCTGGCGCCAACACCAACAAACATTTCGACAAAATCCGAACCGGAGATGGTGAAGAAGGGAACGCCCGCCTCGCCCGCAATTGCGCGCGCCAGCAGGGTCTTACCGGTGCCCGGAGGGCCCACCAGAAGCGCGCCTTTGGGGATCTTGCCGCCCAGTGCCGAGAATTTCTGCGGGTTGCGCAGGAATTCCACGATTTCTTCCAGCTCTTCCTTGGCCTCATCGATCCCGGCCACATCGTCAAACGTGACCCGGCCGTGTTTCTCGGTCAGCAATTTGGCTTTGGATTTGCCAAAGCCCATGGCACCGCCTTTGCCGCCGCCCTGCATGCGGTTCATGAAATAGATCCACACCGCGATGATCAGCACGAAAGGCAGGAAAGAGATGATGATCGGCATCAGCCCGCTTTCTTCCTGCGGCTCGCCTTTCACGGTCACATCCTTGGACAGCAGTTCCGACACCAGAGTGTCGTCGCCGGGGTTGATCGTGTATTTGCGCCGGCTGTCTTCCCCGGTGAAGTAAACGCGTTCACCGTCGATATCGACTTGCGAGATCGAACCATCGTCGACTTTCGACATGAACTCAGAATAAGGGACGACTTCCGACGACATCGACGACTGACCTCCGCCCAGCACCTGAAACAGGGCCAGGACCAGCATCAGAAGCACAAGCCAGAAGGCGAGATTACGTGCATTACCCAAGGGTGGTCTCCTCGAAAACATGTTTGCCCCGCTTGCGCGAAAGCCTTTCCCCTAAAATAGGCATCAGGGGCTTAAGTTCAATGCGATAAAAGGATTGAGAAGAAGTCAGCGCATTCCGGAACCAAACGCGCCTGCGCCGTACCATGACCTGCCAACGGCGCGGCCACCAGATGATGTTCATGAAAAAGCGCCGGACTGGCCGAGAGGGTTACCCGCGGCGGCGCATCAGCGGGCAGCTCTCCAAGTTGCAGCAGCCCCTCCTGGCCGAGCGCACGGACGATTAAGCCCTCGGAATCAATCCCTTCACCCACGACATCGACAATCCAGCGCCGATCCCACGGGGCGCCCGGGCGCGCCGATGTCTCAGCCACAGCCGCATATTCGCGGGTCAGACGATAGCTGTCTTTACCTGTCACCAGCCGCACCCCATGCAGGGTGGCATCCCGGCCCCGCATCATCGCCGACAAAAATTCCTGCAGTTTTGCCCCCCTCGGGCCATAATCCGCCGAGGCAATCCACCGCAAGGCGGTGTCGATCAAACGGCGATTCACTTCGCGCGCCCCGGCACTGAATCCCCTCCGGTCGATGATCAGATCCCCTTGAACCTGACGCATACAGGTTTTGGCATGGGACAGAGTCGCCTGATCAAGTGCCGCCTGCACATCCCCCAGCTGTGTCATGACACGGCCCAGTGCCTCCGGGGTCAAACCGACCTCGGCCACCAGCCCCATCACCCGGCGCATCTTCACCCGGTCAAAAGTGTCATCCTCATTTGAGGGATCATCGATCCAGCGCTGCTCGAGATCTTTCAGGTACCGGCGCAGGCTGTCGCGCCGCACCGACAGCAGCGGGCGGGCCCAGAGCACCCCCTGCGACAGCCGGCGCGGCTGCATGCCGGTCAGCCCATCGATCCCGGCGCTGCGAGCCAGGCGCATCAGAAAGGTTTCCGCCTGATCGTCGGCGGTGTGGCCCAGCGCAATGGCCTCGATGCCATGATCACGTGCCCAGTCCGCCATCAGCGCATAGCGGGCACGTCGGGCAGCATCCTGAAGATTTCCGGACCTATCCCAGCCGGTCCAGCGCAGGGTCTGATGGTTCAGCCCCAGATCTGCCGCGACATCGGCGACGAATGCGGCCTCCTGCGCGGACTGCGGGCGCAACCCGTGATCCACGGTCACCACGGACAGCGCCGTTTTGCTGTGCCGAGCCCAGTCCGCCAGCAGGTGCAAAAGCGCCAGACTGTCGCCGCCACCAGAGACGGCAACCGCCAGCCTTTGCGGGACCCACCCGTCAAAGCATGCCGCCACGGCCTCACCCAAGTCCGTGTGGCCTGTGACCTCCTGCGTCATGAAAACAGCGCCTCAGAGCTGGCAGCCGAGAGACTGCGCCTCCTGCGTGGCCGATTGCGCAGCGGACGACCCGGGGAACCGCGCGTTCACCTCGCCAAACATCACACAGCCTTTGTCGACCTGCCCCAGCGCAGTCAGAGATCCGGCCAGACGCAGCAGTGCATCGGGCGCGCGCTCCCCTTCGGGGCTGCCCGAAAAACTGTCGAGATAGGCCCGCGCCGCATCCGCCGTGCGCCCCAGCGCCGTGAGCGCCTCACCACGCATGTAATGCGCCTCACCCGTCAGATAGCCGCCAGTGTAGGTCTGGGCAAAGCTGGCGAAAGCATCCGCCGCTTGCTGATAGTTGCCCGCATCGTAGAGCGCCTTGGCCGCGTCGAAATCGCTTTGTTCGGTCAAGGCAAGCTCGCCTCCCCCTTCCATCGGCGGTTCTGTCCCCGGACCCGTTGCCACCACCACATCGGTCGCGCCGGTCTCCCCGCCCAGAGGCTGCAACGGTGGCAGGTTGCCAATATCGCAACCGCTTTCCAGCTCACAAAGGCGGAAATTCAGGTCATCGAGCTGGTTGGTGCCATCTTTCACCACCCGATCGATGCGGAATTCCAGCGCCTCCAGCTTGGCCGTGAGATCGGCCAGAGCCTTTTCCATCAGGTCCACACGCTCAAGAGTCGCGACCCCTGCAAACTGGGTGTTCGGGGCGCCGGTTGTCGACAGTTCCCGTTTCAGCTTGGCAATCTCGACCGACAGCACCGACGCTTCCTGACGGATGTCCGCCAGGGTCTGTGCATCCTGCGCTGCGGACAGCGACGCCACCGAGATGGAAAGGGCGAAGGCCGCCCCGAAAATCATGCGTTTCATCGCATTCACCCTATGTTTGTCTTTGCGCGGTTCAGCTGATGCCTGCGCCCGCGGCCAGCACGGTCACGGCGCGACGGTTCTGACTGTAGCAGCTTTCATCCGAACAGATCGCCAGCGGGCGTTCCTTGCCGTAGGGGATGGTTTTCAGACGGGCCGGATTGATGCCCTGGCTGATCAGGAATTCCTGAACGGCGGCCGCACGGCGGGCCGAAAGCGCAAAGTTGTAATCGCGTGTGCCCTGCTCATCGGCATGGCCTTCGATGATCCCGGTATAGGCCGGATTGTCCATCAACCAGCGCGCCTGGCCCGCCAGGATGAGGCGCGCCTCATCCGACAGCGTGGATTGATCGACAGCAAAGAGCACGCGATCACCGATGGTCTGATTGAAATAGGCCACCGTGGAGGGGTCCGATGCGGCCCCGCCCATCCCGCCGTTGGCCCCATAAGCGCCGCTGCCAGCGCCATTGGCCCCGGCGCCGAAACGGCCCGGATTGGTACAGGCGGTCAGACCGAGGGCGGCGACCAGGAGAAGCGCACGAGACGCGGAAGAAGTCAGAAATGTCGACATATGTCTGTCCTTTATGAAGGCTCGAACTGCTCAGAATTACGAGGGACTATATCACCCTCCCCCGCAGTTGGGGAGGGTGCGATGTTTCACTATTTCAACAGCGGGGACCAGGCCGGGTCCGACGCCCCGGTGTTGGTCGGCACGCGTTTCAGGTTGCGCCCGGAAATATCCACGCTGTATAGCCCGCTTTCGCCGCCGGCGCCCTGGGTTTCGCGGGTGAACATGATGACACGCCCGTTGGGCGACCAGGTGGGACCTTCATCCAGGAAGGATGCGGTCAGCAGACGTTCCTCGGAGCCATCCGTACGCATCACGCCGATGTGGAAGCGGCCTTCGTTTTGCTTGGTAAACGCGATCATATCCCCACGGGGCGACCAGACCGGTGTGCCATAACGGCCCTTGCCTGCGGAAATGCGGCGCGCCTCTCCGCCACCGGCGGGCATGATATAAAGCTGCTGGGTTCCGGAGCGGTCGGATTCAAAGACGATCTGCGCCCCATCCGGCGAAAAGCTCGGGGCGGTTTCGATGGCCGGGGTCGTGGTCAGGCGGGTGATCTGACCGGAATTGATGTCCATTCGGTACAGATCCGTGTTCGTCCCCTCGGACATCGAATAGACGATGGACTGACCGTCGGGCGCAAAGCGTGGGGCAAAGGTCACCGCTTCGGCGGGCAGCGGCAGGCGGCGGCGGGTCACCGTGCCGACATCCAGTACCATGATCTGCGGCACACCGCTTTCATAAGAGGTATAAAGCACCCGGTCGCCGGTGGGCGAAAACCGCGGCGCAAAGACGATGTAGCTGTCATCGGTCAGGAATTGCATCCCTGCGCCGTCGTAATCCATCACCGCAAGACGTTTGCGACGGTCGTTCTTGGGACCGCTTTCAGAAACGAACACGACACGGCTGTCGAAATAGCCGCCCTCGCCGGTGATCCGGGAATAGACGACATCGGCCACCTTATGGGCGATGCGCCGCCAACTGCCGGTGGTGCCGCCCAATTGCAGACCCGATCCCAGAGGCGCTTCGGCATAGACGTCGAAGACGCGGAACTTGACCACAAGATTGCCGCTGGCATCGACCGACACCGCACCGGTCACCAGCCCCTGAGCATTGATCGCTTTCCAGTCGCCATATTGCACCGGGCTGGCAAAATTGGTGACCTGCGAGATATGGGCCGAGGGCGGAATTTCCCGGAACAGTCCGGTGCCCACCAGATCCGCGGCGATCACATCCGAAATCTGCTGCGCATAGCTGGCGGCATCCGGAGTTTCCGCGATGAAATCGGGAATGGCAATCGGCAGCGGCTCGATCACACCACGGGTGATGTCGATTTGAAGCGGACCGGGATCCTGTGCCAGAGCCGGTGTGGTGGCTCCAAAGCTCAGAGCTGCCGCAAAAGCACAGGCAAGTGTCGTCAGGCGTTTCATTTAAACCTCATCTGTTCGGGATCGAACGTCATTTCGATATTGCGCCAATGATCGAACTTGTCGACCGGCAAGGGGAAACCGCGGCTGCCACAGCGGATAATTGCGCGGCGGGCCACTTCAAAGGCGCTTTGCGCGCCAGCCTCTGTCCCGCCTTCATGGCGCAACAGGGTGATGGATCCGGGTTGCGGCGTGCCATCTTCGTTCATTGCCACGGCGACGGTGATCGTGGTGCGCATCGCGTCCGAAGACATCGCCCCCACATTCCAGCATTGCGACACCGCCACACGCAGACCTTCGCGTTCGCCCGCGGTCAGCGGCGGACCGACGGGACGCTCCGGTGCGCCGGGCCTCGCCGCTGTTTCCGCCGCCAGCGCAGCAGCGGCGGCGGCTGCCGCTTCGGCCACGGCATCACTGCTGTCCTCTTGCGGCGCGGACCGTTCTGGCGCGGGCGACTGTGTTTCAGGCTGTTCGGGCTCAGAACGTGCAGCGGCGGCCAAATTGGCCGGGCGCGACTTGGGACGCGGCGAGCTTGACATGCCCGACGGACGGTCGGCTTCGGTCACGATTTCGGTCGTGGTTTCCTGCGGCGCCGAGGCTTCTTGTTCTTCCTCGACCACACGCGGGGTTTCCGCCTCGGGAGAGGTCGCCTCCACCGGCGCGTCCGAGATCTCGGGCTGCGGTTCAGGCGCGGTCACCACCTGATCGGAAATCCGCGGCACCGGGCGGGGCGTCGGCTGACGATCAGCGACATCCGGCACAGCTGCGCCGGGATCCTCCAGAGACAGCTCCGGTTCGTTTTGCGGGCTGGGCGGTGTCGGATCGACCGTGACGGGGGGCGTCAGTTCCTGCGACACCTGTGGACGTGCCTCGGGGGCAGAGGACGGCGGCACAACCGGCGCGGCGCTCTGAGGCACCGGCTCCTCCTGCGGCACCAGATTCGGCGCGCTGTCCGTCTGCGGCGCCTGCAATTCCGGTGCACGTTCAAAGGTTTCCGGTGCGGTGCTGCGTTCAGTCATCGCAGCAAATTCGCTTTCGGAAATCAGGGCGACCTCTTGCACAGACGTCTCCTGCCGGTCCTCGGGACGCAAAAAAAGCCCCCCGAAGAGCATATAGGCAATCAGACCCAGATGGCCCGCGCCGGAGATATATTGGCCAGCGTTCACGCGATGCGCCTCTTAATTCCCGGATCCGTCAAGACGGGGACCGCCCTGCTCCGTCACCAGACCGATCTTGCGAAATCCCCCGGCGTTCAGCGCGCCCATGACCTGCGCCACACGTTCGTAAGGCACGGATCCGTCTGCGCGCAGGAAGATTTTGTCATCTTGGCGTTCGGCAGCAATAGCGGTCAGCTTGGCCACCAGATCGCCTTCGGGCGTCTCGTTGGACATCAAGAGCACCTGCCCGTCGGCCGTCAGGGTGATGGTCAAAGGTTCCTGTTCCTCTTGGGGCAGGGCTGTGGCCGCCGTCTCCGGAAGTTCGACCGGCACGCCGACGGTCATCATCGGCGCCGCCACCATGAAGATAATCAACAGCACCAGCATGACGTCCACAAAGGGCGTCACGTTGATTTCGCTCATCGCCTGCGGCCGCCGACGCCGTCCGCGCCGTCCGCCACCGCCTTGTTTCTGTACGACACCTGCACCCATGTCAGCTGTCCAACTCGCGCGACAGGATGGTGGCGAACTCATCGGCGAAAGCTTCGTAACCGCCCAAAATGCGATCGCTGTCCGCGTTCAGTTTGTTGTAGAAAATCACGGCCGGAATCGCGGCCAGAAGCCCCAGAGCGGTCGCCAGCAGGGCCTCGGCGATCCCCGGTGCGACAACGGCCAGATTGGTGGACTGCGCCATGGCGATGTCTTCAAAGGCCGTCTTGATGCCCCAAACCGTCCCGAATAGACCGATGAACGGCCCGGTCGACCCGACTGTGGCCAGAAACGACAGGCCGCTGTTCATGCCTTCGGCTTCTTTCGCAATCGCAACATCCATCGACCGGTCGATCCGTGATTGTGCACCTGCGATCAGCTTGCCATCGGCGCGATGCGAGCGTCGCCATTCGGTCATGCCCGCAGCAAAGACCCGCTCGGGCGCCGACATCGCATTGCCCGACAGCTGATCATAGAGCTCGTCCAGCGGCTCCCCGGACCAGAAGGCCTGATCAAAGGCCTCGGCTTCGGCCCGCGCTTTGCGGAACAGGATGAATTTCTGAATGATGATCGACCATGACCAGAACGAGGCCACGATCAGAAGGATCATCACGATCTTCACAATGAAGGTTGCGCGCATGAAAAGCGCCAGCAGCGAGAAGTCGATCTCCTGCGCCATCGCAAGGGTTTGTTGGTCCATGAACCTGCTCTTTTTGTTCGCCTGTCGGCCGCGTTTGCACGGCTCTGATGATGACCCCAGATTTACCAAACGGCGAGGGGTCACGCCAACACTAACCTGTGAGGGTTTGGTAAAAAGCGGGGAATTTTTTGGGTTTTAGTGCAGATTTCGGCGGAGAACCGCCGGAAGACGGGCCGGATGACCCGTCGCCGTCAGCGCAACCAGCGTCACCTGTGCCGCAAACAGGTGCTCTTCTCCACGCAGAACGTTTTGGCTGAGCACGATGCGGGCGCCGCTCATTGCCTCCAGGTCGGTGGTCACGGTCAGATCGTCATCGAATTTCGCCGGACTGAGATAGTCCGCCTCGACCCGGCGCACCGCGAAAACCAGCCCCTCTTCCTCTTTCAGCGCAACCTGATCAATGCCCAATTCCCGCACCCATTCGGTGCGGGCGCGTTCGATAAACTTGAGGTAGTTCGCATAATAGACGATGCCCGCAAGATCGGTGTCCTCGTAATAGACATGGACGGGAAATGTATGGGTCATCGGGAAGCCTTTCGTCACACGCGCCCAAACTAGGCGCGAAGGGGATAGGTCGCAAGCCTGTCGTATTGTGCCCCGTCCTGCGTCAGATGCGATGCATATAACACACAGTCCGGGGCCGCGAACCCCGGCCATGCAAAGCCGCCGCACGCCGCGAAGAAATGCTCCAGTTCCAGACGCTCATGCGGGAACAGACGAGAAAAACGGCGCAGGGTGATGTGGGGACGGAATCTCTCATGTTTGAGCGCAATCCCCACCTGCCCCGCGGCCTGGCGCACCTTGGCGCGCAGATCGCTCAGACCGGCATCTGGCACCACGCGCGCGAACAGCAACCGGGGCTTGTCGCCCCCGAATACATCCAACCCGTCGATCTCAAGATGCGGTGCAGGCAGGTGCATCCCGGCAAGCGCCTCATGCAGATCCGCCAGCACCTCTTCTGGCTGCTCATCCAGAAAAGCCAGCGTCACATGCATATTCTCGGCGGGCACCGCACGGCCAAAGCGCAGCCCCACCGCCAGTTCTTTAAGCCGGTCGGTCAAATCCTCCGGCAGGGGAATGCCAACAAAGGCGCGCATTTCACCCCGCGACCACCCGCGCATAAAGCCTGAGCGCATGCGCGGCATCGCGCGCGGCTACGGGCAACAGCGAATCGTAAGCGGCACGCAGCACATTGGCCACATCCGGGCGCACCACCGTGCCCTCGGACGCAACCGCCAGCGGGCTGTCCTGGGTAAAGGCCTTGTCGGACCACAGCAGCATGGCCTGCACCGCCTGGCTCAGCGCGATCACCTCGGCGGGCACGTCATCCATCGCGCCTCCCATCCGCACGAAGGTAAAGCACGCCTTGATCGCATCCTGATCGTCAAAGCGGAAGGCGCGATACTGATGCGCATTCTTGGCCTGAAGCGCGGCCACCTTGCCCTCCAGATCGGGGATCAGATCGCCCATATGCGGCACATCCAAAAGCTCAGCCCAATCGGACAAGAAAAACACCATCAGATTCGACCCCAGTTCCGGGTCGGTTTCCGCCATCTGATGCCCGGCAATCGCCACACAGGCTTCGATCGCGCTTTTGACGATGGTCAGGGTTTCGTCTTCGACCCCGAACACCACGGGGGCAATTGGGCGACCCCAGCGCGCAAACACATAGTCGCCTGTGGCGCGGGTAAAGAAGGCTTCGACCCCTTCCGGGGCGATTTCAGCGGTCATCGAATGCTCCGTCTTCTTATGGTCTGTCTTAATCTTGGGCCGGTCTTATCGTGGAACGGTCTGCGCTTTGCCCCACAGCCGGATCACGCCTTGCCAGCCGGGGTCGGGATCTCAAGGCCCCTTGCGATCATCGCATCCCGCAAGGGTTGCGGGATCGGGCGGCAACCACATTCCCGGGCGTGCTCCAGATGCCATTCCATCCGTTCGTGTTCCGTGGGATTTCTGGGCATCGGATGGGCTTCATGCCATACGCGGTTCATCGGATCAGTCCCTCAGTGTCACATTTTCCCCCAGCTAACACGCCAAACAGCCTGCGCCAATGACACATTTTCAGGACGCCCGATTTCGATCAGAATATGCGATTTCCTTGCGCTTTGCATCCATGTCCCGCATAACTCCGGTCACACAGATCTTGCGGGGCAGACATGAGCAAAACCGTCTACATTCTCAACGGACCGAACCTGAACCTTCTGGGCAAACGCCAGCCGGAGATCTACGGCCATGAGACCCTCGCAGACGTCGAGGCACTTTGCGCAGCAGAAGCTGCGCGTCATGATCTAGACATTGTATTCGCCCAGTCGAACCATGAGGGCGAGATCATCGACCTGATCCACGAAGCCCGCGAAAAAGCCGCCGGGATCGTGATCAACCCGGCCGCATACACCCATACGTCGGTGGCGATTCTGGATGCGCTCAATACCTTTGAGGGGCCGGTGATCGAGGTGCATATCAGTCAGGTCCACAAACGCGAAGCCTTTCGCCACCATTCCTATGTCTCGATGCGCGCGGATGCAGTCATGGCAGGGTGCGGCGTGAACGGTTACAGGCTGGCCGTGGCGCAGATGGGACATCTGCTGGGCTAAGCGACGACCTATACCCCGGCCTGCTCCTCTGACAGATAGCGACCCCATTTGCGCGCAAAAGCCTCTGCCAGATCGACGCCTTCGCTTTGGGCCAGCACGGCCAGAAACCCCAGAAGATCGGCCAGTTCGTCTTCGAACGCACGCCGCAGCTGCGCCGGATCGCCATCTGCGCCCCGAGCCCGATTGTGCAGTTTGAGATAGGCCGCGGCCACCTCTCCGGTTTCTTCGGTCAGCTTGCCAATCAGCATCAGCCCATCCCGCTTCAGATCAAACGCCTCGGCATATATCTGATTGACGGCCGCCGCCTGACGCTGAAGGTCTTTCAAATCCATGATTGCTCACTCCCCTTGCGTCCCTGGCGGTATCACTTCCCAAACAAATCCGACTGATCCGGTGCTTTCGGCGCTTCAAGACCAAGATGACGCCAGGCCTTCTGCCCCAGCATCCGGCCGCGCGGCGTGCGCTGTATCAGGCCTTGCTGCAACAGATAGGGCTCGATCACATCCTCAATGGCATCGCGGCTTTCCGACAACGCCGCCGCCAGCGTTTCCACACCGACCGGCCCGCCCCCGTAGTTCTCCGCAATCATAATCAGATAGCGACGGTCCGCACCATCCAGCCCCAGCAAGTCGACCCCCAGACGGGTGAGCGCATTGTCCGCCAGCGGTTTGGTGATCCGCCCGTTACCCTCGACCACGGCAAAGTCGACCACCCGGCGTAACAGGCGCCCGGCAATCCGGGGCGTGCCCCGCGCGCGTTTGGCAATTTCATGCGCGCCTTCCGGATCACAAACCACTCCCAAGAGCCGCGCACCGCGACTGACGATCTCATGCAATTCCTCGACCGTGTAGAATTGCAGTCGGGTCGGGATGCCAAAGCGGTCCCGCAGCGGCGTCGTCAACAGACCCAGACGGGTCGTGGCCCCAACCAGCGTAAAGGGCTGGAGTTCGATCCGCACAGTGCGCGCCGCCGGGCCTTCACCGATGACCAGATCCAGCTCGAAATCCTCCATCGCAGGATAAAGCACCTCTTCGACAACCGGGTTCATCCGATGGATTTCGTCGATGAACAACACGTCCCGCGCTTCCAGATTGGTCAGAATCGCCGCCAGATCCCCCGCCTTGGCCAGCACCGGCCCCGAGGTCATCTTGAAATTCACCCCAAGTTCGCGGGCCATGATCTGCGCCAGCGTAGTCTTGCCCAGCCCCGGCGGACCATAAAACAGGACATGGTCCATCGCCTCTTCGCGCATCCGCGCGGATTCGATGAAGACACGCAGGTTGGCCCGGGCTTCCTGCTGACCGATGAACTCTTCCAGCGCCTGCGGGCGTAGCGCCCGGTCGGCATCTTCGGGGCGACGGTCAGGACGCAGGGTCGGATCGGGATGCTCCATGGTGATTTACCCTTTCGGCGCCAGCAGTTTCAGCGCGGCCCGGATCAGCCCCGATGTGTCCGCCTCGGGGGTGTCCTGCCCGGCCTGAGCCACCGCCTGCGCGGCGTCCGACGGCGCATAGCCAAGGTTTTGCAGCGCCGACATGGCTTCGGCCTCGGCGCTGGCCGAGGCTTTCTTCGCAGCCGGAGCCGCCTTGCGCGGCACAGCAGAGGCGGCAGGCCCATCGCTATCGACCGCCTCAACCCCGTCTGGAGCCTCCAAAGTCCTGGCCAAAGAGCCGCCCATCGCCATCACCGTGGGAGCCTTGTCCTTGAGCTCATTGACCACGCGCTGCGCAATCTTTGGCCCGACGCCCGGCGCGGCCTTCACCGCGCTCCAGTCGCCCAGCGCAATCGCGCGCCCCGTGGCCTCGGGGCCCAGTGTCCCAAGGATCGCCATCGCCGCTTTCGAGCCGATGCCCTGCACCGAAATCAGCAGACGATACCATTCCTTTTCCAAAAGCGATGAAAAGCCAAACAACTGCAACAGGTCTTCACGCACCAGCATATCGGTATAAAGCGACACCGGCGCCCCCTGCCCCGGCAAAGCCATGCGCGTGCGTTCGGACACATGCACGATATAGCCGACGCCCCGAACATCGATCATCACGTGATCTGTCCCGATGTAGTCGATGACACCTGTCAGTTTGCCGATCATGAGGCCGCCTTTCTGAGCGCATCCGCCAACCGTGAGGAAGACTGCGCGTGGTAGGAATGGGTGATCGCGATGGCCAGGGCGTCGACCGCATCGGCCCCGGCCAGCTTTGCCCCCGGCAGTTGCAGCTTGATCATATGTTCGACCTGCTGTTTGGCGGCATGACCGACGCCGACCACGGTCTTTTTCACCGCATTCGGGGCATATTCGCCAATCGGAATGCCCGCCCGCGCCGGCACCAGAAGCGCAACGGATCGCGCCTGCCCCAACTTCAGCGTGGCCACGGCGTCCTTGTTGACAAAGGTCTGTTCCACCGCCGCCGTATCGGGCTGATAGGTGGCAACGATTTCGGTGAGTTGATCAAACAGCGACAATAGGCGCACGGCCAGATCATCCGCAGCAGCGGACCGGCAAATGCCATTGGCCACATGGCTGATGCGCGACCCCTGAACATCAATGATGCCCCAGCCCATATTGCGCAGCCCGGGGTCGATACCCATCACCCGCATTGTCTCACCTGCTCGTTTGTTCTGTTGTTTCCGCAATTAGCACGAAACATGAACATTGACCAGCGAGAATGGCAGATGGGTCTAGGAAAACCTGTTCAGAGGAACAACATGCGGCCCTGTTGCGCCAGCCATTGCGTCAGGCTGTCGGCGGACATGACCCATGCGGCGGCCTGGTCCCACACCGGCCCATTGGCCAGTTCCGCGATACGGTGGTTGTAGGTCACTGCACCGGTCATACCGTAGAGCGCAGCCTTGAACAGCACCACCCCGACCAGCAGGACCACCAACATATGCAAAGGACGTCGATGCAAAGGCCTCCGTCGCGGACGTGCGATGATCAGACCGTCGTGATTGACCGGATAGATCGCGCCGCCCTTGAGCTTGCGGCGGTTCATTTCAATTCTGGCCAGTCTTTCTTCGAACTGTTGCGGTCCGGCCTGTGCCATGACAGCCTCTCCTCACACATGTCGGAAATGCGACAGCATGAGTTTACCCCCCAACACTCTGAAAGACGCCAAGAATGCGCAAAACAGGGCATTCAGCCGCCGTTACGCTGCATTGTGAGGGTCGTCCAGTCAACAATCTGCTCATTTTTAGTCAGATTGAAGCCATTCTGAGTATAAACCGACACGACCTCTTCGGCCTGCGGGTTCAAAATGCCCGACAGAATCACATAGCCGCCCGGGGCGACATTCGCTGCCATTTCAGGGGCCAGTGCGACCAGCGGCCCTTTCAGGATGTTGGCAAACACCAGATCGAAAGGTGCCTTTTCGGCAAGACCTGCGTGGCTGAAGCCCGCGGCCTCTAGGCAGATCACCTGCCCGGTCAGACCATTAGCGTCGACATTGCTCTGCGCGACCTCGACCGCAACCTCGTCGATATCAGAAGCCAGCACGGGACGGTCGGACACTTGCGCCGCCGCCATCGCCAGCACCGCCGTGCCACATCCAATATCGGCAACATTGTCGAATGTCTTGCCCGCGCCCAGCAGCGCGTCCAGCGCCTTCAGACAGCCCAAAGTGGTGCCGTGGTGCCCGGTGCCAAAGGCCATCGCGGCCTCAATCAGCAGACCGATCTTGTCAGCGGGCAGCTTGTCGGCGTCATGAGAGCCATAGACGAAGAACCGCCCGGCTTCGACCGGGGCCAGATCGCGGCGCACCTTGGCCACCCAATCAGTGTCCGGCAGTTCGGAGATGACGAAATCCGGTGCACCATTGGCTTTGGCCACAAGCGCCAGCGCGATTTCATCGGGCGCTTCGGTGAAATAGGCCCCGACTTCCCAGAGGCCGGAGCCGTCTTCGATCTCGAAGACGCCAATACCGGTCGGTTCCGGCACCAGCCTTTCTAGCGCTTCGCCAATGGCATCTGCGGGGGCTTTGCCTTGGGTTTTGGTGAAGGCGGTGTAGGTGGTCATGGCGGCTCTCCGGATTGGGGTTGCCCTGCCATAATCCGAAGCGTCGCACAGCTCAAGCGTTCTGCGCGCGCTGCAGTTTTAGAAGCGGGGTGTTATTCCGGGCCCCGCTCCAGCTTCAAGCCGATCGGGCAGCTCACACCGGTGCCGCCAATGCCACAATAGCCCTGCGGGTTCTTGGCGAGATACTGCTGGTGATAGTCTTCCGCGAAATAGAAGGCCCCGGCTGGCAGGATTTCCGTGGTGATCGCCCCGAACCCCTTTTCCTGCAGCAGGACATTGTAGCCCGCCAGACTGTCCTCGGCGGCCTGACGCTGCGCCTCGGAGGTGAAATAGATCCCGGAGCGATACTGCGTACCGCGGTCATTGCCCTGCCGCATGCCCTGCGTCGGATCGTGGTTTTCCCAAAACACCTTGAGCAGCGCCTCATAGGAAATGATCTTGGGATCGAAGACCACCCGCACCACCTCATTGTGGCCGGTTCGCCCGATGCACACCTCTTCATAGGTCGGGTTCGGCGTATAGCCCCCGGCATATCCTGCCGCCGTGTTCACTACGCCTTCGGTCTGCCAGAAAATCCGTTCAACGCCCCAAAAGCAGCCCATCCCGAAGACCGCAACCTCTGCCCCGGCCGGGAGCGGTGCGATCATCGGGCAATGGAACACAACATGGTCGGCCCCTTCGAACACAGGTGCATCGCGCCCGGGCAGCGCCTCATCCGGGGTGGGCATCGTGAGTTTTTTCGTCAGCGCACTGAACATGGGTTTTCCTCATCTTTGTCTCTGATTTGAATATAAGACGAGATCGCGCCAAGACAAACGGCCTGATTGGCGGGGTTATTCCGCCGGGGCAACCGGGGGTTTCGGGCGCGCCAAAGGCAACAGGCGCCATTCGTTGCCCTTCTCCGGGTGACGCGGGATCAGCGCCGACAGCCCAAGCGAGGCCAAAGCCATCGCCGCCGCCAGACCGAACACACCGCCCGGCGACACCACCCAAAGATAGCCCAGAAGCGCGGGCAGAAAGACCGCCGCGATATGGTTGATGGTAAAGGCCACCGCCGCCGTGGGCGCGATGTCTTCGGGATCGGCGATCTTCTGGAAATAGGTCTTGAGCGCGAAAGCCAGCCCAAAGAGCATGTGATCAATGACATAGAGCACAGCGCCGATCACGACGCCCCAGCCCAGCCAGTAGATGCCGCCATAGGCCAGAAACACGATGGTCAGCCCGAGATATTCTAGCATCAGCACGAACCGTTCGCCCTTGCGCGCCACGATCCGCCCCATGAAGGGGGCCACGATCATGTTGGCCAAAAAGTTGATCAGGAACAGCCCCGTGACCTCATGCACCTCAAAGCCGAATTTTTCGACCATCATGAAGGCGGCGAAGACGACAAAAATCTGCCGCCGCGCACCGGCCATGAACTGCAAGGCGTAATACAGCCCGTAGCGTCGCTTAAGGATGAGCTTCTTTGCCTGCGGGTTTGGGGCTTCGAACTGCGGATAGGCGAGAAAGGCGAAACAGGCGGCCACGGCAGTAAAGCCCCCGGACACCATATAGACAAAGCCATAGGACAGATCGAAACTCTTCCAGGTCAGCACCAATACACCATAGGCAATCAGCGAGGCTGCAGATCCAGCGGCCATCAGCCTACCGATAACGATGGGCGCGCGGTCCTTGGTCAGCCATTGCAATTGCAGCGACTGGTTAACCGTTTCAAAATAGTGAAACCCGATGGAGGACAGCATGGTCACCGTCAGGATCCCGCCCAACGACGGGAAATAGGCCGTCACCGCAGTCGACACCCCCAGCAAGAGCAGCGCGACGATCCCCAAAATCTGTTCGCGCATCACCATGATCAGGGCGATCACCCCAATCGCCAGAAACCCGGGAATTTCGCGCACCGTGTGCAGCCAGCCGATTTCGACACCGGTGAACCCAGCCGCTTCGATGACAAAGTTGTTGAGCAAGGCATTCCATGTGGCGAAGGCCACGGGCATGGCAAAGGCCATCAGGAACAAAAGCGCTTCCGGACGGCGCCAAAGCGGGAGGTGGCGGGCCTCAGAGAGGGGAGTCGGTGTCAACATGGACATCCATTACGCAGGCTGTGCCGGTTTGAGGAGACAGAATTCCTGCACACCCCCCTCCGCGCGCGCCTGCGACGCGAGCTGCGACGAGATCAAAACCGGACCAAATCTGACATACATTCACGCAAGAGAATAAGTGTGATACAGATCAAGGACGCAGCAGCCCCAGCCAATAGGTTGGGTCAGATGTCACGCGCGAGGTTTGCACCATGGGACTTTTGCCCCTCATCGAATGGATCGGTGAACGCCCGACCGCCGCTCTGCTCGGACTTCTGACCGGGGTGATCTTCGGCGTCTCCGCCCAGCGGTCACGGTTTTGTCTGCGTGCAGCCACCGTCGAATTTGCCCAGGGGCGGCTGGGCGGCAAGGTCGCGGTCTGGCTGCTGACCTTCTCCACCGCCATGGTCTGGGTGCAGGCCGCGCAAATGGCCGGGATCTTTCGCACTGAAGACAGCCGCGTCATGGCGGTGCCCGGCACATGGTCCGGCGCCGTCATCGGCGGATTGATGTTCGGGGCCGGCATGGTGATGGCGCGGGGCTGTTCAGGCCGGCTTCTGGTGCTTGCCTCGACCGGCAACCTACGCTCCGTCGTCTCGGGACTGATCTTTGCCGTCACCGCACAAATGAGCCTGCACGGACGGTTGGCCCCACTGCGCGACCAGCTCGCACGCCTGTCGGTGACGCCCGGCGGCAGCAATATCGACCTGCGCACGCTGGTGCATCTGCCAGCCGAAAGCGGGCTGATCATCGGGTTGGCTACCGCCGCGCTGGCGCTGGTGCTGGCGGCGCGCAACCAGATCGGACCGAGGGTCTGGATCTATGCCTCCGGCGTGGGGTTTGCGGTGGCCGTCGGCTGGGGGCTGACATGGTCGCTGGCCCAGCTTGCTTTTGATCCGCTGCCGATCACCTCGGTCACCTTTTCCGGCCCCTCGGCCAACACATTGATGTTCGTGCTCGACCGGGCCGCCGTGCTGACCTTTGACATCGGCCTCGTGCCGGGGGTGGTTCTGGGCGCCTTCAGTGCCGCATTGATCAATGGCGAATTCCGCTGGCAGGCGTTTGAAAGCGTCCCGCTCATGCGCCGGTCTATGATCGGCGCGGTGCTGATGGGGTTTGGGGCCATGCTGGCGGGTGGTTGCGCCATAGGCAATGGCGTCACCGGCACCTCGGTCTTTGCCGCCACCGCATGGCTGGCGCTGCTGTGCATGTGGGTCGGCGGGGTCGCGACGGCCTGGGTTCTGGGCCATCGCCCGCTGGCAGCCAGCGCCTGAGGCCCGTCTTCTTCCAGCCTCTCTCAAGCCCCCACCTATCCCCTCACCAGAAGCTTTGCGGATCAATGTCAATCTGCAGCCGCACCGCATTGGGCAGACGCACCTGTTTCACCCACTCGGACAGGGCCACCTGAATGGGCGCGTTCTTTTCGGCTTTCACCAGCAGGCGCACACGATGCTTGCCGCGCACCCGCGCGATCGGTGCCGGGGCCGGACCGAAAAGCTGCGCATGAATCCGCTGGAGCGGCCCCGCCGCACGCGCCAGCCGATTGGCCACATCCATCACCTGTGCCAGATCCGGCCCCGACAGGATGATCCCCGCCATACGCCCATAGGGCGGCACCCCGGCCATCTTGCGTTCCGCGGCCTCCGCCCGCCAGAAACCTTCCTCATCCCCAGCGATGATTGCCCGGATCACAGGGTGTTCCGGCTGATAGGTCTGCAACAGCGCAACGCCCTTCTTTTCTGAACGACCCGCACGTCCGGCAACCTGCCGCATCAACTGAAACGTGCGCTCTGCGGCCCGCAAATCCGACCCCTGCAGCCCCAGATCGGCATCGATCACGCCCACAAGCGTCAGATTGGGAAAGTTGTGCCCCTTGGCCACCAGCTGCGTCCCGATGATGATGGCTGTATCCCCTTCGGCGATCTGCTGGATCTGCGCCTTGAGCGCGCGGGCCGAGGCAAAAAGATCCGAAGACAGCACCGCACATTTGGCCTCAGGGAAACGCTCTGCCACCTCTTCGGCCAGCCGCTCCACGCCGGGGCCGACCGGGGCGAGACGCCCCTCCACCCCGCAAGACGGACAGGCCGTGGGCATCGGCTTGGTCTCTCCGCACTGATGACACATCAGCCGCCCGAGAAACCTGTGCTCCACCATCCGCGCATCGCAGTGATCGCAGGCGATCTGATGGCCACAGGCCCGGCAGATCGTCACCGGGGCAAAGCCGCGACGGTTCAGAAACAACAGGCTCTGTTCCCCCGCCGCAATGCGTTTGCGCACCGCATTGGCCAGCGCATCTGAAATGAACCGCGTGGCGGGCAGCTTTTCGGGGCGCATGTCGAGCGCATGCATGTCGGGCATCACTGCGGGGCCATAGCGGCTTTCCAGATCGAGACGGGTATATTTCCCCGCCTCGACATTGGCCCATGTTTCCAGACTGGGCGTGGCCGAGGCCAGAATAACGGTGGCCGAACACAGCGAGGCGCGCAGCACCGCCATATCGCGGGCATTGTAATGCACCCCGTCTTCCTGTTTGTAAGACCCGTCGTGTTCTTCGTCGACCACGATCAGACCGAGATTCTGAAAAGGCAGATAGAGCGCCGAGCGCGCCCCGATCACGACCTGAGCACCGCCCTCACCGACCATTTTCCAGACCCGGCGGCGTTCGGTCATTGTCACACCGGAATGCCATTCCGCCGGACGCGCCCCAAAACGCGCTTCGAACCGGTTGAGAAACTCTGCCGTCAGGGCAATCTCCGGCAACAGAACCAGCGCCTGACGCCCCTTCGAAAGACATTCCGCCACGGCCTCCAGATACACCTCGGTCTTGCCTGAACCTGTCACGCCCTTCAACAAGGTGGTGCCATAGCGCTCAGCCGCGACCGAGGCCCGCAGGCTCTCAGCCGCAGCCGCCTGCGCCGGGGTCAGCTCCTTGCCCGGCGCATCGCTGTGCAGCCGCGCATAGGGCAGATCGCGCGGACTGTCTTCTTCCAGCACCGCGCCCGAAGGCACCATGCCTTTGACGACCGAGGGCGTCACCCCAGCCAGATCAGCCAGTTCCTTGAGTGTAAATGCCAGCCCGCCATAGTCCTCCAACGTCTCGATCACCCGACGGCGCGCGTCAGTTTCCCGGCCGGGGCGCCCGGTGCCGCGCCGGTAGATTTTGCGCATCCCCGGCGGGTTCATCAGACCCGGTGCCCGCGTGGCCAGCCGCAGCATGGCGGGCATGGGGGTCAGGGTATAAGCGGCGACCTTTTCCAGAAACAGCCGCATTTCCTCGCGCATCGGTGCCACATCCAGCACCTCGGAAATGCTGCGGGCCTTGGACAGATCAAAACCGCCTGTCCCCGCCCCCCAGACACATCCCAGCACCTTGCGTGGCCCCAGAGGCACCGTGACAAAGGCACCGCGTTCCACCCCGCCTTCGGGAGCCTTGTAATCGAGCAGCCGGTCGATCGGCTCGGTGGTCAACACCGCCACCAACTGGCCTCGGGAGAACTGACCGTGGGAAAAATACTCTGCCGCATCCATGGCCATGTTGATAGGCCTTTTCCCGCGCCCTCGCCAGACCCCCTTTATGTGGTCGCCGACATGCACTATGACTGCGCCAACAGTCAGGCGAAAGGAGAAGCGCCCATGAAGTTCTTTGTCGATACCGCTGACGTGGAGGCCATCCGCGAATTGAACGATCTCGGTTTTGTGGACGGGGTCACCACCAATCCGTCTCTGATCAAGAAATCCGGCCGTGACATTCTCGAAGTCACCAAGGAAATCTGCGAACTGGTTGACGGTCCGGTCTCCGCCGAAGTTGTCGCCCTCGACTATGACGCTATGGTCGCCGAAGGCCGCAAGCTGGCCACGATCGCCGACAATGTCGTGATCAAGCTGCCGCTGACCCTCGACGGCCTGAAAGCCTGCAAAACCCTGTCCGAAGACGGCCACAAGATCAACGTGACCCTCTGCTTCTCGGCCAATCAGGCCCTGCTGGCTGCGAAAGCTGGTGCGACCTTCATTTCCCCCTTCATCGGGCGCCTCGATGACATCAACATCGACGGGCTGGAGCTGATCGAAGACATCCGCACGATCTACGACAACTACGGCTATGAAACCGAGGTGCTCGCCGCCTCGATCCGCACCGTGAACCACATTTCCGACTGCGCCAAAATCGGCGCCGACGTAATCACCGCCCCGCCCGCCGTGATCAAGGCCATGGCCAACCACGTTCTGACCGACAAGGGTCTGGATCAGTTCGTGAAAGACGCCAAAGACGCCGGCATCAAGATCGTTTGATCTGACAGCCCGCTGCACCCCGAGAAAAACGGCGCCCCCGGACAAAACGGGGGCGTTTTTTTGACGTCTACCCTTTCGCCGCCCCCCTTTTCAGAGAGACGTTTCGCGCGGCGCAAACCCCGACACCGGTTGAGCGGCAGACTAAGCAGCCGACTTCCGGGCCGGCCTCCGCACTTGAAATTACGACCTCCGAGGCGCATAGTTTTCGCAACGACCGGATACCGGCATGTCGAGCGATGACGAGGCAGCATGAACACCCAAGCCCCCAAGGCAATTACGCCACTGGCAGATGATCTGCGCGAAAAGATCATTTCCGAACCGGAGATGATTCTGGACGATCAGGACGTGATGCGCGCCCTGATGGCGGCCAATGACGTGGCCGCGGGCGACAATGTCGTGGATCTGCGTGGGATTGCCCTGGACCGGCTCGAAGACCGGCTGGACCGTCTGCAAGACACCCATCGCGAGGTGATTGCCGCCGCCTATGAAAATCTAACCGGCACCAATCAGATCCACCGTGCGGTCCTGCAGCTTTTGGAGCCGCGTGATTTCACGGGGTTTCTCACACTGCTGTCGACAGAGGTCGCGCAGACGCTGCGTGTCGATGCGGTGCGGTTGTTGCTGGAAACCCGGATCGAAGAAGCCGACCCGGCACTGGAGAAACTCAGCACGGTTCTGGTGACAGCGGAACCCGGCTACAGCGAAGCCTATGTCACCCTTGGCCGCAATGTGCCGATGCGCCCGGTCACGCTGCGCAAGCTCCCCGCGGGCGGACGCGATCTCTATGGCGAGGCCGCCGCGAGTCTCATCCAGTCGGAAGCGCTGATGATGCTGGATCTCGGCCCCGGTCGCCTGCCCGGACTGCTGGTGTTCGGGTCTGAAGATCCGCAGATGTTCACCCCTGCTCAGGCCACCGATCTGCTGCAGTTCTTTGCCGGGGCCTTTGAACGCATGATGCAGCGCTGGCTGGGATGAGCACCGCCCTGACAGACGGCATGCGTGACGCGCTGCAGAACTGGCTCGACTTGCAGCGGGCGCTGCATGGTGCCTCGGAAAACACGATCACCGCCTATCAGCGCGATGTCGCAGGCTGGTTGGCCTTTCTGGCGCAGCACCACGGCGGGGGTTTCGGTCCGGCGCAGATCGCACGGCTGACGATTTCGGATATGCGTGCCTGGATGGCCCATGAACGGGGCCGTGGCGTTGCCGCGCGGTCGCTGGCGCGCGCCCTCTCGGCGGTCAAGAATTTCACCCGCTGGCTGTCGGAGCGCGAAGGGTTCGATGCCACGGCGATCCTGTCGACCCGCGCGCCTAAGTTCCAGGCCAAGCTGCCCCGGCCCCTGTCACCGGACGCCGCCCAGGAGATGCTTTCGACCGTCTCACTGCAATCGCAGGACCCGTGGATTGCGGCCCGCGATGTGGCTGTGGTCACATTGCTCTACGGCTGCGGTTTGCGGATTTCCGAAGCCCTGTCCCTGACCCGAGGGGACGCACCATTGGGCGAGGTTCTGCGCATCACCGGCAAGGGTGGCAAGGAACGTATCGTCCCGGTCCTGCCGGTGGCACGAGACGCCGTGAACAGCTATCTGCGGCTTTGTCCCTATGAGGGCGCGCCAGAGACACCACTGTTTCGTGGCAAACGCGGCGGCGCCCTCAACCCGCGCATGATCTCGCGCGTGACCGAAGCCGCGCGAATGCAACTGGGGCTGCCTGCCTCGGTCACCCCGCATGCAATGCGTCACAGCTTTGCCACCCATCTGCTGAACGCCGGTGGCGATCTGCGCGCCATTCAGGAACTGCTGGGGCATGCCTCGCTGTCGACGACACAGGCCTATACCGCTGTCGACACGGCCCGGCTGCTCAAGGTCTATGAGGCCGCACATCCGCGCGCCAAAGCCCCCGAATAGCACGGGGATCGGTTCCGGTCTCAGCTCCGGCCTCAGACTTGCCCCGCCATGCAAAAGGGCACCCGAAGGTGCCCTTTCAATGATCTTTTGTCGACAGAGAGGCCGCCGATTTTATCCCAGCGCTTCGTCACAACGCCCGCAGACACCTGCGTGCTGATGGCTGCCGACATCGGGCAGGATTTTCCAGCAGCGTTGGCATTTCTCGCCATGGGCCTTTTCAAAGACCACACCGATGCCATCGACCTCCCCGTCGAGACGGAAGGCATCGGAGGGCACCGGATCGGCGGTCAGAGCGATGTCCGAGGTGATGCAGAGATCTTCGAAATCGACCGTCCTGAGCGCGGCCAGCACCGCTTCGTCTTCGACATGGACCACCGGCGCGGCCTCCAATGAGGCGCCGATCACCTTGTCGCGGCGTTGCACCTCAAGCGCGGCGGTCACAACGCGGCGCGCCTTGCGGATACGGGCCCATTTTTCGGCCAGATCGCCATCGAGCCAGCCCGGTGTGGCCGGCGGGAAGTCAATCAGATGCACCGAGCTGTCATCGCCCGGGAACCGCTCCAGCCAGACCTCTTCCATGGTGAAGACGAGAATCGGCGCCAGCCATGTGGTCAGACGATGGAACAGGATGTCGAGCACCGTCCGCGCGGCCCGACGCCGCGGCGTGTCGCCATCGCAATAGAGCGCATCCTTGCGGATATCGAAATAGAACGACGACAGGTCCACTGTGGCGAAATTGAACACCGCCTGCCAAACCCCGGAAAAATCGAAGGTTTCATAGGCTTCGCGCACCTGCGTATCCAGTTCGGCCAGACGATGCAGCACCCAGCGTTCCAGCTCCGGCATCTCGGCGGGGTCGACACGATCCGCCTCGCTGAAGTCCGCCAGCGACCCCAGCATGAAGCGCATGGTGTTGCGCAGGCGGCGATAGCTGTCGGCCACGCCTTTCAGGATCTCCGGCCCGATCCGTTGGTCAGCGGTGTAATCGGTCTGCGCCACCCAAAGTCGCAGGACGTCGGCGCCGTATTGTTTGACGATCTGCTCCGGCAGGATGGTGTTGCCCAGAGATTTGGACATTTTCATGCCCTTCTCATCCAGCGTAAACCCATGCGTCACAACGTTTTTATAGGGTGCGCGTCCTTTGGTGCCACAGGCCTGCAACAGCGAGCTGTGGAACCAGCCACGGTGCTGGTCGGTGCCCTCCATATAGACATCCGCGATGCCGTCGGGTGTGCCGTCTTCGCGGTCGCGCAGCACAAAGGCATGGGTAGAGCCACTGTCAAACCACACGTCCAGAACGTCATAGACCTGATCGTACTCCGCCGGATCGACGATGCCGCCCAGAACCTTTTCCTTGAAGCCCTCTTCATACCAGACATCCGCGCCGTTTTCCTCGAAAGCGGCGGAGATGCGTTGGTTTACCTCGTCATTGCGCAACAGGAACCCGTCGTCGGTCGGCAACAGGCCTTTCTTGGTGAAGCAGGTGAGCGGCACACCCCAAGCACGCTGACGCGACAGCACCCAGTCGGGCCGGTTTTCGATCATCGAATGGAGGCGGTTGCGCCCGGTCTGCGGCGTCCATTTCACCAGTTGGTCGATGGAATTGAGCGCGCGTTCACGGATCGTGTCGCCATAGCTGCCCATGCCGTCTTCGAGCGTCTTGTCCACAGCGGCAAACCACTGCGGCGTGTTGCGGAAGATCACCGGGGCTTTCGAGCGCCACGAATGCGGATAACTGTGGGTCACGCGGCCACGTGCGATGACCCCGCCCACTTCGACCAGCTTGTTGATGACCTCGGCGTTGGCCTTGCCTTCTTTGCCTTTATGGTCAAACACCCGCAGCCCCGCGAAGAACGGCACATGCGGCAGGAATTCGCTTTCCTCACCAACGTTATGCGTCATCCGATCCAGCCAGTTGCGCTTGACGAAACATTCGTAGTCGTCGGCCCCGTGGCTGGGCGCGGTGTGTACAAAGCCCGTGCCCGCATCGTCAGTGACGTGATCGCCGTCGATCATCGGGACCTCGTAGTCCCAATAGCCATTGGCCCCTTCGGCCCCGGCGAAGGGGTGGGCGAGCGTCAGGCCGGAGAGTTCATCCGCCGTCACATCGCGCACGCGGGTAAACTCGGTCACACGCGATTTGCCCAGAGCATCCTCGGCCAAAGCATCGGCGAAGACATAGAGATCGCCCGGCTTGGTCCAGCTTTCCTCTTCGGTAGCCTCGACCTTGTAGAGGCCGTAGGCGATTTTCGGATTGTAGGCGACGGCCTTGTTCGACGGGATGGTCCAGGGGGTGGTGGTCCAGATCACGACGCGGGCTTCTAGAAGATCATCGCTTAAGCCAACATGTGGACGAGACGACAAAGCCTCTGTCGGCGTTTGCAGCTTGATTGCGGGTTCGGAAACACCTGCCGCGTCCACAACCTTAAACGGCACCCAGATCGTGTGCGATTTGTGGTCGTGATACTCGATCTCTGCCTCGGCCAGCGCGGTTTTCTCGACCGGCGACCACATCACGGGTTTTGAGCCCTGATAAAGCGTGCCGTTCATCAGGAATTTCATGAATTCCTCGGCAATCACCGCCTCGGCGTGGTAGTTCATCGTCAGATAGGGATCGTCCCAGGTGCCATAGACACCAAGACGTTTGAATTCCTCGCGCTGGATGCCGACCCATTCATCGGCAAAGGCACGGCATTCGCGCCTGAAATCGATGACCGGGACATCGTCCTTGTTCTTGCCCTTCTTGCGGTATTGTTCCTCGATCTTCCATTCGATCGGCAGACCGTGACAATCCCAGCCCGGCACATAGCGCGCATCAAAGCCCATCATCTGGTGCGAGCGCGTGATGATGTCCTTGATCGTCTTGTTCAGCGCGTGACCGATGTGCAGATGGCCGTTGGCATAGGGAGGGCCGTCATGCAGCACGAAAGGCGGGCGGGCGTCGGCCTTGCCCTTTTCGCGCAGACGGTCATAGACACCGATCTGCGCCCAGCGGTCCAGCCAGCCGGGTTCGCGTTTGGGCAGGCCCGCACGCATCGGAAAATCGGTTTTCGGCAGATTAAGGGTGTCTTTGTAATCAGGTGTGGTCGTCTCGGAACACATATCGTTTGGGTCCTTGGGAGGGAGGGTGTCGTCTTCGAATTCGGCGCGGGCTTCCATACGCCTTGTCCCGGCGGCTCGTCTGATCAGAGCGCCGGGCTGATAATTCGAATAATGATCGCCACAAAAGTCATGTGCGCCTTATAGGCCCCCGAAAGCGGTGGGTAAACCCGTCAAAACGGGGCCTGAAACAGGAAAAAGGGACACCCGCAGGATGTCCCTTTTCACCGAAGCTTGTACCGGGGCGCTGCCCGAGCGATCTGGCTGGGGTTCCGGGCTGCGTGGCTGGCCTGAGCTGGCGACGGAGCGGCATAGGGAACCCGGGCGGAATGGCGACGTGCCGGCCTTGGCCTCTTCGGAGTGTCTTGAAATTTCAGTGCTGGAGGCGCATCATGGCCGATCGCAGAGGAACGCGACACAGGCGACGACACGGGTCGCAAAACCCGAGGTGCGGTGATCTGGCAATTGGCTGGAGGAGTGGCTGCCGCGCTGGGACTTGAGGAATGCCTCAAAGGGACCTGGCCGGGGAGCTGTCATCTTGGCTAAGGGCTTCATAGCGCCGCACACGCCGCCATGCAAGAAAAAAATCAACGAAATCATATAGTTGATAGATTTACTCAACAATAAAAACACTCAGGATTGCCGCGACCACCTGACAGATGGCATCCTGACGCCTGCTCGGCTACATCTGGGCGCATCTGCGCGAAAGGACAGCCCATCATGACAGACCGCCGCTCTGCTCTACCCCCGAAATTCGACATCACACCGGAAGAAGTGGAGCGCGTGCTCAAACGGTTCTACGCCGGGGTCCGTCAACATCCGGAGCTGGCGCTGGTGTTTGGCGCCCATGTCGATGACTGGCCCGCCCATGAGGAAAAGATCGGACGTTTCTGGCGCAATGCGATCCTGCACGAACGGCAATACGACGGCTTTCCGCAGCGCGTCCACCTGATGGCGCCGGAGGTGAAAGAGCATCATTTTGCCATGTGGCTCGGGCTGTTCGACGAAACGCTGAATGCCGAGCTGGACCCGGAGACGGCGGCCAAATGGTCGGAAATGGCGCATCGCATCGGGCGAGCCTTTCGCATGGGGATCATGCAGCGCGACCAACCGCAGGACGCCCCTCCGAAACTGTTTTGAGCCTTATTTATCTTCGGCGGACAATGTCATGAATATAAAAACGATTGGGATCGCCTTTTCGCTTGGCATCTTTCTCGGGTGGTCGGCACGTTACATGCTCACGCCATGGAACATCCGTGAACAGGCCTCTCTCTTCGCTTGGGGGGAACGCCTGAAATCCATGAACGGCGTCGGGCGGGACGGGAGCCTATCCGGAGATCGGGACCTATTTGACGCACGTGGGGACTGCCTGCCCAACGCGGAGCTGGCTCTGCTCTTGATCGAACAGACTGAACTCACCGCCATTTACCGTTGCCACGAAATCATCAAAGGGACCGAAGTCGTCGGAGAACTCGTCGTCCAATCCTTTAGAGAGGCCTACGGATCTTATTCGGTCGGTTTTCTGCCAGCGGTGAACGATCCTGGTATGGGTAAAATTGCGGGAATGACTTTCCGTTAGCCCGCGCCTCTATCGAACAACCCTGTCAAAGCCCGCTTCACCGTGCCTGAGACAGACGGCTTCTTGGCCTTCATGAACGGCAGCGGGCGGCAGACTTCGATGGCGGCCACGCCCACGCGCGCCGTCAGGGCGCCGTTGACCACCCCCTCGCCGAAGCGACGCGAGACCTTGGCCATCACGCCACCGCCGGCCATGGTGCCGATCAGATCATCGCCTACGGCGACCGCCCCGGTCGCGACCAGATGGGTGAGCACGGATTTCGTCACGCGCCAGGACCCGAGCGTGCCAGACCGCCCGCCGTAAATCTCGGCAATCCGGCGGATCATGCGCAGATTGGCCGTGAGCGCGGTGAACACATCGGCCAGCGCCAAAGGCACCAGCGCCGTCACCGCGGCAACCTGCCGCGCAGCCGCTTCGACCTCACGCCGGGCGGCAACATCAAGCGGGCTGAGCAATTCAACCTCGGCCAGCCCCAACACGCCATCGGCATCAAAGACCTCCCCCACACGCTCCTGAAACCGTTCCCGGCCCCATGTCAGCGCCGCACGCCCCGCATAGAGCGACAGCAACCGGTCCGCCACATTCTGCGCCGCTTTGAGATCCCCCGCATTCGCCGCACTTTCGGCGGCGCGGTGTAGCGTGTCGATACGTTTGAGCCGGGCAAAGGCCGAAAGCTCCTTCACCGCGATGGCCAGCAAGACCAGAACAAACGCCCCGGTCAACACCAGAGCGACAGCGCCAAGAATCGGGTTCGCAGCGATCAGCGCGGCAATCGCCTGATAGCTGACAACGGACACGACAAAGGCAAACAGCGCGGCAAACAGCCGCCAGAACCAGCGCGCCAGAGCCGAGGGCTTGCGTGCTGCCAGCACCGCCATACGTTCCATCGCCGCAGGCCGCGCCAAAGGGCGCAGATCGGGCACGGGGTCGGCGCGGTCCGGGCTGGCCTCGGGGCCTTCTTCGAGTTCGATCAGCACCGGGCCCTTGCGCGGCGTTCCGGGCTCATTCGCCTCTGTCATAGCTTATCTCCAATCAGGAAATCGGCGGCACGGTCCAGCCGGATATGCGGCGGCCCTTCGCCCGGGCGCAGCGTCAGCCGGGCGGGCTGGAAGCGCATGATTTCATAATCCCCATCCAGCCAGCGTTCAGCCCCCTTTCGCGCCGGGGCCAGAATGTGACCGGGATCTTCGGGCAGTTCGCCCGGATAATAGGCCGCCTGCTTGCCGCTTTCGGTCCGCCCCCGAACACAGTCGAGCGCCTGACCTTCATGGGTTACGGTTTCTTCCACTGTGGTACGCAGCGCCGCAATCGACATGGCGGCTGTCCCTGCCCCGGCAAAATCGGCCCGGTCCCGCGCGTCGCGCACCAGCGCCTCCATGATCGCGGTCAGACGGGGATGCTGGGAATGATGGATGTAATCGGCCTTGGTCGCCGCAAACAGGATCTTGCTGACCCGTTTCTGTCCCAGAAGGCTCATCAACCGCCCGACACGGCCCGGGCGGAAAGCCGCCAAAATATCCGACAGCGTCCGACGAAGGTCCTCCACTGCCTTTGGCCCGGCATGGATCGCGCCCAGAGCATCGACCAAGACGATCTGCCGGTCGATGCGCGCGAAATGATCGCGGAAAAACGGTTTGACCACCTCACGTTTGTACGCTTCGAACCGGCGTTCAAATTCACGCGCCAGAGAACCGCGACCGCCCGCACTGTCCGGCAGCGGGGCAAATGTCAGCACCGGAGAGCCTTCCAGTTCGCCGGGCAGCAAAAACCGCCCCGGCGAGCAATCCGAAAACCCCGCCTCGCGCGCGGCCTGCAGATAGGCGGTGAAGCTTTGGGACAGGGCTTTGGCTTCGGGCTCTGTGTGTTTTGCCTCGGGATCGCAAGCGCTCAAATCAGCCAGAAATCCTGCCGACTGCGGGCGACCTTGCGCCGCCTCCAGCGCCTCTTGCGACCATTGCTGATAGGATTTCTCCATCAAACCAAGATCGAGCAACCATTCGCCGGGATAATCGACAATGTCCAGATGCACCGTGCGCGGCCCGGACAATCCGCCCAGCAGCCCCGCAGGCTGCACTTTGAACGACAAACGCAACTCTGACACCGCGCGGGTGCTTTCTGGCCATTGCGGATCAGGGGCGGTGATCGCCGCCAGATGCGCTTCATAGTCAAAGCGCGGCACCGTATCGTCAGGCTGCGGCTGCAGATAAGCCGCGGTTATCGCCAGCCCCGGCCCGAATTGCGGCATCCGCCCGCGGTCCAGCAGATTGGCGACAAGCGAGGTGATGAACACGGTTTTGCCCGAGCGCGACAGCCCGGTCACCCCCAGCCGGATCACCGGTTCGAACAGGGCTTCTGAGACGCCGTCCTGAACGGTTTCCACGCCCCGGAAAATTCGATCTGCAATATCGTTGAGGATCACGCGCCGCGTTCCTTTCGCAATGTTTATGCAAGCAACATAAGAATTACGGGCCAGAGTTGTAAGTGGGAAAGACTGGACGCCACTTCCCCATCACGCTAAAGCCGCCTCATGCCCAGATACGCCCTTTTGATCGAATACAACGGCGCCCCCTTTGCCGGCTGGCAGCGCCAGAAAGAGCACCCCTCCGTGCAGCAGGCGGTGGAGGAGGCCCTGCGCAAACTGGAACCCGACTGCCCGGGTATCGGCGCCGCCGGTCGTACCGATGCCGGCGTGCATGCCAAGGGGCAAGTGGCGCATTGCGATATGGCCAAGGACTGGGACCCGTTTCGTCTGTCCGAGGCACTCAACCACCACCTGAAACCCAATCCGGTCGCGATCCTGAAGGCGGCACGGGTGGCCGACGACTGGCATGCACGGTTTTCGGCCCTTGAACGGCGTTATATGTTCCGACTCATTTCGCGCCGTGCCCCACTGGTCCATGAGGCCGGACTGGCCTGGCATGTGCAGCATCCGCTGGATCTGGCAGCGATGCAGGCCGGGGCGGAGCGGCTGGTCGGGCTGCATGATTTCACCACCTTTCGCTCCACCATGTGTCAGGCGGACAGCCCCGTCAAAACACTGGACGAAGCCCGCGTCGAAGCTTTCGACATCCCCTATGGTCAGGAATTCCGGTTTTATTTCCGTGCGCGCAGCTTTCTACACAATCAGGTGCGTTCCTTTGTGGGCACCTTGGAACGGGTCGGGGCTGGCGGCTGGGCGCCCGTGGACGTCACCCGCGCGCTTGAGGCCTGCGACCGTGCGGCCTGCGGTCCGGTCTGTCCGCCCCAAGGCCTTTACCTGACGGGCGTGGGCTACCCGGACGCCCCCTTTTGATCCCGCCCGGACGATGGGTGCAATTTTAAGCAATTTGAGAAGGTATTTTTACAACCCTGCCTTGTTTCAGCCATAATGCCCCGCGAAAATTAGGCCATCGACGCCGTTGCGAACAGGAGGCTGACATGGACCTTTACGGGATCACATATGATCAACTGGTGCTGGCAATTCTGACCACCAGTCTGCTTCGAAAACTGCTGATCGTTTCGCTCCCTGACAGAGTCGCAGGCCCCGGCGGCTGGCTGATTGATTCACAGCCGTACGACTAGTCTGCGAACCGAAACAGTTTCGACCGCCCTTTTATTGGGCAGAGCTTGCAGCGCCTTCGAATCTTCTGCACTTTTTGCACAGGAAAGTGACAGATTGTCTCAGTCTGACAATTGAACCTCTGCAAGCGGTTTGATCTACCCGGAGGAAAGATAAACAAGAGGGGGCCCCATGGCCAAACCGTCGTCGCAATTCAGAACCCGTCTCTGTGCGCTGATTGACCAGATCTACCCGGATCTTGACGCCGATGCGCTGAGCAAAGACATCATCGCAGCCTTCTGGCCGGAAACCTCAGGATTTCGGTCCCGGGCCCGTGCACCGGGCCACAATCTGTGGGACGAGACCGACTCTCTGGTGATCACCTATGGCTCAACCATGGCAGACGGGCAGCACAAACCTTTGGATTTGCTGCGCGATTTTCTGAATCGTTATCTCCGTGGCGTGGTGAAAGGCGTGCATATCCTGCCGTTTTTTCCCTTCACCTCTGACGACGGGTTCGCGGTCACCGACTATCGTGCGGTGAACAGCCAACTGGGCGACTGGACCGATGTGCAGCGCATCGCCGAAGAATTCCGGCTGATGTCGGATCTGGTTCTCAACCACGTGTCTTCGATGTCGCATTGGTTCAGCGAATACCGTCAGGGGCACGCCCCCTACGACAAGTTCTTTGTCGAAGCGTCCCCCGAAGATGATCTGTCGTCGGTGGTACGCCCGCGCACCTCGCCGCTTCTGCGCGAAGTCAGCACGGCAAATGGACCAAAGCACGTCTGGTGCACCTTTTCGCATGACCAGATCGACGTCGATTTTCACAATCCCGAGGTGCTGCTGGAATTTCTGCGCATCATGCGGCTGCATATCGACAACGGCGTGCGCATCATCCGTCTGGATGCCGTGGCCTTCGTCTGGAAGGAAATCGGCACCTCTTGCATCCACCTGCCCCAGACCCATGCCATCGTGCGTCTGATGCGGCTGCTCTGCGATTATGCCGAAGAGCGCGTGGTGCTTCTGACCGAAACCAATGTGCCCAACTCGGAAAACCTGAGTTACTTCGGGAACCGCAACGAAGCGCATATGATCTACAACTTCTCGCTGCCGCCCTTGCTGCTGCATGCGCTGCTCAGCGGGTCGAGCCGCCATTTGAACCGCTGGCTGATGCGGATGCCGCCGGCGCAACTCGGCTGTGCCTATCTGAACTTCTCGGCCTCGCATGACGGGATCGGCGTGCGCGGCGCAGAGGGGCTTCTGGAACCCGAGGAACTCGGTCAGGTAATCCAATGCGTGCGTGACTTTGGCGGTCTGGTGTCGATGCGCGCCCTCGCCGACGGATCGGAAAAACCCTATGAGCTGAACATCACCTATTTCGATGCCCTCAAGGGCACGATCGATGGCGGCGAGGATGACCATCAGATCGCCCGCTTCCTCTGTTCCCAGTCCATCGTCATGGCGCTGGAAGGGGTTCCGGCCTTCTATATCCATTCCCTGCTGGCGACGCCGAACGATCATGCCGGCGTCGAAAAGACCGGCGTCAAACGCGCCATCAACCGCCATCGCTGGGACTATCCGGAGCTGCGCAAACTGCTGGACGATCCGGAGAGCGTCAACGCGCAGGTTCTGGCCGCGATGAAGGAACGGATTTCGATCCGCACCGCGCAAAAGGCGTTCCACCCGAACGCCACCCAGTTCACCATGCAACTGGGCGACGAGATCTTCGGCATCTGGCGGCAATCGCCCGCGCGCGATCAGTCGATCTTTGCAATCAACAACCTGACCGCCAATGAGATCGAGATCCCGCATATTTCGATCAACCTGATCGATGGAGAAGACTGGTATGATCTTCTGACCGGCGAGAAAATCGACCTGTCGACGCCGAATATCACTTTTGGCCCCTATCAGAGCCGCTGGATCTCCAACCGGCCCTGAGGCGCAATCACTTTGGCCAGTCAGATGTGAAAAGCCCCGCCTCCGGACACCGGAAGCGGGGCTTTTAATATGCGGGCAGTGAAACTCACCCTGCGCGTTTCAACTCCATCCGTAGCACCAGCCCGTAGCCCGCCAGCACCACCAGCGCCAAGGCAAACCACGTCAGCGCATAGCTGAGATGGGCATTGCGGAACTGCACCACGGTCTGCCCGCCCCGCGGCCATCCCTGCGGATCGTCCATCAGAACGTCGACGAAATAGGGCGCCGCGGCGTCATAGCCCTTGGCCGCCGTGATCGAACCGATATCGCGGCGATACCACAGGCCGTTGTCGGGGTCGTTTTTGCGGGAAAACAGCCAACCTTTGTCCTCGGACATGCGCAGCAACCCCGTGACGGTCGTCTCCCCCTCGATCCGGTCGAAATCGCTTTCCTGGGCACGTTCTTCGGGCACAACACCACGGTTCACCATCACAATGGTGCCATCGCTGCGCGCGAAGGGCGTCAGCACCCAGTCGGCGGGGCCAAAGTTGGAGGGCGTGTAGATCAGCACCTCGTCCTCATTGAGAAACCGGCCGGACAGGCGCACCGGGCGATATTCATCCGCCTCCGCGCTCAGCGTCGGCCATGCGGCCTGCCCCGGCGCAGCCACCGGCTCTGCGTGGATGCGGCTGTCCACGCGGTCAATCAGGTCTAGTTTCCAATGCAGTCGCTCCACCTGCCACACGCCGAGGCGGGTGAACCCGAACACACCGATGGCGGCCAGCAGCGTGACGATGAACAGCCGCCGCCAGCGCAGTTTGGTCAGATCTTTTTCCGACATGCATACAGCCTTTCTTCAAAGCAAACGGGGCCGGTCAGACCGGCCCCGCCCCATTTCGATCTACCGGTCTCAGCCCTGCTGGGACTGCAGGCTCCGCATCTGTTCGATCTGTTGATCCATTTCATGCTGCGGCATCATGTTTTCGTTCATATTGTGCATGACCCAAAGCGAACCGGCCAGAACGATCACCAGAATGATCAGCGCCAGAAGGGTCGCCATAAAGGTGCTGCCCTCTTCGGATTTGGTGTTCAGATGAAGGAAGAACACCAGATGCACAACGATTTGAACCGCGCCCAGCCCCATGATGATCCCGACGATGGTCTGGCGGCTCATGTCGACCTCGCCCATCACCAGCGCGAAGGGAATGATGGTCAGGATCGCGGCGAGCGCGAAACCGATCATCAATTGGCCCATGGTGCCATGGCCCTGCGAAGAATGCGTGTCATGTGCCATCAGACCAACCTCACCAGATAGACAAAGGAAAAGACGCCGATCCAGATCAGATCGAGGAAGTGCCAGAACATCGACAGCGTGCCGAGGCGCCGCATGTTCGCCGAGGTCAGGCCATGGATCTTGATCTGCGACAGCAGAGTCACCAGCCAGATGATGCCGCCGGTGACGTGCAGCCCGTGAGTGCCGACCAGCGCGAAGAAGGACGACAGGAAGGCAGAACGGTCCGGCCCGGCCCCGATGTGGATCAGGTGACGGAATTCGTAGAGCTCCATGGCGATAAAGCCAGCGCCCAGAAGACCGGTCACGATCAGCCACATCATGGTGCCATCGCGTTTGCCCTTGTCGGCCTGCAACATCGCCAGACCGAAGGTGATCGACGAGAACAGCAGCAGCGCCGTTTCGATGGCCACAAAGCCCGGTTCGAAAAGGTCCTTCGGCCCCGGCCCGCCCGCAAAGCCCCCGCCCAGAACGGCGTAGGTCGCAAACAGGGCCCCGAAGATGATGCAGTCGCTCATCAGGTAGATCCAGAACCCGATCGGGGTCGGGCTTTCGTGATGGTGCTCGTGGTCGAGCACCGTCACGCTGGCGGCGGTATTGGAGTGGCTCATGCCGAGGCTCCTTTCGCTTCAGTCGCGGCGACCTCATCTGTGGGGATGTAGTAGTCGCGGTTGTAGTTGAAGGTATGGGCGATCCCGAGTGCCAGCATCCCGAGGAAGCTCAGGATGGCCAGCCACCAGATGTACCAGACCATGGCAAAGCCGAAGGCCAGGGCAAGGCCCGAGATCAGCACCCCCGTGGCCGTGCTTTTCGGCATATGGATCGGCTTGTAGTTGCCCGTCCATTCAAAGCCCTGCTGCTTCATCGTCCAGAAGGCCTCACGACCGGTGACATGCAGCGTCTCCGGGAAGTTGTAAGGCGCAGGCGGAGATTGCGTCGCCCATTCCAGCGTCCGGCCATCCCACGGGTCATTGCCACAGGCGTTCTGTTTGCGGTCTCGGATCGAGACGTAGAAGTTGATGAAGGTGCTCACGATGCCCAACAGGATCAGCACGGCGCCAAAGGCGGCCACGATGAAATAGGGCTGCCAGCCCGCATCCGGATAGGCATTCATCCGGCGCGTCACGCCCATGAGACCCAGCGCGTAGAGCGGCATGAAGGCAAAGTAGAAGCCGACGAACCAGAACCAGAAGCTGCGGCGACCCCATTTGTCGTTCATGCGGAAGCCAAAGGCTTTCGGCCACCAGTAGCTCACCGCGGCATAGACGGCAAAGACCACACCGCCGATGATCACGTTGTGGAAGTGAGCGATCAGGAACAGCGTGTTGTGAAGCTGGAAGTCGACCGGCGGTACGGCCAGCAGCACGCCCGTCATCCCACCGATGGTGAAGGTGATCAGGAAGCCAATGGTCCAGAGCATCGGAACTTCGAGCCGCACGCGGCCTTTGTACATGGTGAACAGCCAGTTGAAGATCTTCACCCCGGTCGGCACGGCGATGATCATTGTCGTGATGCCGAAGAAGGTGTTGACGTTCGCCCCGGACCCCATGGTGAAGAAATGGTGCAGCCACACGACGAAGGACAAAACCATGATACAGGCTGTGGCCCAGACCATTGTTTTGTAACCAAAGATCGGCTTACCCGAGAAGGTCGACACCACTTCTGAGAAAACGCCAAAGCAAGGGATGATGAGGATATAGACCTCGGGGTGGCCCCAGATCCAGATCAGGTTGATATACATCATCGCATTCCCACCAAAGTCATTGGTGAAGAAGTGGAAGTCGAAATAGCGGTCCAGCGTCAGCAGGGCCAGCGTTGCGGTCAGAACCGGGAAGGCCACCACGATCAGCACATTGGTGATCAGCGTGGTCCAGGCAAAGATGGACATGTCCATCAGCTTCATACCCGGCGCGCGCATTT